>JAGWVM010000070.1 GCA_018970895.1 Lysobacteraceae bacterium | reverse complement strand
CCCTCGATCACGCCCTCCTCCAGCACCATCAGGTTCTTTTCCAGCAGGATGATGTCGGCCGACTCCTTGGCGATGTCGGTGGCGGTATCCACCGAGATGCCGACATCGGCCTCGCGCAGCGCCGGCGCGTCGTTGATGCCGTCGCCGAGGAAGCCCACGGTGTGGCCCTGGCGCTGCAGCGACTTGACCACCCGCGCCTTCTGCAACGGCGACATCTTGGCGAACACGGTGGTGCGCGCCACCAGCGCGTCCAGCGCCGCGTCATCCAGCGGCTCGATGTGCTTGCCCTGCGCCGAGTGCTCGACGTCCAGCCCGACTTCGCGGCAGATCTTGCGGGTCACCGCCTCGTTGTCGCCGGTGATCACCTTCACCGCCACGCCGTGGTGGTTGAGCGCGCGGATCGCGGTGGCGGCCGAATCCTTCGGCGGGTCGAGGAAGGCCAGGCAGCCGACCGCGGTCAGGCCGGCCTCGTCGGCCACGCCGTAGGCGCGCCCGGCCGCAGGCTGCTGCCGGATCGCCACCACCAGCACGCGCAGGCCGTCATGGTTGAGCTCGCGCGTCATCGCCTTGATCGCGGCGCGGCGCTCGGGCGTCATCGGCACCAGCGTGCCGCCGACCCGCGCGTGGTCGCAGATCGCCAGCATTTCCTCCACCGCACCCTTGCACACCAGCAGGTGATCGCCACCGGCCTCGCCGAGCACCACCGACATGCGGCGGCGCTGGAAGTCGAACGGGATCTCGTCCACCAGCCGGTAGCGGCCGGCGGCGGGCTCGAGGTCGCGGTGCTCCAGCACCGCCTTGTCCATCAGGTTCTTCAGGCCGGTCTGGAAACGGCTGTTGAGGTAGCCGAATTCCAGCGCCTCGTCGGATTCCTCGCCGTCGAGATCCAGGTGGCGCTCCAGCACGATCCGGTCCAGCGTCAGCGTGCCGGTCTTGTCGGTGCACAGCACGTCCATCGCGCCGAAGTTCTGGATCGCGTTGAGGCGTTTGACCACCACCTTGCGCCTGGACATGGCCAGCGCGCCCTTGCCGAGATTGGCGGTGACGATCAGCGGCAGCATCTCCGGGGTCAGGCCCACCGCCACCGACAGCGCGAACAGTAGCGCCTCGAAGAAGTCGCCCTTGTCCCACCAGTTCAGCGCGAACACGATCGGCACCATCACCGCCATGAAGCGGATCAGCAGCCAGCTGACCGACTTCACGCCGCGGTCGAAACTGGTCTGCACGCGCTGGCCGGCCAGGCTGTGCGAGATCGAGCCGAGATAGGTACGGCTGCCGGTAGCTACTACCAGCGCGTTGGCGGTACCGCTGATCACGTTGGTGCCCATGTAGCAGACGCTGGACAGCTCCAGCGGATTGCCGCTCCCGGCATCGAGCAGGTCGCGGCCGCTGGGCGCGGCCTTCTCCACCGGCAGCGACTCGCCGGTGAGGATCGCCTGGCTGATGAACAGGTCCTTGGCAGCGAGCAGGCGCAGGTCGGCCGGCACCATGTCGCCGGCGGCCAGGTGCACGATGTCGCCGGGCACCAGCTCGACCACCGGTACCTCGATGCGCTCGCTGTGGCCGTCCGAGGCGCGGCGCGTGACGCTGGCGGTGTTGCGCACCATCGCCTTGAGCTTTTCCGCCGCCTGCGAGGAGCGGTACTCCTGGCTGAAGCTGAGCAGCACGCTGATGCCCACCATCACCATCACGATCACCGGCCCGGTGAGATCGCTGGCATCGGTGGCCAGCTGCACCACGGCCAGCGACAGCAGCACGATGATGAACGGGTTGAGGAAGGCGTGCAGCAGTTGCCGCGACCAGTGTGGCGGCTTCTCGTGCGACACCTCGTTGGGGCCGTCGGCCTGCAGGCGCGCCTGGATCGCCTCTTCGTCGAGGCCGTCGTGGCCGGTGCCGAAGGTGGCGAACAACGCGTCCACCGGACGCCACGCCTCGGCGGCGGCGGCCAACGTGGAGTGCATCGGGGAAGGCTTGCCCGCGGTCTTGCGTGCCGCGTGGGAATGGGGCTGCCGGGTCATGCGAAAGCGTCCGTCGTTGCGGGTCGGCGCACGCCGGGAGCCAGGGAAGGGGAGGTCAGCTGGCCGCCGGCACGGGAAGGCTGGGCCGCGATCGCGATGACGACCGCGGCGTTCGAGAGCCTGGCGGAGGCCAGCCCTTGCGGATGAAGCGACCGTGCATCAGCGCAGGCCCGGCACCGCGGCGGTGGCGCGCTCGGCGGCGCGAACGGACGGATTGCGCGGAGCCGGCACGGTCACGGTGTAACGGCGCTCGGCGCGGGGACGCACGCCGAGCAGCGGGGCGCGCAGTGCACGCCAGCGGAGGGAATCGCGAAGGAGCTTCATGGGCCCATCTCCTCGGGTAACGGTGCCGGGTGCGCACCGTCGGGAGTGGGCCGGACGTTTCCTAGCGGAAAGCGTCGGCCGACC
This sequence comes from Lysobacteraceae bacterium, assembly GCA_018970895.1. Lineage (GTDB taxonomy): Bacteria > Pseudomonadota > Gammaproteobacteria > Xanthomonadales > Rhodanobacteraceae > Dyella_A. The sequence continues at coordinate 16,011 of JAGWVM010000070.1, read as the reverse complement.
GCAGGCGGTCGCCGCAGGCGTTCGACTTGTTATGCAATGCCGGCACCCGATGCTCGCGGGAGTCGGCGCTGCGACTAGGGTAGACGTCCATATGCCTTGGGTTGGTCGGACTTGGATGCCGGGACGACGCGGGCGCGCCGGACGGCGCGCGGATTGTTGTGCTGCAGCAGGCTGCTGTCAATGCCCTGGCGGGCGAAAGTTCCTGCGCGCCTCACTGTCCGGCGGGCAGCGCCGGGAGCGCCGGACGCATCGGGTCGGCTGCCTCGGTCGCGACGGCGACCGGCATCTCTTCGTCGTGGTCGCCCGGATCATGGCGGTGCCACATCGCATGGGCATCGACCTTGACCCGCGTGACGGCCTCGATCGCGTCGATCTCGGCCCGGCTGGCGGCGAGCTCCGACTCCTGGGCGGCGCGCCGTGCGATCAGCATCTCGTCCAGCCCCAGCTCGCCCAGTGCATACCCGCGCTCGGCCTTGTCGGCGCTGCTGGCGGTGGCCTCCGCGGCCTGCTGCTGGCGCTGCCAGATGGTGTAGCGGGCGCGGGCAAGGGTAACCACCTGGCGCGCGTCCCGGCCGACGTCGCGGCGAACCATCGCCAGATCCGCCTGGGCGCCCATGGCATCGGCGCCGGCGGCGGCCGCCTCGGCGGCTCGGTAGGACACGCCCAGCGGCAGGGTCACGGTGACACCGTAAGCGTGTTCGCGCCCGCCACGGTCGCTGATCACGCGCAGGCCGATCTGCGGGTCCGGCAGCCGATCGGCACGGGCACGGCGGGCCTCGGCGTCCTTCTTGCGGGCGATCGCCGCGGCGGTCCCGATCTCGTGGCTGCGCTGCTGGATCAGGTCGATCCAGGTGGCATCGCTGCCGTCCAGAGCGGTCACTGTCGCCGGGAGGTGCACCTGGCCGGGCAAAGGCAGGTCCGGGAAGGCCGAGGACAGGGCCAGCCGGGTGGTATCGGCCTCGGCCTGGGCCTGGGCCACCGCGGCTTCGGCCTGGGCCACCGCGGCGTCGAGCGCGATCCGGTCGCGCGCGGCAGCGTCGCCCAGCTGCACGCGACGCATCACCGCGGCACGCTCGCGCTGCCACGCGGCAAGCTGGGCCTCGCGCAGGCCGGCGATCGCGGCGGCACGCTGCCAGTCCGACCACAGTGCCAGCAACCGGCGCGCGGCGGCATGATGGGCGTCTTCGAACGCCAGGCTGGCCGCTTCGCGGCCGGCCGCACCGATCTCGCGGTCCAGCCGCGCCTTGCCCGGCCAGCGCACGCCACGGGAAAGATCGACTTCCCACTCGCGGTAGCGGCGATCGCCGTCGATGCGGCGGGTCTGCGGGATCAGCGAGAGCTGGGGCTCGTGCGGTCCCGCCTGGCGCATGCGGGCTTCGGCCTCGGCGCGGTCCAGCATCGCCCGCGCCGCCTGCACCTCCGGAGTGACCTGGATGACCTTCAGCACCAGCTCCTGGGCCGGCAGCGAGGTGTCCGCGGGTGCGCTCTGCGCGAACGCGGCCGGCGCGAGCAGCAAAGCACCACATGCGAACAGGGACACGATGCGCTTCATGCCAGTTCCCCCATCGTCTCGACCGGCTCGATCCACCAGCGCAGCCGGCTGTGCGCGAAGCGCGCGGCCAGCATGTCGAGCACGCGCCTGACGTCACCCTCGGGCAGCACGATCCACAGCTGCAGCCGGTCGATCCGCCCGCGCACGCTTTCCTGCACCGAGGCGCGGGCGAAGCCTTCGCCGTGACCGGACACCAGCGCGGTGGTGAAGCCGGGCAGCGCCGGCTGCAGGTCGAGCAGGGCCTCGACCAGGGTCTCTTCCAGTTCACGCGCGGCGAGCAGGGTCAGCCGCTTGAGTATGAGCGTCATGGGAATCTCCTTGCGGCCCGGTCAGGCCTTGGACTCGCCGTAGCGGCGGAACAGCACCGGCAGCAGCAACAGGGTGAGCGCGGTGCAGGTGACCAGGCCGCCGATTACCACGATCGCCAGCGGCCGCTGCACCTCCGAACCGGGGCCGCTGGCGAACAGCAGCGGCACCAGGCCCAGCGCGGTGATCGAGGCGGTCATCATCACCGGGCGCAGCCGGCGCAGTGCGCCCTCGCGCACCACCTCGGCCAGCGGCATGCCGGTGGCGCGCAGCTGGTTGAAGTGGGTCACCAGCACCAGGCCGTTGAGCACCGCGATGCCGAGCAGCGCGATGAAGCCCACCGAGGCGGGCACCGACAGGTACTGCCCGGTCAGCCACAGCGTGACCACGCCGCCGACCAGCGCGAACGGCACGTTGCACAGGATCAGCACCGCCTGGCGCACCGAGCCGAAGGTGGAGAACAGCACCAGGAAAATCAGCCCCAGCGCGATCGGCACCACCACCGCGAGCCGGGCCGCGGCACGCTGCTGGTTCTCGAACTGGCCGCCCCAGGTCACCGCGTAGCCGGCCGGCAGGTGCACCTGTTGCTGCACGCGCTGGCGCGCCTCCTCGACGAAGCCGACCAGGTCGCGGCCGGCCACGTTCGCCTGCACCAGCGCGAAGCGCGAGCCGTTCTCGCGGCGCACCTGCACCGGGCCGGTGCCGGGCTCGATGGTAGCCAGCTGGTCGAGCGGGACTTCACCGGCGTCGCCGCGGGCGAGGCTGAGCCGCTCGAACTGCGCCGGCGTCTGCGCCACCCACGGCGCGCCGCGCACCAGCAGCGGCGTACGGCGCTGCTGCTCCAGCACGACGCCGGCGCCGAGCCCTTCCAGCTGGCCGCGCAGCTCGTCCTGCACCGCCGACACGTCCAGACCGTAACGACCCGCCAGCATGCGGTCGACGCGCACGCGCAGATAGCGCACGCCTTCCTGCGTCTGCGCGATCACGTCCTGGCTGCCCTGGGTCTGCTGCATGATCGCGGCGATGCGATTGGCGAGCTGGTTCAGCGTGGACAGGTCCGGACCGAACACCTTCACCGCCACGTCGCCGCGGCTGCCGGTGAGCATCTCGGACACGCGCATCTGGATCGGCTGGGTAAAGCCGTACTCGATGCCGGGGAAGTCGGCCATCACCTTGCGCAGCTGGTCTTCCAGCCAGGCGTTGTCGGGCTCGCGCCACTCGGACTTGGGCTTGAGCTGCAGGAACATGTCGGTCTCGTTGAGGCCCATCGGATCCAGCCCCAGCTCGTCCGAACCCAACCGCGCGATGACGTGCTCCACCTCGGGCAGCTTCGCCTTGATCGCGCGCTCGATCGCCAGATCCTGGTCGCGCGAGGCCTCCAGGCTGATCGACGGCTGCTTGACCAGCTGCACCAGCATGTCGCCCTCGTCCATGGTCGGCATGAAGGTCTTGCCGGTGCCCAGGTAGGCGCCCACGCCGAGCAGCAGCACCACGCCGGCGCCGATGCCCATCGCGCGGCCGTGACCCAGCGACCAGTCCAGCAGCGGCCGGTAGCCGCGGTCGATCTGGCGCATCAGCCACGGCTCGCCGTGGGCGTGCTCGCGCAGCAGCAGCGAGCACAACACCGGAATCACCGTCATCGACAGCGCCAGCGAGGAGGCCAGCGCGAACACGATGGTCAGCGCCACCGGCCCGAACAGCTTGCCCTCCAGCCCCTGCAGGGTGAGCAGCGGCAGGAACACCAGGCAGATGATCACGATGCCGGCGGTGACCGGCTTGGCCACCTCGACCACCGCGCGGTAGATGCGGTGCAGCCGCGGCAGCTGGGCCGCGCCGGCGTCGGGCGCAAGGCGGCTGACGGTGTTCTCCACCACGACCACGGCCGCGTCCACCAGCATGCCGATGGCGATCGCCAGGCCGCCCAGGCTCATCAGGTTGGCGCTCATGCCGAACAGCCGCATCAGCATGAAGGTGCACAAGGCGGCCATCGGCAGGGTCAGCGACACCACCAGCGCGGCGCGCACGTCGCCGAGGAACAGCAGCAGCAGGATCACCACCAGCACGGTGGCCTCGATCAGCGCCTCGGTCACCGTGCCCACCGCGCGTTCGATCAGCGCGCTGCGGTTGTAGAAGGGTTCGATCTTCACGCCGGCCGGGAAGCTGGCCTGCAGCTCGGCCAGCTTGGCCTGCACCTGTCCGACCACGCTCTGCGCATCGGCGCCGCGCAGGCCGACCACCAGTCCCTCGACCGCCTCGCCCACGCCGTCGCGGGTCACCGCGCCATAGCGGGTGAGTGCGCCATAGCGCACCTCGGCCAGGTCGCCCACACGCACCGGCAGGCCGTCACGGCTGGCCACCACCACCTCGCGCACGTCGTCGAGCGAGCGCAGCGCGCCCTCGGCGCGCACGATCAGGGCGTCGTCGCCGTCGCGCAGGCGGCCGGCACCGTCGTTGCGGTTGTTGCGCTGGAGCGCGTCGACCACGTCGCGGAAGTGCAGCCCGGCGGCGGAGAGACGCGCGCGGTCCGGCTCCACCAGGAAGCTGCGCACCTGGCCGCCGAGCGCGTTGAGGTCGGCCACGCCCGGGATCGTGCGCAGCGCCGGGCGGATGGTCCAGTCCAGCAGCGTGCGCCGCTCGGCCAGGCTCAGGCCGCCGCCCTCGATGGTGAACATGAACATGTCCGACAGCGGCGTGGCGATCGGTGCCAGGCCGCCGGAGATGTCCGGCGGCAGCGAGCCGGACGCCGCGGCAAAGCGCTCGGCGACCTGCTGGCGGGCCCAGTAGATGTCGGTACCGTCGCGGAAGTCGAGGGTGACGTCGGCGATCGCGTACTTGGCGGTGGAACGCAGCATCACCGCGTCGGGAATGCCGAGCAGTTCCATCTCCAGCGGCGTGACCACGCGCGCCTCGACCTCCTCCGGGGTCATGCCCGGCGCCTTCAGGATCAGCTTGACCTGGGTCGGCGCGATGTTCGGGTAGGCGTCGATCGGCAGGCGCATGAAGGCCCACACGCCGCCGCCCGCGAGGGCCAGCGCGGCCAGCAGCACCAGCAGGCGCTGCGACAGCGAGAATTCGATCAGCCGGCGCAGCATGTCACTGGCCTCCGGCCGGCATGGCGTCGAGCCGCGCGGCGCCGCGCACCACCAGCTCGGTGCCGGCGGCAACCGCGCCGGTGATCACGCTTTCGCCAGTGGTGGTCTGCGCCAGGCGCTGCACCGGCACGGCGACGAAGCCGCCGTCGCGGGCCACGTAGACGCGGGTCTGGCCTTCGCGCTCGATCACCGCCTCGGACGGTACCTGCACGGCGTTGGCCGGCGCCGGCAACAGCAGCGTGGCGCGCACCTGCTGGCCGACCAGCAGCCGGCCGCCGTCGACGTCGGCACGCACGCGGACGGTCTGGCTGGCCGGATCCACGGCGCCACCGATCTCGCTGACCCGCCCCTCGCCGCCGCCGCCCGCGACCTGCACCGGAAGGCCGGGACGCAGGCCCGCCGCATCGCGCGCCGGCACCTGCATTTCCAGCATCACCTGGTTGCCGGCCGCCAGCACGTAGGCCTTGGCGAACATCGCCACCGGCTCGCCCAGCTGCAGCGCGCGTTCGAGCACGCGACCGGCGATCGGCGCGCGCAGTTCGTAGGTGCCCGGCACGGCGCCGGCAGGGGCCATCGCGCGTGCCGCCTGCAGTTCGCGCAGCCGGGCGGCAGCGGCGGCACTTCGGGCTTCGTCGGCCTGCGCCCGCGCGGCCGGGATGATGCCCTCGGCGAGCAGCTGGCGATCCCGCCCGGCCTGCGCGCTGGCGACGCGGAACTCGCCTTGTGCGGCGGCGAGGTCGGCGCCCAGCGTCATCGCCTCGCGGCTGCGGATGCGCGCCAGCGTCTGGCCCTGCCGCACCGTCTGGCCCTCGCGGGCGAGCAGTTCGACCACCACGCCCTCGTAGGGGGCGGTGACCACCGCGCTGCCGGTCAGCGGCACGCTGACCCGGGCCGGCAGCCCGTCCAGCGGGACATGAACGGCCCGCTGGGCGCTGCCGGTGCGGATGTCCAGCGCCTGCTTCTGCGCGGGCGTCAGGGTCTTCACCGCCTCGGCGGCAGCAGCGTGCCCGCAGGCCAGCGCAGGCAGGAGGATCAGCAGCGGCAGCAGCCGACGGGACATGGCGCACTCCAGGCAGGACAGGACGTCCGCCAAGCGTGCGGTGCGAAACTTCAGGGACGCTTAAGAGGCCGGCTGTTCCGTCGGGACAATCGGTCGCAGGGGGCCCAGCGCGGCCCAGAGCACGCCCTGCTCCAGCGTGAATTCCAGGCGCAGGCCCAGCAGCCCGGCCAGCGTGCCGGAGAGCGCCAGGCCGAGGCCTCCGTGGTTGCTCGACTCGCGCGCCGCCGACTTGCGCCAGAACCGCTCGCCCAGCCGCGCCACGTCTTCCGGCAGCAGGTCCGGCGCGCGGTTTCCCACGCGCAACGTGCAGTCTGCGGCGGTCGCGGCGAGGGTCAGCTGCACGTCGCTGCCGGCCGGGGCGTATTCGGCGGCGTTGAGCAGCAGGTTGTCGACGATGCGCTCGAGCAGGGCGGGATCGGACAGCACCCAGCACTCGCCCGGGAGCGTGGCGGCGATCGACACGCCGCGCTTGTTCGCCGGTCCCTGCACCATTGCCAGCGACCGGCGCAGCAGGTCGACCAGCTCCAGCGGTTCGACCTGGGCCCGGTCGATGCCGGCCTCGTAGCGCGACAGCGCAAGCAGTCCGTCGATGCAGCGCTGCATGCGGTCGATCGAGGCCAGCGCGCCCTCCCAGACCTGCGGCGACGGCGTGCCGCGACGGGCAAGCTCGACCGCCATGCGCGTCTCGGCCAACGGCGTGCGCAGCTCGTGCGCGACGTCGCGGGCAAAGCGGCGCTCGCGGCCCAGGGCCGCCTGCAGGCGGGCGAACGCGGCGTTCAGCGTGTCGGCGAACGGCCGCAGTTCGCTGGGCATGCGCGCCACCGGAAGGGGCTCCACGCGCATCTCGCCATCGGGTCCGGTACCCGTGGCGAAGGCCAGCAGCGGACGCAGCCCCCCGCGAACGGCAAGCACCGAGAGCAGCGCGGCCAGCAACCCCATGCCGAACACGCCGAGTACCAGCGCCACGTGCACGCGACGCTCGAGCTGGTCGACCTGTTCGCGTTCCTCCGCCACCACCAGCACGGCGTCGTCGTGGCGGCCCGGCATGGCGAAGCGCAGGCCGACCGCGCGTCCGCGGTGGCCGTCGGGCAGCCGCAGGTCGTAGAACAGCGGGGCGTTGGCCGGCACCGCGGTCGGCGGCGGGGCGAGATTGCCCTGTGCATTGCTGCCCGAACGCAGCAGGGTGGTGCCGCTGGCGTCCCATATCTGCACGAAGTCGGTGTGCCCGCCGGTGGCGTACTCCGGGCTCAGCTCGTGCAGCTCCTGCCAGGCGTCATCGCGGGTGTGCGACTCCAGCAGCACCACCACGCTGCGGGCACGGCCGAGCAGGGTGGTGTCGAGCCGTCCGAAGATCTGCCGGTCGATGCTGAAGTCGAGCAGCAGGAACAGGGCGAACATCAGGGTGCCCAGGCCGCCCAGCAGCAGCAGCAGCAGGCGTGCGCGGATCGAGCCGAACAGGGCCTTACGGAGCCACGACATAGCCGAAGCCCCGCCGCGTCTCGATCAGGCTGTCGATGCCGGCCTGCGCCAGCTTGGTGCGCAGCGTGCTCACTAGCACCTCGATCACCTTGTCCGAAGCTTCGCTGCGTGCGTCGTACAGGCCCTCGAACAGCGCGGTGCGCGAGAGCACGCGCCCGCGGTTGAGCAGCAGCATCTCCAGCAGCGCGTACTCCTTCGGCGACAGGGGCAGCGGCGTCTCGTCGACGCGCGCGGTACGCGCACGCGGATCCACCACCAGCCGGCCGGCGGCAAGCAGCACCGGGGCGCTGTCGCCACGACGCATCAGCGCGTTGAGGCGTGCCAGCAGCTCGACGTAGGCGAACGGCTTGACCATGAAGTCGTCGGCGCCCAGGTTGAGCACGTCGACGCGGTCTTCCACCTGCCCGCGGGCCGAGAGCACCAGCACGCGCGGCCGTTCGGGCCGGTCGCGCAGGCTGCGCAGCACCGCCCAGCCGTCCACGCGCGGCATCATCAGGTCGAGGGTCACCACGTCGTAGCTGAACGTGGCGAGGAAGTGCAGGGCCTGCTCGCCGTCGGTGGCGACGTCGACCACATGCCCGTCGCGCACCAGCGCGTCGCGCAGGTCGCGTCCCAGCGTGGGCGAGTCTTCGGCGATCAGGATCCGCACCGCGCCTCCCCCCTGCCGCTCATCCGACCGGCTGGAACACCAGCCCGGACGGTGCGCCCGCCGGCAGCAGCCAGTGATCGGCCAGCAGCAGCGCGAACAGCGCCATCAGGTACACGATGGAGTAATGGAATACCCGCATGGCGAAGTATTCGTCCGGCGGGTTCATCAGGCGGATCGCGTAGTACAGGAACACGACGTCGAGCACCACGGCACCGCCGAGGTAGACCAGCCCGGTATAGCCGGTGAACGCGGGCAGCAGGGTCACCACCACCAGCAGCACGGTGTACAGCAGCACGTGCCAGCGGGTGTAGCTGACGCCGTGGGTGACCGGCAGCATCGGCACCTGGGCGCGGGCGTAGTCCTCGCGACGGAAGATGGCCAGCGCCCAGAAATGCGGCGGCGTCCACACGAAGATGATCAGGCACAGCTGCAGCGCGAAGGCGTGCAGGTGGCCGGTCACCGCGGTCCAGCCGAGCACCGGCGGGATCGCGCCGGCGAGTCCGCCGATCACGATGTTCTGCGGCGTGGCCCGCTTGAGGTAGGCGGTGTAGACCAGCGCGTAGCCGATCAGGCCGCCGAAGGTGAGCACCGCGGTGAGCGTGTTGACCAGCAGCCCGAGCACCAGCATCGAGGCGATGCCCAGCAGTACCGCGAACACCAGCACCTGGCGCACGCTCAATGCACCGGTAGCCAGCGGACGGCGCGCGGTACGCGCCATCAGCTTGTCGATGCGCTCGTCGATCAGGTGGTTGAACGCCGCCGCCGAGCCGGAGGCCATCCAGATGCCCAGCGTGCCGAACACCAGCGCGCGCCACGGCGGGAGGCCGGGCACCGCGAGGAACATGCCGATGACGGCGCAGAACACCAGCAGCGCGACGACGCGGGGCTTGGTGAGCTGCAGGTACTCTCTGAAGTGGGCGGTCATCCGGTCGATTCTACCAGCGGCGGGCCGTCCGCCCGGCGACGCTGGGTGCGGGCCAGGGTGGCCAGCAGGGTGAACAGCAGCACTGCGGCGACGCCGTTATGCGCGGTCGCTACCCACAGGGGCAGACCGAAGTGCACGTTGCTGATGCCCAGCAGCACCTGGGTCACCAGCGCCGCGCCGATGCCGATGCCGAACCGGCGCAGGCCCGCCCGCGCCACCTTGTGCGCGAGCCAGCCGAGGTAGCAGAACACCACCAGCGCGCCAATCCGGTGCGCGATCTGGATCGCGCTGCGGGCGGCAAGATCCAGCACGCCGCCCTCGTAGTTGACGCCGACCTCGCGCCACAGGACGAAGCCCTGGTGGAAATCGGTCGGCGGCATCCACTGGCCCAGGCACTTGGGGAAATCGGTGCCGCAGGCGAGCGCCGCGTAGTTGGACGAGGTCCAGCCGCCCAGCGCGATCTGGCACGCGAGCAGGACCAGCCCGAGCACGACGACCCGGCGCAGGCCGGCCAGGCGCTCGTCGTCGCTGCCCACGCCGGCGAAACGCAGGGCCGCCCAGGCCAGCAGCGAAAAGGTCGTGAGGCCGCCGAGGAGGTGCCCCATCACCACGATCGGCTTGAGCAGCAGGGTCACCGTCCACATGCCGAGCATGGCCTGGAAGATGATCACCGCGAACGCCAGCACGCAGGCCTTCCACGCACCCGGCCGCGGGAGGGTGAGCGCGGCCGCCAGCGGCAGGCCGATCGCCACCGCCGAGGCGAGGCTGGACCAGAGATAATCGTGGCGCATGTAGAGCGTCACGCCGACCACGGCGAAACCCGCGCCGAGCAGCACCGCCACGGCCCGCGCGCGCTGCCGCCAGGCAGCAACCAGCGCCATCGTGAACACGGCGAAGCCGAGGGTGCCGGCCAGCAGCCGGTGCACCTGTTCGCGCCAGGCCTTGTTGTCCTCGAACGGCCGCTGCGGGAAGGCCGCGTCGGCCTTGGCCACCTCGTGCGGTGCGGTCGGCCAGGTGGCCTTGCCGTAGCAGGTCGGCCAGTCGGGACAGGACAGGCCGGCGTTGGACAGGCGCACGAAGGCACCGAACATCACCAGCCCGAAGGCGAACACGGCCGCCAGCAGCGAGAGGCGGCGCAGCACGAGGGTCGAACGGTCGGTCATCAGCGGATCACCTTTTGCAGGTCCTGGGCCAGGCCGGCGGCATCGAAGCCGGCGGGATAGAACGACAGAGCCGTGCCGTTGGATTCCACCAGCAGCGCGCTGACGCTATCCGGCGTGGCCGGCACGAACTCGGCCAGGCGCGCTGCCTGGTCGCGGCCCAGCAGGTAGGAGGCGTCGGGGTTGGCGCCGAGGGTCAGGCGGTTGCCGGCGACGGTCTGCCCCGGCGGCGTGGGGCCGAGCAGCAGCAGGCGCAGCCGCGGCTGGTTGCGATTGAGCATCACGCGGGCCTTGGCGATGGCCGACAGTTGCTGCAGGCAACGGCTCGCGCAGGTCGGGCCGGTGAAGGCAACCAGGGTCATGCGCGGCTGCCGGTCCCGCCACGGGTAGACCGTGCCGTCGTCGAGGGTGACGCGGACCTGCTCATCGAGCAGGTTGCGCTGGGGGACCACCGGCTGGCCGTGGGCCTTGCCCTCGGGTTGCCAGCCCGAGAGGGTGAGCAGTCCGGCGGCGATCATCGGCGCCGCGAACACCGCGGCGATAAGCAAAAGCTTGAGTCTGCCCTTGCGCAGGGCCGGATCGGGGACGGGAGCGTTCATCGGCGTTCCTCAGGAGGCCCGCGGGCGCGAACGGCGCTTGCGGTGGAGCACCAGGAAGATCACCACGGCCGCGAGGGCGAAGGTGAACCACTGGAAGGCATAGGCGCGATGGCGCGAGGGCGGCATCGAGGAAAAGTCGGGCATGCGCTTGCGCTCGTAGATCGCCGCCGGATCCGGATCCAGCGCAAGCAGCCGGGGGAACAGCGGGCGGCCAAGATCTCCGGACACCTGTCGCATGTCGAGAAAAATGGTCTTCTTCGGATACGCGGTCTGCCGCGCAAGCGCATCGCCCCCCATTTCCAGCGCAAAGCCGGGCGGCGGCACATACAGGCCCTCCAGCTCGACGCTGCCGGCAGGCAAGGGGGGCACCTGCGGCGTGGCATCGGTCCCGTTGCCGGGCAGGAAACCCAGATCGGCCAGCAGCAGCCGGGCGTGACCGGCGAGCTCGACCGGCGCGTAGACCTCCACCCCCCCGAGTGCATCGTGGCGCGGATTGTCGAGCAGGTAGACGCGGCCAGGCAGATAGTGGCCGGTCACGCGGACCCGCGGGTAGGCCTGCGCGGGCGGCGACGCGGCCACGCGATCGAACTCCTGCAGCGGCGCGCTCGCGGCTGTGGCATAGCGCCGCATCAGCGCTTCCTTCTCTGCCGCGCGGTGCAGCTGCCAGAAGCCCAGGCGCACGAACAGCAGCGCACCGGCCACGGTGAGCAGCACCGACCACCACGCCGGGCGGCGAAAGGCGCTCATGCGGACGGCCCTCGGCACGCCGCTATACTCCGGATGTCAACATCGTACGGGTCAGTCACGTGGAAACCGTCTACAAATACGCGCTGGTGGTTCTGCTGCTGGTGGTGCTGTTCAACCTCGGTCAGGCGCTTTACTTCATGATGACCGACCGCGATGGCAGCAGCCGTCGCACGGCGTGGGCGCTGACCCGTCGCATCGGCCTGTCGATCCTGCTCATCCTGATGGTGATGCTCGGGATATGGATGGGCTGGCTGCATCCGCATGGCGTCAACGGCTGACAGAAACTCTGGAGTGTAGCGGGAGGCGCCGGTGCGCACCGCGCGATGCGGCGAAGCGCCCGGCCTTCCGATCAAGCAAAAGCCCGCCTTTCGGCGGGCTTTTTCGTGTCCGGAGCGGATCCGGCTCAGAGGATGTAGACGAACATGAACAGCCCGAGCCAGACCACGTCCACGAAATGCCAGTACCAGGCGACCGCCTCGAAGCCGAAGTGGTGCTCCTTGGTGAAGTGACCCTTCAGCACGCGGAACCAGATCACCGCGAGCATGATCGTGCCGAGGGTGACGTGCAGGCCGTGGAAGCCGGTGAGCATGAAGAAGGTCGAGCCGTACACGCCGGAATGCAGCGTGAGGTTCAGCTCCTTGTAGGCCTCCATGTACTCGTGCGCCTGGCAGTACAGGAACAGCGCGCCGAGCAGCACGGTCAGGCCGAGAAAGACCAGCACGCGGCCGCGGTGGGCGGACTTCAGCGCGTGATGCGCGATGGTCACCGTCACGCTGGAAGTCAGCAGGATCAGCGTGTTCAGCAGGGGCAGGCCCCACGCCGTGACGGTCTCGAAGTTGCCGCCGATGTGCGCCGGACCGTTGCCGCCCGCCGCGCCCCAGCCGCCGGTGTACGACGGATAGAGGAACTGGTTGGTCAGCACGCCGTGGCCTTCGCCCGACAGCCACGGCACGGCGAACATGCGGGCGTAGAACAGTGCGCCGAAGAACGCGCCGAAGAACATGACCTCGGAGAAGATGAACCACAACATGCCCATGCGGAAGGAACGATCCACCTGGTCGTTGTAGTTGCCGGCCAGCGACTCGCGGATCACCGAGCGGAACCAGCCGAAGAACATGGCCAGCACGCCGACGATGCCGATGGTCAGCACGGTCTTGCCGAACGAGGTGTCGCTCGGCTGAGCGCTGAGCCAGTGGCTGGCGCCGAACATGGTGGTGAACATCACCACGGCGGCGACGAACGGCCACGAGCTCTTGGTTGGTACGAAGTAAGCGCCTTGCTGCTGACCCATCGTGAAGGTTCCCGTGGATGTCTATCTAACGACCGCCCCGCCGTCTCGTGCGGGGAATTTGCCCTAAACCGCCGGTTTCAACGCACCATCTGCAAAAAGGACAGGGCGAACACCACCAGGGCGATCCCCGCCGTGATCAGCGCGGTGCGCCGGGCTCCCCGGCGGCGCGCATCCATCATGGTCTGCTGCGAAGTCTCTTGCATGTCCGGCTGACTCTCCGGCACCACCGTCGCGGGACGGCGGCACCCTGGTGCGATCAATGGTCGACGTGGCCGTGGGCCAGTTCTTCGTCGTTGATCACCGGCGGCACTTCGAAGGTGTGGAAGGGCGCCGGCGACGGCACCGTCCACTCCAGCCCCTTGGCGCCTTCCCAGACGCGGTCGGTGGCCTTCTTCTTCGAGCCCCACACGGCGTGGATCAGCACGCCCACGAAGATCAGCTGCGAGGCGCCGAACAGGAAGCCGCCGATGGAGCTGATCATGTTGAAGTTGGCGAACGCCACGTTGTAGTCGGGAATGCGACGCGGCATGCCGGCCAGACCCAGGAAGTGCTGCGGGAAGAACAGCACGTTGACCCAGATCACCGAGTTCCAGAAGTGCATCTTGCCCCAGAATTCGGAGTACATGCGGCCGGTCCACTTCGGCAGCCAGTAGTAGGTGGCGGCGATGATCGAGAACACCGCGCCGGTCACCAGCACGTAGTGGAAGTGCGCCACCACGAAGTAGGTGTCGTGGTACTGGAAGTCGGCCGGGGCCAGCGCCAGCATCAGACCGGAGAAGCCGCCGATGGTGAACAGGATGACGAACGCGATGGCAAACAGCATCGGCGTCTCGAAGGTCATCGAGCCACCCCACATGGTGGACACCCAATTGAACACCTTCACGCCGGTCGGCACCGCGATCAGCATCGTGGCGTACATGAAGAACACCTCGGCGCCCAGCGGCAGGCCGACGGCGAACATGTGGTGCGCCCACACGATGAACGACAGGAAGGCGATCGAGGCGATCGCGAACACCATGGCCTTGTAGCCGAAGATCGGCTTGCGGGCGAAGGTCGGGATGATCTCCGAGATGATCCCGAATGCCGGCAGGATCATGATGTAGACCTCGGGGTGCCCGAAGAACCAGAAGATGTGCTGGTACAGGACCGGGTCACCACCACCGGCGGCATTGAAGAAGCTGGTGCCGAAGTACTTGTCGGTCAGCAGCATCGTCACCGCACCGGCGAGCACCGGCATCACCGCGATCAGCAGGAACGCGGTGATCAGCCAGCTCCACACGAACACCGGCATCTTCAGCAGGTCCATGCCCGGCGCGCGCATGTTGAGGATCGTCGCGATGATGTTGATCGCGCCCATGATCGAGCTGATGCCCATCAGGTGGATGGCGAACACCATCTGCGCCACCGAGCCGCCCTGCAGCGCCAGCGGCGGATACATGGTCCAGCCACCGGCCGGCGCGCCACCCGCGGAGAACAGGGTGGACAGCAGCAGCGCGAAGGCGAACGGCATGATCCAGAAGGACAGGTTGTTCATGCGCGGCAGCGCCATGTCCGGCGCGCCGATCATCAGCGGGATCATCCAGTTGCCCAGGCCCACGAAGGCCGGCATCACCGCGCCGAAGATCATCACCAGCGCGTGCATGGTGGTCATCTGGTTGAAGAAGTACGGCTGCACCAGCTGCAGGCCGGGCTTGAACAGTTCGGCGCGGATCACCATCGCGAAGCTGCCGCCGATGAAGAACATCACCAGCGCGAACACGAGGTACAGGGTGCCGATGTCCTTGTGGTTGGTGGACATGCACCAGCGCACGAAGAAATTGCTCGGTGCGCCGTGATGATCGTGGTGGTCGTGGGTGGCTGCGTGGGCCATGGCCTTGCACCTCTGCCTGATACGTAAAGTCGTGGGACCGCGCCAGGCGCGGTCCGGAAAATCAGCCCTGGTTGCCCTGGGCCGGAAGGGTCGCCTGCGCCGTGGCGGGGGTGGCGGCGGCCGGCTTCGGGGCATGGGCGGCCTGCTGCTGGGCCAGCCACTGCTCGAACTCGGCCTTCGGCACCGCCTTCACCACGATCGGCATGAAGCCGTGGTCCTGTCCGCACAACTCGGCGCACTGGCCGCGATACACGCCCGGCTTCTCGATGTTGGTCCAGGCCGCGTTGACGATCCCGGGGATGGCATCCATCTTCCAGCCCAGCGCCGGCACCCACCAGGAGTGGATCACGTCGCCGGCA
Source organism: Lysobacteraceae bacterium (assembly GCA_018970895.1). GTDB lineage: Bacteria > Pseudomonadota > Gammaproteobacteria > Xanthomonadales > Rhodanobacteraceae > Dyella_A. The sequence goes on along the minus strand of JAGWVM010000070.1, from coordinate 922 downwards.
GTGATCACGAAGCGGATCTTGGTGCCGACCGGCACCACCAGCGGATGATCGACATTGAGCAGGTAGGTGTTTTCGTCGCCGGTCTTCACCGCGTACGGATCCATGCCGGAATCCAGCTGGCGGGTCTCGTCGCTGAGCCGGTCGAGCTTGGACATGAAGCCGACGTGGTCGATCGGCTTGCCCTTGTAATCGACGTAGTCGTAGCGCCACTTCCACTGGTAGCCGGTGACCTTGACGGTCATCTGCGAGCCGGTGGTGTTGGCGAACGAGGTCAGGCCACCGGTCGCCAGGTAGGCCAGCGTGATCAGGATGATCACCGGGATGGTGGTCCACACCACCTCGAGCATGGTGTTGTGCGACCACTTCTCGGCCACCGCACCGCGCGACTTGCGGAAGCGGAACATGGCGATGAACATCGCGCCGAAGACCAGCACGCCGATCACCACGCACACGCCCAGGGCGATGCTGTTGAGGTGGTACGGGACTTCGGACCACGTGCTGGCGCCGCGCGTCATGTTCAGCTGCCATGGCACCGGATTGGCCATCGCCGCGCCGCCGAACAGGGTGATGGCCCCGCCGAGGCCGGCCAACACCGCGCGCTTGATACCGTGAGGCTTGATGCCGCCAGATGTCATGTCTTGCACCTTTGTTGAACCTACCTGCGCCACGGAGCCGTCGATTCGGCCAGCAGCACCTTGAGTTTCCCCGACAGCTCGGCACGCTCCTCTTCGGCGAGGAAAGCCCCGATCTCCAGCTCGCGACCGTGCGAAGCCAGCAGCAGACGCCGGCGTCCCGCTCCCGGCACCAGCCTCACCCGGACCCAGTGTGACTGGAACCGGACGCGCCGCTGCCCCGGCAGCGACCGCACCTCCAGCGACGATGCGTCGAGGGTGATGCGTTCACCGCGGTCGCCCGCCCGCCA
>JAGWVM010000219.1 GCA_018970895.1 Lysobacteraceae bacterium | reverse complement strand
ACGAGCTCGACCGCGTCGCCGACGACCTGCAGAACGCCGTGCTCGGCATGCGCATGCAGCCGGTGGGCCGGCTGTTCCAGCGCTTCCCGCGCATCGTGCGCGACCTCGCCCGCCAGCTTGGCAAGGACGTGGACCTGGTGACCGAAGGCGAGGGCACCGACCTGGACCGCAGCCTGGTCGAGGCGCTGGCCGATCCGATGGTGCACCTGATCCGCAACGCGCTCGACCACGGCCTGGAAGGGCCAGAGGAGCGCGAGCGCGCCGGCAAGCCGCGACGCGGCACCGTGCGGCTGGCCGCGATCCAGCGCGGCGAGCGGATCGTCATCTCGGTCGGCGACGACGGTCGCGGCATGAATCCCGAGGTGCTCCGGCGCAAGGCGGTGGAGAAGGGCGTGATCGACGAGGCCCAGGCCGCGCGCCTGACCGAGAACGAGTGCTACGAACTGATCTTCCGTGCCGGCTTCAGCACCGCCGCCACCGTGTCGGACATCTCCGGCCGCGGGGTCGGTATGGACGTGGTGAAGACCCGCATCACCGAACTGGGCGGCACCCTGCAGGTAAGCTCGAAGCTCGGCCGCGGAAGCACGCTGGAGTTGTCGGTCCCGCTGACCCTGGCGATCCTGCGCGTGCTGATGGTGCGCGTGGGCGATCGCCTGCTGGCGCTGCCACTGAGCAACGTGGACGAGGTGTTCGAACTGCGCCCCGGGCAGGACAGCCTGCTCGACGGTCGCATGGTCGCCGCGCACCGCGGTCGCGCACTGGTGCTGGGCGACCTCGCCGGCTGGGCCGGCGTCGGCGATGGTGCCGCCCGTCACGTGGTGGTGCTGCACATCGGCCACCTGCGGCTGGGCTGCCTGGTGCACGAGGTGCTCGGCCGCGAGGACGTGATGATCAAGCCGCTGGGCCACCTGTTCGAGGGCGTGGCCGGCGTGGCCGGCGCCACCGTCACCGGCGACGGCCGGCTGGCGCTGGTGCTCGACCTGGCCGGCCTGGCCGACGACAGCGGCGAACTGCTCCCCTCGATGCGGATGAGCGCCTGATGGACCTGGTCAGCCTCATCGGCACCATCCTGGCCTTCGTGGTCGTGGCCGTCGGCACGGTGCTCAAGGGTTCCAGCCTCGAGTCGCTGTGGAACCCGGCCGCGTTCCTGATCGTGTTTGCCGGCACCTTCGCCGCGCTGATGGTGCAGACCCCCGGCAAGGTGCTCAAGCGCGCCATGCAGCTGCTGCCGATGGTCTACCGGCCGCCGGTGCATTTCCCGCAGACCCTGATCAGCCAGATCATCGGCTGGAGCGAGATCTCCCGCCGCCAGGGCCTGCTCGGGCTGGAGCCGCAGCTGGACAGCCTCAAGGACGGCTTCGCCCGCAAGGGCCTGCAGCTGGTGATCGATGGCGGCGAGCCGGAGGCCATCCGCAGCGTGCTGGAAGTGGAGATGGGCACGCGCGAGCAGACCGACATCGACGCGGCCAAGGTGTTCGAGAACGCCGGCACCTATTCGCCCACCATGGGCATCATCGGCGCGGTGATGGGCCTGATGGCGGTGATGCAGAACCTGGCCGACCCCAGCAAGCTCGGCCACGGCATCGCCGCGGCGTTCGTCGCCACCATCTACGGCATCGGCCTGGCCAACCTGCTGATGCTGCCGATCGCCTCGCGGCTGAAGGGCCTGATCCACAAGCAGACCGAGATGCGCGAGATCCTCGTCGAGGGCCTGGTGTCGATCGCCCAGGGCGACAACCCGCGGCAGATCGAGAGCAAGTTGCAGGGTTACCTGCCATGAGGCGCAAGCGCCACGAAGAGCACGTGAACCACGAGCGCTGGGCGATCCCCTACGGCGACCTGATCACCCTGCTGCTGGCGTTCTTCGTGGTGATGTACGCGATGTCTGCGGTCAACGAGGGCAAGTACCGCGTGCTGTCGCAGTCGATGATGGAAGCTTTCCACGGCACCAGCCGCGTGATCGCGCCGTCGCCGCTGGCACCGGATGCGCCGGCCAGCGTCGCCCCGGCGGTGGACCCGCAGGCCAGCGGTCGCGGCTCGGCGCTCACGCCGATCCCGCTGCCCGGATCGGCCGCGCAGTCGGCCCCCTCCAACGAGCAGCGCAATCTTTCGGACATCCAGCGGCGCGTGGAAGACGCGCTCAAGCCGCTGATTGCAAAAAACGAGGTGGCCCTGCGCCGCACGCCGAACTGGCTGGAGATCGAGATCCGCACCGACATCCTGTTTCCCAGCGGCGTGGCCCGCATCGCACCGCAGGCGCAGGGCGTGCTGGACAGCCTGGGCGGGATCCTGGCGCCGTTCCCCAATCCGCTGAGGATCGAGGGCTACACCGACAACAAGCCGATCAGCACGCCGCAGTTCCCCTCCAACTGGGAGCTGTCGGCCGCGCGCGCGGCGAGCGTCGCCCGGCTGTTCGCCGACCACGGCGTGGCGCTCAACCGGCTCGGCATCATGGGCTGGGGCGAGGTGCGCCCGATCGCCGACAACAGCACCGAAGAAGGCCGCAACCGCAACCGCCGCGTGCTGGTGGTGGTGCTGAGCGACCGAGAGGGGCCCAGCCGGTTCACCGATGACGCCAGCCAACGCGCGCAGGCATCGGCGCCGTCCGCCGAGGGTGTCGCCGTGGCCGCCGTGTCGGCAGATGCCGGGGCGCCCGTCACGGCCCCCACGCTTTCCGTGCACGGCGACGCGGATCCCGTCGCCGCCGCGCCATCCCGACGCGAGACTCCCCGATGAACACCGCATCGATGCGCACCCGCCTGCCGCCCGTGGAGGCCACCGACCAGTCCTGGCTGGTATTCGAACTGGCCGGCCAGTGCTACGCGGCGCCGCTGGCGCAGGTGGGCGAGGTGCTTCGCGACGGTGAGCTCACGCCGGTCCCGGGCGCCGCGCCCGACCTGCTCGGCATCCGCCACCTGCGCGGCCGGATCGTGCCGGTGATGGACGGCCGGCGCCGCCTCGACCTGCCTGCGCATCCGCCGGCCGACCCGAGCCACGTCCGGGTGGTGATGCTGCAGGCGGACGGCCAGACCGTCGGCCTGCGCGTCGACGCCATCGGCGAACTGATCCATCCGGTGCCGGACGCCATCGAACCCCCGCCGGCCGGCCGCGCGCCGCGACCGGACGATCCGGTCAAGGGCGTGGTGCCCGTCGCCGACGGTTTCGTCGCGCTGCTGGACGTGGGCCGGCTGTGCCGGTTGCCGGGCGCCGCGTGACCCGCGCGGCGCAGCCCGGAGCCTGCGCAGGGCCGCTCGGGCACTGAGATCCGGCCGCGCGCCCGGGCGCGTGGTCGCCGGCAGCCGTCAGCGCTCACTCGGGGTTCGTCGCACCATCCCGGCGCGCGCGTGGGGCGCCGACCTTCACGCCGGCGTACGCGGCCACGGCGGAGACGAGCAGGCTTGCCGCGTTGCCATGAAGCACGCCGGCAAGGGAGACCTGGCCGGAGGGGACCGCGATTGTGTAAAGCAGGGCGATGATGCCCGACCAGGTGCCCAGCCAG
>JAGWVM010000069.1 GCA_018970895.1 Lysobacteraceae bacterium | reverse complement strand
ACATCAAGATGACCGCCAGCTCGAACTTCGGCAACGTGTTCAGCGTGCTGGTGGCCAGCGCGTTCCTGCCGTTCCTGCCGATGCTGCCGCTGCAGATCCTGGTGCAGAACCTCTTGTACGACATCTCGCAGCTGTCGATCCCGTTCGACCGGCTCGACGAGGAGTACCTGCGCAGGCCGCGCAAGTGGGATGCCAGCGACATCGGCCGCTTCATGGCCTGGATCGGGCCGATCAGCTCGATCTTCGACATCACCACGTTCTGGCTGATGTGGCACGTGTTCGGCGCGAACTCCCCGGCGCAGCAGTCGCTGTTCCAGTCCGGCTGGTTCATCGAGGGCCTGCTGTCGCAGACGCTGATCGTGCACATGATCCGCACCCGGCGCATCCCGTTCCTGCAGAGCATGGCCTCGGCGCCGGTGCTGGCGCTGACCGCGGCGATCATCACGCTGGGCCTGGTGATCCCGTTCACCGTGGTCGGCGCCAAGCTCGGCATGGTGCCGCTGCCGCCGGCCTACTTCGGCTGGCTGGTGCTCACCCTGGTCAGCTACAGCGTGCTGACCCAGGGGGTGAAGCGGCTGTATATCCGGCGTTTCGGGCGCTGGTTGTAGCCCGTCGCGATCAGGCGGGGCTGCCCGGCGCGGCATCCGCCGCATCGGCGAAGCGCCGCGCGATCACCGCGCAGACCATCAGCTGCAGCTGGTGGAAGATCATCAGCGGCAGCACGATCCCGCCCAGTCCGCCGGGCATCGCCGCGAACAGCAGCTTGGCCATCGGTGCGCCGGTGGCCAGGCTCTTCTTCGAGCCGCAGAAGAACATCGTGATGCGGTCGGCGCGGGCGAAGCCGAGCCACCCCGAGCCGAACCAGGCGGCCAGCATCACCAGTGCCAGCAGCAGCGCGTCGACTCCGAGCGTGGCCAGCAGGGCCAGCGGCGGCGTGGTCTTCCACAGCCCCGCCACCACGGCGGCGCTGAAGGCGGTGTAGACCACCAGCAGGATCGTGCCCTGGTCGGTGAGGCGCAGCAGCGGGCGGTGCCGGTCCACCCACGCGCCGATCCATGGACGCAGACCGTGGCCAAGCGCGAACGGCAGCAGCAGCAGCGCGACGATGTCGCGCACGGCGTGCCAGGAAAAGCCGTGACCGGCGCCATGGGTAGCCACGGTCAGGCCGACGAGCAGCGGCGTCAGCACGGTGCCCAGCAGGCTGGAAGTCGAGGCGCTGACCACCGCTGCCGGCACGTTGCCGCCGGCCATCGAGGTGAAGGCGATCGACGACTGCACGGTGGACGGCAGGGTGCATACGTACAGCACGCCAAGGGTGAGCGCCGGCGTCAGCACCACGCCCATCAGCGGCCTCAGCAGCAGGCCGAGCAGCGGGAACAGCACGAAGGTGCAGGCGAATACGCTGGCGTGCAGCCGCCAGTGGGTCATGCCCTGCAGCACCGCGGCGCGCGGCAGCTTGGCGCCGTGCAGGAAGAACAACAGCGCGATCGCCGCGTCGGTGACGCGGTCGAAGGCCAGCGCCCACGGGCCGCGGCACGGCAGCAGCGAGGCCAGCAGCACGGTGGCCAGCAGCGCGCGCGTGAACGGGTCGAACGGCAGGCGGCGCATGAGCATGGGAAGCAGTCGGCGAAGGAGCAGTGTCTGGCGCGGCGGGTGATCAGTGCCCGGCTTCGCCGTTGTCGGCGTGGCGGCACCGCCGCCGCCACCAGAGCCACGCGGCCAGCACCAGCACCACGCCGAGCACGATCCACAGCCCGCCCTGGCCGCGATGGATCCAGGTGGTCAGCCAGGCCCGGTTGTCCGCACCCAGGTAGCCCAGGTACACCCACAGCGGCACGCTGATCAGCGCGGCCAGCCCGTCCAGCAGCAGAAAGCGCCAGAACGACACGCGATGGGTGGCACCGGCGGTGATGAACACCGCTGTGCGCATGCCCGGCAGGAAGCGCGCGACGAACATCAGGCGGTTGCCGTAGCGCTCGAACTTCTGCTGCACCCTGGCGTAGCGCGCCGGCGGCAGCAGCCAGGCGAACAGCCGCAGGCGCAGGATGCGGCCGCCGAAGTGGTGGCCGAGCATGAACATGGTGGCGTCGCCGACCAGCACGCCGACCAGGGTCACGCCCACCATCACGTGGACGTTGGCATAGCCGAGGCCGGCGATGACGCCGCCGGCGACCAGGGTGATGTCCTCCGGCAGCGGCACGCCCGCACCGCACAGCAGCAGGGCGACGAACACCGACAGGTAACCGTGTTCGGCGAAGATGCCGACCAGCCGCTCGAGCAGGTTCATCAGCGCTCCATCGCCCGTGCGGCGCCGACCCGTGCGGCGATCATTCGGCGGTCGCCAGGGGAGGGCGCTTGGCCGCGAACAGCTCGCGCAGCTCGGCCTTCTCGGCGTCGCTCAGGCCGCCGTCGCGGCTCTTCGCCACCAGCGCGTCGCGTCGCTGCGCCACCGCCTGCTGTTCCATCCGCGCCAGCGCGTCGAGGAACTCGATCCGCTGCGCCTCCGGCTCGCCCACCGTGGTGGTGGCCAGCAGCTTCTGCAGCGCGGCGTACTCGGAGCGGCCGGCGAAGTGCTCGACCAGGCTCACCGGGTTGGCGCCGGGCCGGCTGCGGGCGAGATCGAGCAGCTCGGCCAGCAGCTCCACCCCGGGCTTGTCCAGGCGCAGGAAGCCGTACGGTCGCGCCACCTCGTCGGCGAGGCCCGGCTGGCCCAGCAGCAGGGCGATCGCGCTGCGCACCAGCGAGCGTTGCACCGCCACCGGCCGCTGCACCGGACGCTGCGCGGGCGAGGCTTCCAGCTGCGCGCGGGCGCCGCTGCGTTTTTCCAGCTCCTGCGCCATCAGGTCACGGAAGGCGCCGTCGGGCAGGCGGGCAATCAGCGGGCGCGCGCGCTCGGCCAGCCGCGCGCGGCCGTCGAGACTGGACAGGTTGACGTCGTGCGACAGCTCGCCGAAGAAGTAGTCCGACAGCGGCGTGGCATCGCGGATGCGCTTCTCGAAACCCTCCCGACCTTCCTTGCGCACCAGCGAATCCGGGTCCTCGCCGTCGGGCAGGAACAGGAAGTAGGCCTGGCGGCCGTCGCGCAGGCGCGGCAGCGCGGCGTCCAGTGCTTTCCACGCGGCGGCGCGGCCGGCGCGGTCACCGTCGAAGCAGAACACCACGTCGGGCGCGGCGCGGAACAGGATTTCGGTGTGCTCGGGCGTCGTCGCCGTACCCAGCGTGGCCACCGCGATCGGCAGGCCGGCCTGGTGCAGGGCGATCACGTCCATGTAGCCCTCGACCACCACGATGCGTTCGAGCTTGGGGTTGGCCTGCTTCACCTGCCACAGCGCGAACAGTTCGCGGCCCTTGTGGAACAGCGGCGTCTCGGGGGAGTTGAGGTATTTCGGGCCCTGCTCGGACTGCAGCACGCGGCCGCCGAAGGCGATCACCCGGCCGCGCCGGTCGAGGATCGGAAACATCAGCCGCTCGCGGAAGCGGTCGTATTTGTGGCCACGCTCGTTGCTGGCGACCATGCCCGCTTCGTTGAGCAGCTGCAGGCGCTTGTCGTTGGTGCCCAGCGCCTTGATCACACCGTCGAAGCCGGCCGGCGCCCAGCCCAGGCGGAAACGCGCGATGGTGTCGGCGTCGAGCCCGCGCTTCCTGCAGTAGGCCTGTGCGTCGGAGCTCTTCGGCAGCTGCTGCTGGTACCAGTTCGCGGCGGCGTCGAGCAGGGCGTAGAGGTCGGTCTTGTCCTCGCGCGGGCGCTCGTCGCGGCCGCCTTCGCGCGGCACGGTGAGGCCGACCGACTGGGCCAGCTCCTCCACCGCGTCGGGGAACTCCAGCCGTTCGTACTCCATCAGGAACTTCACCGCGCTGCCGTGCACGCCGCAGCCGAAGCAGTGATAGAACTGCTTGGCCGGGCTGACGTAGAACGACGGCGAGCGCTCGTCGTGGAACGGGCAGCAGGCGGTCCATTCGCGCCCGGCCTTCTTCAACGGCACGCGCCGCTCGATCACGTCGACGATGTCGACGCGGGCAAGCAGTTCATCGATGAAGCTGTCGGGAATACGGCCGCGCATGGGCCGTCTAGTCTAGCGGCAGCGGCCGCTCGTGTTCGTATGGACGTGGCGGCGCCGTGCCGCGCTGCGACAACGGCGCGCCGTCGTGGTCAGAGGATGTGGAACACGCCGATCACCGCCAGCACGGCGATCAGGAACAGGATCAGGAAGATCGCGAACAGCGCCTTGGCGATGGTGCCGGTGACGCCGGCGACACCGCGGAATCCCATCAGGCCGGTGACCAGCGAGATGACGGCGAAGATGATGGCCCACTTCAGCATCGGAGTTCCCCTTCCGGCCGCGGCGCGGCCGCCGTTGGACAGACAACCGTTGTAGCGAGGCGGCCGTGAAGGCCCGTGCTGGGTGGCGTGACGGACCGGCTCACGACGCAGGCCGGTCGCGGAGCGGCGGAGGTCAGCCGGCCAGGCGTGCCTTGATGCGGGCCGAGGCCACGCCCATGTCGGCGCGTCCGGCAGCCTTGGCCTTCACCAGGCCGACCACCTTGCCCATGTCGCGGGCGGAGCTGGCGCCGGTTTCGGCGATCGCGGCCTCGATCAGCGCGTCCAGCTCGGCGTCGTCCAGCTTGGCCGGCAGGTAGGTTTCGATCACCGCCATCTCGGCGCGCTCGACCTCGGCCAGGTCCTCGCGGGCGGCGGCCTCGTACTGGCTGATCGAGTCCTTGCGCTGCTTGACCATCTTTTCCAGCACGGCCAGCACCTGGGCGTCGTCCAGCTCGATCCGCTCGTCCACCTCGCGCTGCTTGATCGCGGCCAGGATCAGCCGGACCACGCCGAGCTTGTGCTTGTCGCCGCCGCGCATGGCGGCCTTCATGTCCTCGGTGAGCTGCTGCTTGGTCGACATCGCGATGGGCTCCGGGCAAGGGGGAAGGGCACAAACGCACAAGGCCGGCGCTGCGCGGGGCAGCGTCGGCCAGTGCTTGGTGCTGTCGCAGCGGCGGCGGATCGACGCGCCAGCTGCCGAGGGACCGTGTGACCGGCGCTTCAGGCGCCGCGGTCCGGACGTCCGCGCGGGGCGGACGCCGTGGCTCAGTACAGGCGGGTGCGGCGCGTGGTGTCGCGCGACAGGCGGCGCAGGTGACGCTTCACCGCGGCAGCGCGCTTGCGCTTGCGCTCCTGGGTGGGCTTTTCATAGAACTCGCGCTTGCGGGTCTCGGCAAGCACACCGGCCTTTTCGCAGGTACGCTTGAAACGGCGCAGAGCAAGCTCGAACGGCTCGTTCTCGCGAACTTTAACGTTGGGCATGGAATCTCCGGGTGGTAATCTGCCCGTCTGATCGGGCGAGCCGCGAAGTATAACGTGGGTAACACGGATTTTTCAAAGGGCCCTGCGGGGTCAGCCGCTGGCGGCCCGGTGCTGGGCATCGAGACCTCCTGCGACGAGACCGGCGTCGCCCTGCTCCGCTGGCAGCCGGAGGCGCCCGGCGAGGGCCTGCTGGCCCACACCCTCTACAGCCAGATCAAGCTGCATGCCGACTACGGCGGCGTGGTGCCGGAACTGGCCAGCCGCGACCACGTGCGCAAGCTGATGCCGCTGGTGCGCGAGACGCTGGCGGCGGCCGGATTGACCCCGGCGGATCTGGCGGGCGTGGCCTATACCGCCGGCCCCGGGCTGGCCGGCGCGCTGCTGGTCGGCGCCTCGGCGGCGCGGGCGATGGCCTGGGCGCTGGGCGTGCCGGCGGTGGGGGTGCACCACATGGAAGGCCACCTGCTGGCGCCGCTGCTGGAGGCCGATCCGCCCGAGCCGCCGTTCGTGGCGCTGCTGGTCTCCGGCGGGCATTCGATGCTGGTCGAGGTGGCCGGCATCGGCCGCTACCGCATCCTTGGCGACACGCTGGACGACGCCGCCGGCGAGGCCTTCGACAAGACCGCCAAACTGATGGGCCTGCCGTATCCCGGTGGCCCGGCCCTGGCTGCGCTGGCCGGGCAGGGAAGGCCGGGCGCGTTCCGTTTCTCGCGGCCGATGACCGACCGGCCGGGACTGGATTTCAGCTTTTCCGGCCTGAAGACCCAGGTGCTGCTGGCCTGGCAGGGCAGCGACCGGACCGAGCAGACCCGCGCCGACATCGCGCGGGCCTTCGAGGAGGCGATCGTCGACACGCTGGTGATCAAGTGCCGCCGCGCGCTGGTGGCGACCGGCACGGCGCGGCTGGTGATCGCCGGCGGGGTGGGCGCCAACCGCCGCCTGCGCGCCGAACTGGCTGCGGCCGGCGACCAGGACGGTTTCCGTACCTATTTCCCGCGCCTGCAGTTCTGCACCGACAACGGCGCGATGATCGCGCTGGCAGGCGCGATCCGGCTGGCCCACGGCCAGCACCAGGACGCCACCGTGCAGGTGTTCCCGCGCTGGGACCTGGAAAGCCTGCCGCCGGCCGCCTGAGCCCGGATCCGGGAGGCGATGGACGGGCATCGGAAGCCCCCGCGTTTCCCGTAAGCGTCTTGCGGCACTTACGATTCCCTTTTTCCATTTCCGACTCCCGGCTCCCCATGGACATCGTTTTCATCGAAGACCTGCGCATCGATACCGTCATCGGCATCTATGACTGGGAGCGGCGGGTGCGCCAGACGCTGTCGTTCGACATCGAGATGGCGTTCGACAACACGCGTCCCGCGGCCACCGACGGCATTGCCGACACGCTCAACTACAAGGACGTCTCCAAGCGGCTGATGGCCTACGTGGGCGAGTCCAGCTTCGGGCTGGTGGAGACGCTTGCCGAGCGCTGCGCGGCGATCATCCGCGAGGAGTTCGGCGTGGCCTGGGTGCGGCTGAAGCTGTCCAAGCCCGGGGCCGTGCGCGGTGCGAAGGCGGTCGGCGTGCGCATCGAGCGCGGCGTCCGGCCGCAGTAGCCGCCGCTGGTACCATGGGCATCCGCCGCGCGGCCCGGCACGGGTCGGCGCGCGTTCCCCGCCACCGAACCGGCGCCGGCGTGCCTGCATCCCCGGTGCCCGGGGATGCCCGAGGAGATGCGTTTGGATTCCCTGCCTGACTGGGCGCGTGCGCCCTGGATGCACACCGCGATCGGCGTCGCGGCGTTGCTGGTGGTCGCCTGGCTGGCCGGCCAGCTGGTACGGCTGATCCTGTTCCGCGTGGTGCGCGCCATGGCCGTGCGCACCGTGTGGAAGTGGGACGACGAGCTGTTCCGCGCCGGGGTGTTCCGCTGGGTCGCACGGCTGGTGCCGACCGTGATCGTGCAGTTCGGCCTGCCGCTGGTGCCGGAACTGCCGCCGACGCTGGCGCGGCTGGGCGGCAACGTGGCACTGGGCCTGATGGTGTTCTTCCTGGTGATGGCGCTGAGCGCCTCGCTCACCGCGATGGAAACCATGTACCGCGCCTCGCCGGGCAGCGCGCAGCGGCCGATCAAGGGCGTGATCCAGCTGGGCAAGCTGCTGCTGTTCATCATCGGCACGCTGGTGATCATCGGTGCGGTCACCGACAAGAAGATCGGCCTGCTGCTGTCCGGCCTGGGCGCCATGTCGGCGGTGCTGATCCTGGTGTTCAAGGACACCATCCTGGGATTCGTCGCGGGCATCCAGCTCGCCTCCAACGACATGCTGCGGGTCGGCGACTGGATCACCATGCCCGGCGCGGGGGCCGACGGCGACGTCATCGACATCACGCTGTACACGGTGAAGGTGCGCAACTTCGACCGCACCATCGTCACCATTCCCACCTGGAAGCTGATCTCCGAGAGCTACCAGAACTGGCGCGGCATGGCCGAGTCGGGCGGGCGGCGGATCAAGCGCGCGCTGCGGGTCGACGCGGCCACCGTGCATTTCCTCGATGCCGCGGGGCTGGAGCGGCTGGGCCGCTTCCGCCTGCTGCGCGAGTACCTCGGCGCCAAGCACACCGAGCTGGCCGAGTGGAACCGCAGCCTCGGCGAGGCCGGCGAGCAGGCGGTGAATCGACGCCGTCTGACCAACCTCGGCTCTTTCCGGGCCTATGTCGGCGCGTACCTCAGGGAACACCCGCGGATCCACCACCAGATGACCTGCATGGTGCGGCAGCTGGCCAGCGACGCGCAGGGCATCCCGCTGGAGCTGTACTGCTTCACCAACACCACCGACTGGGCCGCCTACGAAGGGATCCAGAGCGACATCTTCGACCATCTCTACGCGCTGCTGCCGGAGTTCGGCCTGGCGCTGTACCAGCCGCCGACCGGCCACGATCTGCGTGCGGCGCTGGCCGGCCTGTCGAATACCCCGGGCCAGCCGGCCCCTGCCCCAGCACGGGACTGAACCATGCCTCGCGTCTACCTCAGCCTCGGTTCCAACGTCGAACCGCATCGTTACCTCGCCGCGGCCATCGGCGAACTGCGCGCGCGCTTCGGCGCGCTGGCCGTCTCGCCGGCCTACCGCACCCCCGCGGTCGGCTTCGACGGGCCGGATTTCGTCAACCTGGCGGTGGGGCTGGACACCGACCTGCCGCCGGGCGAGCTCAACGACTGGCTGCACGCGCTGGAGGATCGCCATGGCCGTCGTCGCGACGTGCCGCGCTTCTCCGACCGCACGCTGGACGTGGACATCGTGTTCTACGGCCCGCTGGTGACCGAGGGCCCGGGGCATCTGCAGGTGCCGCGCGACGAACTGAAGCACGCGTTCGTGCTCAAGCCGATCGTCGACATCGCGCCGGACTTCGTGCATCCGGTCTCCGGCCGCACGATGGCCGAGCTGTGGGCGGCGTTCCCGGCCGACACGACCGCGATGACCGTCGAACCGCTGTCCTGAGGCGGAGCTCCCGCCCGACATCGGCCTGCGGCACAATGCTGCCTCCATCACGGGGAGAACGAAGCCATGGGCAAGTTCGCACGTAGCTGGGAGCTGATGAAGGCGAGTGCCGGGGTGTTGCGCTCGGACAAGTCGCTGCTGGTGTTTCCGCTGCTGTCGGGCATCTGCAGCCTGGTCGTCATGGCCAGCTTCCTGATCCCGGTGGCCGCCATGACCGTCGAGGGTGCGCGGCTCGGCGTGGAATACAGGCACGGCCTGTCCACCGCCTCGTGGACGCTGTTGTTCGCGTTCTACCTGGTGCAGTACTTCGTGATCATCTTCTTCAACACCGCGCTTGCCGGTGTGGCGCTCAAGCGCCTGCGCGGCGAACAGGCCGGGGTGTCCGAGGGTCTGGCGCTGGCCGGCTCGCGGTTCGGCGCGATCCTGGGCTATGCCCTGATCGCCGCCACCGTCGGCCTGCTGCTGCGCATGGTGCAGGAACGGCTGGGCCTGATCGGGCGCTTCATCGTCGGGTTGATCGGCCTGGCCTGGACCGTGGCCACGTTCCTGGTGGTGCCGGTGCTGGCGGGCGAGGGCGTGGGGCCGGTCGATGCGGTCCAGCGCAGCGTCGAGCTGCTGCGCCGGACCTGGGGCGAGAACCTGATCGGCAATGCCGGACTCGGCGTGGTGTTCACCCTGGTCGGCGTGCTGATGGCACTGGCCTCGGTGGCGCTGGTCGGTGGTGCGCTGGCCACCCACTCGGTGGCGGCGTTCCTGACCGCGATCGCCATCGTGGTGCTCGCCTTCGTCGTGCTGGCGCTGGTGCAGTCCTCGCTGCAGGGCATCTACGCCGCGGCGCTGTACCGCTATGCCGAGGAAGGCGAGGCCGGCGTGGGCTTCCCGCCGGCCCTGCTGGAGCAGGCGTTCCGCCGCAAGGGTTGACTCACACCGACAGCGTGCGTCCGCCGTCGATGCGGATCACCTGGCCGGTGACGAAGGGGGCGTCGCGCAGCAGCCACAGCACGGCGCTGGCGACGTCCTCCGGCGTGCCGGCGCGCTTGAGCGGGGTGCGTTCAAGCATGGCCATCTTGTCGTCGTAGGCCTTGCCTTCGCTGGGCCACATCACCGCGCCCGGCGCCACCGCGTTGACCCGCACCTGCGGACCCAGGTCCAGCGCCAGCGAGCGGGTCATGGCGAGCAGGGCTGCCTTGGCCATGCAGTACACCGGATGGTCGGCCAGCGGGCGCTCGGCGTAGATGTCCACCAGGTTGACGATGGCGCCGCCGCTCTGGCGCAGTGCCGGAGTCGCGGCCTGCGCCAGGAAGAACGGCGCCTGCGCATTGGATGCGAACAGCTCGTCCCACTGCGCGGGCGTGGCGCTGCCGACCGGAGTGGGGTAGAACGCCGAGGCGTTGTTGATCAGCGCGTCGAGACGGCCGAAGCGCGCCATGGCGGCGGTCACCAGCTCCGGCAGCAGGTCCAGTACCGCCAGTTCCGCATGCGCCAGCGCCACGCTGCCCTCGCGTTGCTGTTCCAGTTCCGCGGCGAGCGCCTCGGCGGCATCGGCCGAATGGCGGTAATGCAGGACCAGGTCGTAGCCGGCGGCGTGCAGGGTGCGCGCGATCACCGCACCGACACGGCGACCGCCGCCGGTGATCAGGGCGACCGGGCGGGGGTGCATCGAACTCATGGGTCATTCCCGTCGGGTGGAAGCCGACAGCTTGCCGCAAAGCGCGTGACAGTTCATCGGCCGGACGGCGCGTCCTCCGACTCGTCGAGCGTGCCGATCTCGCCGGCGAACAGGTCGATCGCCGTGGCCGCGACCTGCCGGGTGTCGTAGTAGGCATACGCGCCGACACCGATCGCGCCGGCGACCGGCAGCCAGCGCGATGCGCCGGCGCCGACCGCGCGCTGTCCCGCCTTGACGCCGAGCTGCCGGGCGACCCGCTCGACCACGCTGGCGCTGACCCGCCGGAACAGCAGGCGATCGCCCATGCGCACGACCAGATCGCGGAAAGCCTGCGCCGCGGTGTGGCGGAACAGACACCACAGCATCTGCTCGCGCCCCAGCGAAGCCTCCCGCCCGAAGCCCGCGGCGATGTCGCTGACCATCTGTGCCTGGATACGCCAGATCGCCAGCAGCTCCGGCAGCACCGTCATCCAGCCCAGCGGGCCGGGCGGCAGCGCCAGCGAGCCGGCGGTGACGGCCGCGCGGCGCGCTGCCTGTCGGGCCCGCGCGTGAGCCGCGGCCCGGGGATCCGCGCTGGGGCCGACCCCGGCCGGCGGGATCCGGCTGACGAAGTCGATCAGGGCGCGGGTCACCCGGTCGTGGGCGGCCGGATCGTAAGGCACGGGCAGCGAGCGATCGGAGGACGGCATGGCTTTCCGGGGATCGTTGATCGGCGGCGAAACAGTTCCATTGTCGTGCCGGCGGGATGAAGGCCGGAGCAAGGGCGGCGGGCCCCGACCGATGGGCGGGTGCCTTTCTGCTCTAGAAGAGATGTTATAACATTGCATTTCGACTCCCATCCACGGCTTCCCGTACGCCCATGACGCCCCGCCTGCTCGCTCTCAGCCTCGCCTTTGCCCTCGCTGCCCCTGCGATCCATGCCACCGACGCGCCGGCCGCCACCGATCCGCCCGCGGCGCCCCCCGCGCCGGCCCAGGTCAAGCAGCTCGGCGCGGTGGACGTGAGCGTCGCGCTCGACCAGGCGCGCAACGCGCTCTCGCCCGATACCGGTTCCAGCCAGTACGTGATCGACCAGCAAGCCATCGCCCAGCTCCCCCTCGGCGACGCCACGCCGGTCAACCAGGTGCTGCTGCAGGCGCCAGGCGTGGTGCAGGATTCCTACGGCGGCCTGCACGTGCGCGGCGATCACGCCAACCTGCAGTACCGCATCAATGGCGTGATCATTCCCGAGTCGATCTCCGGCTTCGGCCAGACGCTGGACACCCGCACGATCCAGAGCGTCAAGCTGCTCGACGGCGCGCTGCCGGCGCAGTACGGCCTGCGCACGGCCGCGGTCGTCGACATCACCACCAGGAACGGCCACGACCTGGGCAAGGGCGGCAGCGTCGGGATCACCGGCGGCTCGTTCGGCACGCTCAATCCGAATGCTTCGGTCTGGGGAAGCAAAGACCGTTGGAGCTGGTTCCTCACCGCCAATTATCTGGAGAACGACGTCGGCATCGAGAACCCGACCTCCAGCCGCAAGCCGATCCATGACCACTCCAATCAGATCAAGGCGTTCGGCGACCTCTCCTACCTGATCAACGACGACACCCGCCTGAGCTTCCTGTTCGGTGCGGCCAACAGCCGGTTCCAGATTCCCAACAATCCCGGCCAGCAGCCCAGCTTCGGCTACCTCGGCCTGACCGACTTCAATTCGGCCGACCTCAACGAGCGCCAGCGCGAGACGACCCGCTTCGGCGTGCTGTCGCTGCAGGGCAAGCTGGGCCGGACCGACTACCAGGTGGCCCTGGGCCAGCGCTATTCCAGCCTGCAGTTCACGCCGGACCGGATCGGCGACCTGATGTTCAACGGCGTCGCCTCGGCCATCGACCGCAGCAACCGTGCCAGCACGCTGCAGGCGGACTTCGCCACCCCGCTCGGTGACAGCCACACCCTGCGCTACGGCGTGTACGGCAGCTTCGAGCGCGCACCGAGCCGCAACAACGCCTGGGTGTTCCCGGCCGATGCCAACGGCAACCCCACCAGCACGACGCCGATCCCCATTCTCGATGGCAATCGCCTGACCGCGAAGACCTGGTCGGCCTACGTGCAGGACGAGTGGAGCATCGGCGACAAGCTGACGATCAACTACGGCCTGCGCGGCGACCAATACCAGGCGTTCCGCACCGAGAGCCAGCTCAGCCCGCGGCTTGGCGCGGTCTACCAGGCCACCGACTCGACCGTGCTGCACGCGGGCTACTCGCGCTACTTCACACCGCCGGCGACCGAGGCGATCACCACCGCCAACATCGCCAAGTTCAACGGCACCACCAACCAGTTGCCCGACAACGGCAACAACACGCCGTTGTCCGAGCGTGCGGACTACTTCGACGCGGGCCTCTCGCAGAACATCGGCTCGGACCTCACGCTGGGTCTGGACGCCTATTACCGCAGGGTGCAGCGCCTTCAGGACGAGGGCCAGTTCGGCGCCGCGCTGGTGTACTCCACCTTCAACTATGCCCGGGGCCGCATAAAGGGTGTGGAGTTCACCGCCAACTACGGCCGCGGGCCGCTGTCGGCCTACTTCAATCTCGCCGTCGCCCGGGCGATGGGCCAGCGCGTGATCACCAGCCAGTACAACTTCAGTCCGCTCGACCTCGCCTATGTGGCCGACCACTGGATCTTCCTCGACCACGACCAGCGCGTCTCCTCGTCCGGTGGCGTGAGCTATGCCCTCGGCGACGGCACCCGGGTCGGCGCGAACTACCTGTTCGGCAGCGGCCTGCGCAAGAACGGCGCGGTGCCGAACGGCGCCTCGATGCCGGCCTATTTCCAGCTCAACCTGAGCGTGTCCCACGATGTCGAGTTCGCCAGTACGGGCAAGCTGCATACCCGGTTGGCCCTGATCAACGCACTGGACCGCGTGTACGAGCTGCGCGACGGCAGCGGCATCGGCGTGGGTGCACCGCAGTTCGGTCCGCGTCGCGGTGTATACCTCACGCTGCAGAAGGACTTCTGACCCGATCCGGTCGCCCCGCCACCCCGGAGCGGGGCGCCTGAGGGTCGCGCCGCCCCCTCGCCGCGATCCGTTCCGGCCGGCCCTGTCCCGTCCCTCCGCTTGAGCAGGGTCCGGCCCGGAACCCTTCGTCGCCACGGTCCGGTCCGATCGACCCGTTATCCTTGCGTGCTCCGCCAGCCGACGATGCGCCCATGCAGGACCGACTCCCCGAACCTTCCGCCGACGAACGCGCGCACTCCGGGCACCTCGTCGCGATGCTGCGTGACGAGATCGCCGCGCACGGCCCGATGCCGTTCCAGCGCTACATGGAGCGCTGCCTCTACGCTCCCGGGCTGGGCTACTACAGCGCGGGCACCACCAAGTTCGGTGAGGCCGGCGACTTCACCACGGCACCCGAACTGGGCGAGCTGTTCGCCCGCTGCGTGGTGCAGGCGATGGCCCCGGTGCTGGCGGCGTGCGGTGACGCGGCCGACTTCCTCGAGCTGGGCGGCGGCAGCGGCGCGTTCGCCGAGGTCGCCCTGCGGGCCATGGACGAGGCCGATGCGCTGCCCCGTCATTACCTGATCCTGGAACCCAGCGCGGACCTGCGCGAGCGCCAGCGCGAACGCCTGTCCACGGCGCTGCCCGCCGACGTGGTCGCGCGGGTGCAGTGGCTGGATCGGCCGCCGTCCGCGCCGTGGCGCGGCGTGCTGTTCGCCAACGAAGTGGTCGACGCGCTGCCGGTGGTGCGTTTTGCGATCCGCGACGGCGCCGTCTTCGAGGAAGTCGTCGCAGTCGATGCCGATGGCCGGCTGATCCGCGAGGACCGCCCGGCCGGCGAGGTCACCGGGCAGGCCGTGCGTGCGCTGGAGCACGAGCTCGGCGCACCGTTCGCCGACGGCTATCGCTCGGAGCTGCTGCCGCAGCTCGCCTCATGGATCGCGGCGATCGCCGGCCCGCTGGAGGCCGGGGCGATGCTGCTGGTCGATTACGGCTTCGCCCGCCGCGAGTACTACCTGCCCGGACGGCGCGACGGCACGCTGATGGCGCACTACCGCCATCGCGCCCATGCCGACCCGCTGTACCTGCCGGGACTCAACGACCTGACCGCCTCGGTCGACTTCACCGCACTGGCCGAGGCCGGCGGGCAGGCCGGCTTCGCGCTGGTGAACTATCTGCCGCAGTCCGCCTTCCTGATGGCGTCGGGCCTGCCGCGGGCGTTCGAGGCGGCGTTTGCCGCCGCACCCGACGAGGCCGCGCGCTATCGGCTGGCCCAGCAGGTGAAGCGGCTGACCCTGCCCGAGCAGATGGGCGAGCGCTTCCAGGCGATGCTGTTCGCCCGCGGCCTCGATCCGCTGCCCATCGACGAGGACCTGGTCGCCGAGCGTCCGGCGGCGCGACTGTGACCGAAGGCCCCGCGCGCCTGCGCTGGCATCGCCGCTGGGTCGCGCTGGGCCTGGCGATCATGGCCTGGACGCTGTGGATGGCGTTGCGCCCCGATCCCGGCATCACGCTGGCGGTGCCGGAAGGCGACAAGCTGCTGCACGCGGTCACCTTCACCTGCCTGATGGGTTGGTGGGGCAATGTGTATGCCTCGCGTGGCGCGCGGGCATGGGCGGCGCTCGGGTGCCTCGCGTTCGGCGTCTTCATCGAGTTCGCGCAGTGGCTGGATCCGCCGCGTGACGCCGATGCCTTCGACGTGCTCGCCGATGCCGTGGGCATCGGCGTGGCCTGGCTGCTGCTGCGCACGCCGCTTGCACGGGTGCTGGCCCGGGTCGAAGCCTGGTCAGTGGCCCGCCGGCGCGCTTGAGGCGCTGGCGGGCGTGCTGGCCGGGCCGGCGGCCGCCGGCATATCGCCGCTCGCTGCCTGGGTTGGCGGCAGCGGCTGTACCGGAGTGCTGTCTTCGGGGCGCCTTGCCAGCTCGCCGTGCTTGAACAGGTTCGCGGCCACCTGGTAGTAGGCGATCGCCTCGTCCACCAGGGCCTGGTCGACCGGGTGCGCCGGGGTGGCGTCGCCGGTGTCGAAGTCGGGGACCAGCTGCTCCATCTTGCGGCCGGGCTCCAGCGCGGTCAGCAAGCCGTGGCGCAGGTAGCCAAGCTTTTCGTAGGTGGCCGGGAAGGCGCGCTCGCGGCCGGGCTCGAGCTGGAACACGTCGTAGCCGAAGAAGCGGCTGCGGTAGCTGAAGTGCAGCAGGCCGAGCAGGGTCGGCGGCACGTCGATCTGCGAGGTGAGGCGCCCGACCTTCTGCGGCGGGATGTGCGCCGGCGCGTAGATGTACAGCGGAATGCGGTAGCGGTTGATCGGGATGCTGGCCTTGCCGGCGCTGGCCGCATCGTGGTCGGCGGTGATCACGAACACGGTGTCGTTGAAGTACGGCCTCTCCCGGGCGCGCTTCAGGAAGTCGCCGATTGCCCAGTCGGTGTAGGCCACCGCGCCGGCGCGCGAGCCCTGCGGGAAGTCCACGCGTCCGGCCGGGAAGGTGTACGGCCGGTGGTTGGAGGTGGTCATGATGTGCAGGAAGAACGGCTTGCCCTGCGCGTGGATCCGGTCCATCTGCGCCAGCGCCATGGTGTACAGGTCCTCGTCGGACACGCCCCATACGTTCTCGTGGTGGATGGTGGCGCCCTTCGGGTAGTCCTTGCGGTCCACCGCCCGGTACCCGTTGTGGCTGAAGAAGTCGTTCATGTTGTCGAAGTAGCCGTAGCCACCGTAGACGAACTCCGACACGTAGCCGCGATCGTTGAAGATGTCGGCGAGCGAGAACAGGTTCTCGTTGTCCTTCATCTTGATCACCGAGTCGCCCGGGGTCGGCGGGATCGACAGCGAGAGCGCCTCCAGCCCGCGTACCGTGCGGGTGCCGTTGGCGTAGGCGTTGTCGAAGAACAGGCTCTGGTGGGCCAGCGCGTCGAGTTGCGGCGTCAGGTGTTGCGTGTTGCCGAATACGCCCAGGTAGTCCGCCGACAGGCTTTCGACGCTGATCAGCACCACGTTGAGGTGTTGCTCCGGGCCCGGGTTGCGAATGGCGCGGGTGAGGTCGTGCGGGTTGTCGTCGAGGTAGGTCGCTTCCGGCGTCTTCAGCAGCTTGCGCACGCGCGCATAGGCTTCGTCCTCGGGCAGCGTGCGGTAGAACTTGGCGTAGTCCAGATGGCTAGAGCGGAACGCGGCGAAGAACTGGAAAATGCCGTTCCCGGCCAGCTCGTTGACGTAGTTGTTGGATGTGCGGTCCTTCATGTCCGCGGTGAACGTCGCGGTGACCAGCACGGTCAGGCCCAGCCACACCGCGGCCAGCACGCTGCGCTGGCCGAAGCGGGTGCCGCCGTCGCGCCGGTGCAGCCGGCGGCGGCTGAGCCACAGCACCAGCACC
Source organism: Lysobacteraceae bacterium (assembly GCA_018970895.1). Taxonomy (GTDB): domain Bacteria; phylum Pseudomonadota; class Gammaproteobacteria; order Xanthomonadales; family Rhodanobacteraceae; genus Dyella_A. Next base: position 1,741 of record JAGWVM010000069.1, on the reverse strand, counting down.
GCCGCCAGCGCGAGCAGGCCCAGCCAGATGCCGATCGGATAGGACTCGCGGATGTTGCCGATCACCTCGGTGGTGTAGACGAGGTAGTCCACCGCGATGAAGTTGAAACGCACGCCGAACTCGTTCCAGAACACCAGCTCGGAGGCTGCCACGAACAGCAGCCCGAACAGCATCGCCAGACCCAGCCCGTACAGATAGCCGCGACCGCCGCGCCGGTTGTAGGCCAGCGCGGGCAGCGGCAGCAGGTAGAGCACCAGGATCGCCAGCGGCCACACCTCGTGCAGGCTGGCCTTCCACTTCAGGTAGAGCGCTGCCCAGCACAGGCCGAAGCCGGCCAGCAGGGCGGCGATCCAGCCCAGCCAGCCGGAGACACTGCGCACCGCGGGGCGCTCGGTCGGCACGATCCACAGGAACAGCACCAGCGGCCAGGCCACGTAGACGAAGGTCACCAGGTCGGCGATCGTGCCGATGCCGAAGGCATACAGGTAGTTCAGCGGGTTCGGGCTCACGCCTGTGCCGGTCATCACCAGCAGGGCGATGCGGGTGATCACGCCGATCACCAGGTACGTGGCGGCCAGCCAGCCGAGCGGACGCAGCCGCTGTCGCATCGGCGAGGAAGGTCGGTGGTTCGGGAACACGGGCAACTCCGAATGCGCACCGCGCATGGGCGCGGGCGCAAGAACAAACGTCACATGCTAGCGGCTTTAACCTGAGCGATCGCCTTCACGCGGGCGGTCTCCATCGCCTCGCCGATGGCCGGGCCGGCCAGTCCGGCGGCCACGAACGGGGCCGCGGTGATTGCGGCGGCGGCCGCGCGGGCGCGGCGCAGATAGTCGCCGGGCGGGTACGGATCGCGGTCGCGGCCCAGTCGGCCGCGCTGGTCGGCCCAGCAGGCGGCGAGGAAAGTGTCGAGCCGTTCCGGGCGGCGCAGCGCATCCAGCGTGCCCAGCAGCCGGAGCACAGTGGCGGGCCTGAGCTCCAGCGCCCGGTGCGCGTTGAGGTGCTCGCGGCACACGTGTTCGGCCAGCGTCGCGTGCTCGGTGGGCACCCTGAGCCTGGCCGAGAGCGCGCGCACGAGCGGCACGCCGGCGTGCTCGTGGCCGATATGCCGCGGCAGCGCCCCGGCCGGCGTGAGCGCCTTGCCCAGGTCGTGGCAGAACGCGCAATAGCCGACCAGGTCGTCACCCGGCGCGATCGCGGCGGCGGCATCGAGCACCAGCTCCATGTGGATGCCGGTGTCGATCTCCGGGTGGAACTCGGGGCGCTGAGGCACTCCATAGAGCGCGTCCACCTCGGGAAACAGCACCGCCAGCGCGCCGCTCCCGCGCAGCACGCGCAGGAAGGCCGACGGCTGCGCTTCGGCCAGCGCGCGCCGGGTTTCCGCCCACACCCGCTCGGGTACCAGATGGTCCACTTCGCCCTCGGCCACCATCCGCTGCATCAGCGCCAGGGTCTCCGGCGCCACGGTGAAGCCCAGCGGCGCGAAGCGGGCGGCGAAGCGCGCCACCCGCAGCAGGCGCACCGGATCCTCGACGAAGGCCGGCGACACGTGCCGCAGCACGCGCGTCTCGAGGTCGCGCACGCCGCCGTAGGGATCGACCAGCGTGCCGTCCTCGCCCTGCGCGATGGCGTTGATGGTGAGGTCGCGGCGGGCCAGATCCTCTTCCAGCGTCACGCCCGGGTCGGCGTGCACGGCGAACCCGTGGTAGCCGCGGCCGGTCTTGCGCTCGGTGCGCGCCAG
>JAGWVM010000218.1 GCA_018970895.1 Lysobacteraceae bacterium | reverse complement strand
TCCTTCATCAGGAATTCGCGCGCGCGCATCACGCCGAAGCGCGGGCGGATCTCGTCGCGGAACTTGGTCTGGATCTGGTAGAAGTTGACCGGCAGCTGCTTGTAGCTCTTCAGCTCCTGCCGGGCGAAGTCGGTGATGACCTCTTCGGCGGTGGGCGCGTAACAGAACTCCTGTGCCTTGCGGTCGGCGATCTTCAGCAGCTGGCCGCCGAACTTCTCCCAGCGGCCGGTTTCCTCCCACAGCTCCCGCGGTTGCACGGTCGGCATCAGCATCTCGATCGCGCCGGCGCGATCCATCTCCTCGCGTACCACCGCCTCGACCTTGCGCAGCACGCGCAGGCCCAGCGGGGTCCAGGTGTACAGGCCGGCCGCCAGCTTGCGGATCATGCCGGCACGCAGCATCAGCTTGTGGCTGGCCAGCTCGGCTTCGGCGGGAACTTCCTTGACGGTGGCCAGGTGGAATCGGCTGAGGCGCATGCGGCGGGTCCGGCGTTCGGGCTAAAGGGCGCCGATTATGCCAGCCGGGCGGGGCCGGCGGGGCCGTCGCCCCGCCCGGACCGATGGCCTACTGGCCCGGGCAGTACTGGGCGAACTGGGCCTCGGCGGCGTCGAGCTGCTGCTTGCGCTGAGCCGCATTCAGGGCGGTCGATTGCCCGTTCAGCTCCATCACCACCGGTCCGGTGCCGCGCAGCGCGGACAGGTTGGCCTTGAGCGAGGTGCACAGTCTGGCGCGATTTTCCGGAGTGTCGCGCATGGGCGCCGACGCCCCGGCGTCCTCCTTCGGCGCGTCAGCCGCAGCCTCGTCGCCCGCCGGCGTGGCCACCGGCTCGACGCTGCCGGTAAGGGTGATCCGGCTGTACCTGGTGCCCGGCGGGGGTGCCGATTCGGAGTAGTGCACGGTGCCGTGGGCATCGACCCACTTGTAGGCCTGGGCCGAAACGCCCCCGGCAGCCAGCAGCAGAAGGACGAACAGAGGACGACGGAACATGGGGCTCTCCGATTGGCCGGCACGCACAGGCGCCCTTGGTATCACCCGCGCGGGTCGGACTCAAGCGCCGGTGTTCTACAATGCGCACCAGCTTTCACTGGACCGCTCGATGAGCCCCGACACGCCCGCCAGTCGCCCGCGCCATCGCGGCATCTACCTGCTGCCGAACCTGTTCACCACCGCGGCGATGTTCTCGGGGTTCTACGCCATCGTGGCCAGCATCGGCGGGCGCTTTACCGAGGCGGCCATCGCGGTGTTCGTGGCGGCGCTGCTGGACGGCCTGGACGGCCGCGTGGCCCGCCTGACCAACACCCAGAGCGAGTTCGGCGTGCAGTACGACTCGCTCTCCGACCTGGTCAGCTTCGGCCTGGCACCGGCACTGGTGATGTACACCTGGTCGCTGTCGTCCTTGCGGGAGTACGGGCCGGCCTGGGGCAAGCTGGGCTGGGCAGCCGCCTTCCTCTACGCCGCCTGCGGAGCCCTGCGGCTGGCCCGCTTCAACACCCAGGTCGCGGTGATCGACAAGCGTTATTTCCAGGGGCTGGCGAGTCCGTCGGCGGCCGCGGTCTGCATGGCATTCGTGTGGACGATGGAAAAAAGCGGCATTCCGGGCAGCGCCCTGTGCTTCGTCACGCCGGTGCTCGCGGTGGTTGCCGGCCTGCTGATGGTCAGCCGGTTCCGCTATTTCAGCTTCAAGTCGCTGCCCTGGGGAGCGGGAGAGGGGGTGCCGTTCTTCTGGATGGTGCTGGTCGTGCTGGTGCTGGTGCTGCTGGCGATCGATCCGCCGCGCCTGCTGCTGGCCGTGTTCTCGATCTATCTGCTGTCCGGTCCGGCCTTGACGCTGTGGGGACTGGCGACACACCGCCGGGCTCGGCGGGGTGCCTGAGGAGGGCCGCCGTGCACGCTGAGCGACGCCATCGGGTGCTGCAGGCGATGGGCATCTCGCCCTGGGTGCGCCGGCACCCCTCGACGGGCGTGCCGGCGGAAGCTCCGGTCGGATCGCCTGCCGCCGTCGAGGCGCCGGCGGCGCGTTGCATCGTGGTGCTGCCGGCGCAGCTTCCCCCGCGCACGCTGGATCTGCTGGGTCGAGCTTTTCATGCGGCCGGCGCCGGCATCGCTCGCGCCGGCCGCATCCTGGTCGCCGACGGCAAGCCGCAGTCGCCGGTGCCGCATGCGCCGGCCTACCTCATATTCGGACAGGCACAGGCGCACGCGCTGGGACGCGAGTTGCCGGCGCCGGTGATGGATCGCGCGCATATCGCACTGGTCGAGTCGCCGGAAACGATCATCACCGGTGCCGAAGGCAAGCGGCGCCTGTGGGCCGCCCTGCGCCAGTTGCGCCGGGCACTGGCAGCCGAACGGGGCGACTAGCGTGGCCGTGGTCAGCCCCCCGGTCAGCGAGATCCGCGCCCTGCGGGTGCAGGACCTGGATGCGGTTGCCGCGCTGGAGGCTGACTCATACGAATTCCCGTGGAGCCGGGGCATCTTCTCCGACTGCCTGCGCGCCGGTCATCCGTGCTGGGTGCTCTGGGTGGACGGGCAGATCGCCGGCTACGGCATCCTCTCGATCGCCGCCGGCGAGGCGCACGTGCTCAACCTGTGCATCGGGCGCCGCTGGCAGGGCCAGGGCCTGGGGCGTCGCCTGCTGATGCGGCTGCTGGACGTGATCCGCTGGAGCGGCGCGGAGCGGGTATTCCTCGAGGTGCGCCCGTCCAATCCGGTGGCGCAGAACCTGTACCGCTCGGTGGGCTTCAACGAGATCGGACGGCGACCGCGCTATTACCCTGCGCGCGACGGTCGCGAAGACGCGATCGTGATGGAATGGGTGCTCGCGCCGCGTTAGCCGGTGGCCGCGCGGCCCGGTCAGGCGGCCGTGGCCGCCGGGGGCGCCTGGCCGTACAGCCGGCCGCGCAGCGAGTTGCTCATCGCCTCGGTGATCATCACGTCGACGAACTGCCCGATCAGCCGCGGGGGGCCGGGGAAGTTCACGTAGCGCATGTTCTCGGTGCGGCCGCTGAGTTCGCTGGCGTTCTTGCGGCTGGGCTTTTCCACCAGCACGCGCTGCACGGTGCCGACCATCGCCTCGTTGATCGCTTTCGCGTTGGCGTTGATCGCCGCCTGCAGCCGGGTCAGCCGTTCGTGCTTCACGGCGGCCGGAGTCGGATCGGGCAGGTTGGCAGCCGGGGTGCCGGGGCGCGAGGAGAAGATGAAGCTGAAGCTCTGGTCGAAGCCGACGTCCTCGATCAGCTTCATGGTCTTTTCGAAATCCTCGTCGGTCTCGCCGGGGAAGCCGACAATGAAATCCGAGCTGATGCAGATGTCCGGGCGCACGGCGCGCAGCTTGCGGATCTTCTGCTTGAACTCCAGCGCGGTGTAGCCGCGCTTCATCGCCGAAAGGATGCGGTCGGAGCCGGCCTGCACCGGCAGGTGCAGGAAGTTGGCCAGCTTCGGCACGCTGGCGTAGGCCTCGATCAGCGAGTCGGAGAACTCCAGCGGATGCGAGGTGGTGAAGCGGATGCGGCCGAT
>JAGWVM010000217.1 GCA_018970895.1 Lysobacteraceae bacterium | reverse complement strand
GAAGTAGTCGCAGTAGAACAGCGCCAGCGACTTGCCGTCCTTGTCGAACACCTCGAACACGCGCACGTCCGGCTGGTACACCGGGATGTCCTTGCGCTCCTTGAAGGTCAGCCCGTAGAGCTGGTTGGCGGCATAGAACACGCCGTTCTTGAGCACGTTGTCCAGCTCGAAGTACGGCTTGATCTGGTTCTCGTCCAGATCGTACTTCGCCTTGCGCACCTGTTCGGCGTAGTGCTCCCAGTCCCAGGCCTGCAGCTTGAAACCGCCCTTCTGCTGGTCGATCACCGCCTGGATGTCCTTCGCCTCGCGCTCGGCGCGGGCGGTGGCGGCAGGGACCAGATCCTGCATGAACTTGATCGCACGTTCGGGCGTCTTCGCCATCTGGTCATCGAGCTTCCACGCCGCATAGTCCGGAAAGCCCAGCAGCTTGGCCTGCTCGGCGCGGATCTGCGCCAGCCGTTCGATGATCGCGCGGGTGTCGTCGGCGTTGCCCTTCTCGGCGCGGTTCCACGATGCCTTGAACAGCGCCTCGCGGGTGGCGCGGTCGGTCAGGTCCTGCAGCGCGGGCTGCTGGGTGGTGTTCTGCAGCGCGATCACCCACTTGCCGTCCAGGCCGCGGTCCTTGGCCGCCTGCGCCGCCGCGGCGATGTCGCCGTCGGAAAGGCCAGCCAGCTTGGACTTGTCGTCCACCACCAGCGCGCCGTCCTTGGTGGCGGCGAGCAGCGTGTTGGTGAACCGGGTGCTGAGCGTGGACTCCTCCTCGTTCAGTGCCTTGAGCTTGGCCTTGTCGGCATCGGACAGCTTGGCGCCGTGGTGCACGAAGTTGCGGTAGACCACCTCGACCAGACGCAGCGACTCCGGATCGAGCTTGAGCGAGGCGCGCTCGTTGTAGACGGTCTGAACGCGCTGGAACAGCTTGCTGTTGAGGTAGATCGCATCTTCGTGGGCGGCCAGCTTGGGCGCCTCGACCTCCTGCACCTTCTGCAGCGTGTCGTCGGTGTTGGCGCCGGTGACGCCGTTGAACACCATCATGACGCGGTTGAGCAGCGCGCCGGACTTCTCCATCGCCACGAACGTGTTGTCGAAGGTGGCCGGCTCGGGGTTGTCGGCGATCTTCTCGATCTCCGCCAGGTGCCGGCGCATGCCCTCCTCGATCGCCGGCTGGTAGTCGGCGTCGGTGATCTTGTCGAACGGCGGCGCCTGGAAGTCCAGCGTGCTCGCCTTGGCGAACGGGTTGGCGTCGGTGAACGGCACCACGCTGGCGGTGGCGGCGGTGCTGGCGGCCTTGGCCGGTGCCGTGCTGGCCGGCGCAGGCGCCGGGGCGGCGGACTTGGCCGGCTCGTTGCCCTGCTGCGAGCAGGCGGCGAGAGCGATGGTGGTGGCCATGGCGAGGGTTCGGAGTCGGAGCATGCGGGTTCCCTGGAAGAGGCGCCCTGAGGCAGGCGCACGGTGTCGATGACTCCCGACTCTACCCAGTCCGCACCGCCGCTTCCAAGCGGCGGTGCGCCATGCTCAGGCGGCGCGCATGTCGCGCAGGGTCCAGTTGGGCCCGATCAGCAGGTTCATGCGGTGGCGCACGATGCTCATCGGCAGCGATGTCACCAGATCCACGTCCACGCGCATGATGTCGCCGAGCGTGGCGCGCACCGTCGCGGCCGGATCGACCGCACCCAGCGCCGGATCGACCTCATCCGGCTGATCCTGCATCGCGCGCCAGCGTTCGAACAGCGACGGTGAGCGCAACACCTCGCGCAGGGCGTCGGCGAAGTCGTTCGGACCGGCGCCGTCGTACGCGAGCTCCGCCACCGGGCCGCGGGCGTGAGCGAGGTCGTCGATGGAGAGGTAGTAGTGGTTGCGCAGTTGCATGGCGTCGGTTCCTCGTCGGAGGCGGGCCGGGACAGGCAGGATGCCACGTCCGGCGCACCGATCATCCCAGCGCCGCCACCGCATCGGCCAGATGCCTTGCGGCAGATGCGGGCGGCTCGCCGTGTGGCAGCACGCCCAGGCAGGGCGCCGGCAGCTGCTCGCGCAGGGTGGCCAGGTTCTCGTCCACCGCGTCCATCGCCGGATCGATGCGGTTGCCGATCCAGCCCAGCAGACGGCAGCCATCGGCGACGATCGCCCGGGCAGTGAGCATCGCGTGGTTGAGACAACCCAGCCGCAGGCCAACCACCAGGATCACCGGCAGCTTCCAAGCCTGGGCCAGCGCCGGAGCCATCAGCCGCGGCGCCAGCGGCACCATCCAGCCACCGACGCCCTCCACCACCACCGGCGCATGCCGCGCGTGCAGGCGTTCGAACGCCGCGGTGAGCGGCGGCAGGGTCACTTCCACCCCGTCACGGGCGGCCGCCAGGTGCGGAGACAGTGGCGCGTGCAGGCTTACCGGATTGATCGCCGCATACGCCACGCCCGCCGGCCCGGCGGCCTGCAGGGCCAGCGCATCCTCGTTGCGCAGTCCGTCCGGCGTCTGCTCGCAGCCGCTGGCGACCGGTTTCATGCCGACCGCGTCGCGGCCGGCGGCGCGCAGCGCATGCAGCAGCGTGCACGAGACATGGGTCTTGCCGATGCCGGTATCGGTGCCGGCGATGAACACGCGGTCGTGGATGGACATGACGGAGGATCCTTGGGCGGGAGCAGCCGGGCATGGTCGCCGTCCGGAGCCCGGCGGGCAAGCTCGCGCACCCGCCGCGGCGGCCGGGCCGTGGCGCGGCGCATAATAGGCAATCCCCGACCGCCGGAGCGCCGATGTTCCACGTTGCTTCCCACGCCCATGCCAGCAAGCCGGCGCTGTATGCCGAGATCGCCGACCTGGCGCGCGGCCTGCTGGCCGGCGAGCGCGACCTCATCGCCAACGCCGCCAATTTCAGCGCCCTGCTGTTCCACAGCCTGCCCGACCTCAACTGGGCCGGTTTCTATTTCTTCGACGGCACCGAGCTGGTGGTCGGCCCGTTCCAGGGCAAGCCGGCGTGTATCCGAATCGCACTGGGCCGCGGCGTATGCGGCACCGCGGCGCAGACGCGGCAGACCCAGCTGGTGGCGGACGTGCATGCATTCGACGGCCACATCGCCTGCGACGCCGCATCCAACTCGGAAATCGTGGTGCCGCTGGTGCGGGCCGACGGTGCGCTGCTGGGCGTGTGGGACGTGGATAGCCCGCTGGCCGGACGCTTCGACGACGAAGACCGCGCCGGCATGGAGGCGCTCTGCGCGCTGTTCATGCAGGCCGTCGACGGCTGAGCCACCGGCTTCCGCGCTAGCGCCCGCGGGGCGTGCGCAGGAGGTCGACCACCCGCGCACGTGCCTCCTCCACGCCGGTGCCGGCCGTGGAGGAGAACACCTGCGCGGTGGCGTGCAGGCCGTCGCGAAAGCTCCTGCGCATCGCCGCCAGCGCCTGCGTCGCCTGGCCGCGCGACAACTTGTCGGCCTTGGTCAGCAGCAGGTGGCACGGCAGGCCGGTGGTGAAGCAGAACTCCAGCATCATCCGGTCGAACTCCTTCAGCGGATGGCGGATGTCGGCGATCAGCACCACGCCGCGCAGGCTCTGCCGGTGGTGCAGATAGGCGTCGATTTCCTGCTTCCAGTGCG
>JAGWVM010000001.1 GCA_018970895.1 Lysobacteraceae bacterium | reverse complement strand
AAAGCGGTGAACTACGTCGGCGCCGGCACGGTGGAATTCATCGTCGCGCCCGACGGCGAGTTCTTCTTCATGGAGATGAACACCCGCCTGCAGGTCGAGCATCCGGTCACCGAGCTCACCCTGGGGCTGGACCTGGTGGAGTGGCAACTGCGCGTGGCCGCGGGCGAAACGCTGCCGCTCAGCCAGGATCAGATCAGCGCGCACGGCCACGCCATCGAGGTGCGACTGTACGCCGAGGACCCCGACCAGAACTTCCTGCCCGGCTCGGGCAAGCTGCTGCGCCTGCGGCTGCCGGAGCCGTCCGGGCACGTGCGGCTGGACGGCGGCGTGATCGAGGGCGACACGGTTACCATCTTCTACGACCCGATGATCGCCAAGCTCATCGTGTTCGACGCCGATCGCCCGCGCGCCCTGCTGCGCCTGCGCGAGGCGCTGGCCGCATGCGAGATCGCCGGGCCGAAGTCCAACATCGCCTTCCTCGAGCGGCTGGCGCGGCATCCGGTGGTGGTCGAGGGCCGCATCGACACCGGCTACCTTGACCGCCATCTGGACGAGTTCCTCGCCGGCGACGTGGCCCCGCCCGACTACGTGCTGTTCGCAGCCGCCACCGCCGCCCTGCTCCACGACGAATGTGCCGCGATGGCGGGCGTACGCAGCAGCAGCGATCCGCACTCGCCGTGGTCCCGGGCCGACGCCTGGCGCATCGGCCACGAAGGCCGCCGGCTGGTCGCGCTGGAGCGCCACGGCCACCGCTACGAAGTGGAAGCCTACGGCTACGGCGGGCACTACCGCATGCGCCACGGCGACGACCGCTGCGAAGTGAGCGGCGCCCGCCACGACGGCGAAACCCTGAGCGCCCGCTTCGACGGCGACGCGCTGCGCCTGGCCGTGCGCGCCGACGCCAGCCGCGTGCTGCTGCACGACGTCGACGGCCAGCGCCACCACCTCGCCCGCGCGGCCGCCTATGCCTGGGAAAGCCGCGACGCGGCCGGTGACACCAAGCTGGTTGCGCCGATGCCCGGCCGCATCGTGCTGGTGAAGGCCGCTGTCGGCGACGAAGTCGCCGAGGGGCAGGAGCTGCTGGTGATGGAGGCGATGAAGATGGAACTCGCTCTGAAAGCACCCCGCGCCGGCACCATCGAGAACATCGGTGCGAGCCAAGGCGACTTCGTCGAAGCGGACGCGGTACTGGTGCGCTTCGCCACCGAGTGAACTCAGCCATCCCTGTAGGAGCCCGCTTGCGGGCGATGCGCTTGGCTTCGATGCGCATCAGGAACAGAAGCATCGCCCGCAAGCGGGCTCCTGCAACGAACCGGGGCTCCCACGGATAACACCATGACCGCATCCAACCACGTCCGCATCGTCGAAGTCGGCGCCCGCGACGGCCTGCAGAACGAGAAGAACCTGCTGCCGGCCGAGGTGAAGATCGCGCTGATCGACCGGCTCTCCTCCACCGGCCTGCAGACCATCGAGGCAACCAGCTTCGTCAGCCCGAAGTGGGTGCCGCAGCTGGCCGATGCCGCCGAGGTGTTCGCCGGCATCCGCAAGGTGCCGGGGGTGAGCTATCCGGTGCTGGTGCCGAACCTGCAGGGCTATGAGCGCGCCCGCGCCGTGGGCGCCACCGAGGTGGCGGTGTTCTCCGCCGCCAGCGAGGCGTTCAACCGCAGGAACATCAACGCCTCGATCGACGAGTCGATCGAGCGCTTCCTGCCCGTGCTGGAACGTGCGCAGGCGGACGGCGTGAAGGTGCGCGGCTACGTCTCCACCGTGCTCGGCTGCCCCTACCAGGGCGAGGTGCCCGTGGCCGACGTGGTGCGCGTGGCCCGGCGGCTGCACGCGGCCGGCTGCTACGAGGTATCGCTCGGCGACACCATCGGCGTGGGCACGCCGGCGAAGGCGCGCGCCATGCTTCGCGCGGTCGCCGCCGATGTACCGATGGACGCGCTGGCCGTACATTTCCACGACACCTACGGCCAGGCGCTGGCGAACATCCTGGCTTGCCTGGAAGAAGGCGTGCGCGTGGTCGACAGCGCGGTGTCCGGCACCGGTGGCTGCCCGTACGCCAAGGGGGCGACCGGCAACGTCGCCAGCGAGGACGTGGTCTACATGCTGCACGGCATGGGCATGCATACCGGTGTGGATCTCGACCTGCTGGTCGCCACCGGCGCCTGGCTCGCCGCACAGCTGCACAAGGAAACCGCCAGCCGGGTGACCCGGGCGCGTACCGCGGCCTGACCGGCGCGCGATCCCCTCGCTAGAATCGGGTACTCGCGCCGCCGCGGCGTCATCGCGCCGACGACAGCGACGCTTCGACGACTCCAGGGGGAACACCGATGCGCGTACGTCACCGAATCTGCTCGGCGCTCTGCGCCACGCTGCTGCTGGCGGCACCGCTGGCGCACGCCACCGGCACGCCGACGAAGGACACCCTGCTGCTGCCCGATCGCGTGTGGACCGCGGACGGCGACGCCGCCCACGCCGGCTGGGCCGTGCTGGTGCACGACGGCAAGGTCGCCGCCGTCGGCCCGGCCGCCACGATCAAGGCCCCCGCCGATGCGCAGCGCATCACCCTGGCCGGCACCACGCTCACGCCCGGCCTGATCGACCTGCACTCGCACCTGTTCCTGCATCCGTACAACGAGACGCTGTGGAACGACCAGGTGCTCACCGAGCCGCAGGACTACCGCACGCTGGAAGCCGCTGCGCACGCCAAGGCGACCCTGCTGGCCGGCTTCACCGCGCTGCGCGACCTCGGCACCGAGGGCGCCGGCTTCGCCGACGTGTCGATCAAGCGCGCCATCGACAGCGGCCTGATCCCCGGTCCGCGCATGTTCGTCGCCACCCGCGCCATCGTGGCCACCGCCAGCTACGGCCCGGGCCCGCGCGGCTTCCGCCCGGACCTCGACCTGCCGCAGGGCGCGCAGCCGGTCACCGGCGTGGACGCGGCCGTCGCCGCCGTGCGCGAGCAGGCCGCGCGGGGCGCGGACTGGATCAAGCTCTACGCCGACTACCGCGTGGGCGACCACGGCGAGACCATGCCGACGCTGTCGCCCGCCGAGATCAAGGCCATCGTCGCGGCCGCCCACCAGATCGGCCGCCCGGTCGCCGCGCACGCCGCCAGCGAGGCCGGCGTGCGCAACGCGGTGGAAGCGGGCGTGGACACCATCGAGCACGGATATGGCACCGACGAAGCCACCTTCCGCCTGATGAAGCAGAAGGGCATCGCCTACGAGCCCACGCTCACCGCGGTGGAAGCCACCTCGGAATACTTCCAGCACTACGTGCCGGGCAAGTCCGAACCCACGCCCGCGATGCAGGAGGCCGAACACGCTTTCCGCACCGCGCTGAAGGTCGGCGTGACCATCGGCAACGGCAGCGACGTGGGCGTGTTCGCGCACGGCGAGAACTGGCGCGAGCCGGCCATGATGGTGGCCGACGGCATGACGCCGGTGCAGGCGCTGCACGCGGCGACCAACGTCGCCGCGCACATCCTGCGCGCCGACGGCCGGTTCGGCCGCATCGCCCCGGGGGCGTTCGCCGACATGGCCGCGTTCGACGGCGATCCCAGCCGCGACATCCAGGCCTTGCGGCACCCGGTCTTCGTGATGAAGGACGGCGTGGTCTACCGCCGGCCCTGAGCGCTCACTCCAGCGCGATGCGCAGCGCCTCGGCCGGCGTGCGCTCGACGAACTCGCGACGCACGTGGGCCAGCAGGTCGCGCTGGCTGCCGAACGGCAACCGCGCGGCGGCCTCGTCCAGCCCGACCCAGCGCCAGGCCGAGTGCTCGTGGTTGAGCCGCACCGCGGCGTGCTCGTCCACGCGCGCCACGAAGGCCGGCACGATCTCGACGCCCTCCGGCCGGGCCGTATAGAACTGCTCGCAGAAACCGGTCGCGTAAAGCGCCGCGGGCACCAGACCGGTTTCCTCGAGCAATTCCCTCTGTGCGGCCTGCCAGCCCGCCTCGCCCGCCCGCACGTGGCCGGCGATGTAGCTCCATTCGCCGGCGAGATGACCGCCGGCACGGCGCGCCAGCAGCATCCGGGTGTCTCCACCGGCCCCGCGCAGCACGACGACGGACACGATGCCGCAGCGGACGGGCAGGCCGGTCGGGGCGCTGGAGAGAAGCATGTGGCGACTGTGCGCCCGATCGCGGTCCGGCCTCAAGCACCGGCCGTCCATCCGACAAAAGGAGCCTTTCCCTCGCCGGCGGGCTTCCTGCAGACTGTCGGCTTCTCTGCCCCACTCCCCCGAACCGCACCATGTCGACCGCCTTCCAGATCCGCCCCATCCGCCCCGAAGACAACGCCGCGATGGCCGCCATCATCCGCGCGGTCATGCCCGAATTCGGCGCCGACGGCCCGGGCTTCGCGATCCACGACGCCGAGGTGGACACGATGTGCGAGGCCTATGCGGCACCGCGTCGCAGCTATTTCGTGGTGGAGCGCGACGGCCGCGTGATCGGCGGCGCCGGCATCGCCCCGCTCGACGGCGGCGAGGCCGACGTGTGCGAGCTGCGCAAGATGTACTTCCTGCCCGAGGCGCGCGGCATCGGTGCCGGCACCGCGATGATGCAGTGCTGCCTCGACGCGGCACGCAAGCACGGCTTCGCCCGCTGCTACCTGGAAACCCTTACCGGCATGGACCAGGCGCAGGCGCTTTACCTGCGCAGCGGCTTCCGTCCGCTGGATACGCCGATGGGCGGCACCGGGCACTTCAGCTGCGACCGCTTCTTCCTGCGGGAGCTGTAGACGGAGGCGAGCCATGAGCACCGATTCCCGCGTGGACGACTACATCGCCAGCGCCGCGCCGTTCGCGCAGCCGGTACTCGAACACCTGCGGGCCGTGGTGCATGCGGCCTGTCCCGAGGCGACCGAAACGCTGAAGTGGCGCATGCCGTTCTTCGAATACCGGGGACGGCCGCTGTGCATGATGGCGGCGTTCAGGCAGCACTGCCGTTTCGGCTTCTGGCGTGCGCGGGCCGAAGCCGGCGCGGGCGACACCGAAGGCATGGGCCAGTACGGCAAGCTCACCGCGATGGGCGACCTGCCGCCGAAACGCGAGCTGGCCGCTGCGGTGAAGGCGGCCGCGCGGCGGATCGACGGCGGCGCACCCGCGGCACCGGCGAAGACGCCCAAAGCCAAGGCGCCGCCTGGGATACCGGATGACCTGGCCACCGCGCTTGCCCTGAAGAAGCATGCCGCGGCGAAGAAGCACTTCCACGCATTCAGCCCCAGTGCCCGGCGCGAGTACACCGACTGGATCACCGACGCGAAAACCGACGCCACCCGCAGCAAGCGCCTGGCCACCACGCTGGAGTGGCTTGCCGAAGGCAAGCACCGCAACTGGAAATACATGAAGTGAGCGACGAGCCCCTGCCGCCCCGCCTGGAATTCCGCGTCGACGATCCGAGCCTGCCCGAGCTGCGCCCGCTGATCGAACCCAGCGACGGCTACCTGGCCGAGCTGCATCCCACCGGCAACATCGAGCCGGTGTCGCTGGCCGCCCTGCAGCGTGACGGGGTGAGCCTGCTCACCGCGCGCGTGGACGGTGAGCCGGTGGCCTGTGGCGCATGCATCGACGAGGGCGACTACATGGAGGTCAAGCGCATGTACGTGTTGCCGGCGTGCCGCCGCCTGGGCCTGGGCAAGCAGCTGCTGGAGGCGATCGAGCAGCACATCCGGCGCCGCGGCCGGACGCTCGTGCGGCTGGAGGCCGGCACCGCGCAGACCGAAGCACTGGAACTGTACGAACGCGCCGGCTATCGGCGCTGCCCGCCCTTCGGCGAGCACCGGGCCAACCCGCGCTGCGTCTGCATGGAAAAGGCGCTGGCATGATCCGCCTCGCCACCGGCGACGACGCCGCCGCATTCCACGCCATCTACGCCCCCCACGTGCTCGAGGGCGTGGCCACGTTCGAGACCGTGCTGCCCGGCGTGGACGCCATGCGCGATCGCGTGCTTGCCCGGCTGGAACACTACCCCTGGCTGGTGTGGGAAGCGTCCGGCGACGTGCTGGCCTACGCCTACGCCAGCCGCTTCCGCGAACGCGCCGCCTACGACTGGATCGCCGAAACGTCGATCTACGTGCGCGACGACGCGCAGCGCCGGGGCATCGCACGGCGCCTGTACGGCACCCTGCTGGACACCCTGCGCGAGCAGGGCATCTGCCAGGCGGTCGGCGTGATTACGCTGCCCGGCACGGGCAGCGTCGCCGCGCACGAGGCGATGGGCTTCGCCCCGGCCGGCGTGTGGCGGCAGGCCGGCTACAAGCTGGGCCGGTGGTGGGACGTGGGGGTCTGGCAGAAGACCCTCGCCGAACCGGCCAATCCGCCCCCGGCCGTGGTGCCTTTCCGCCGCCTGCGCGACCGGCCGGACTGGCAGACGTGGCTGGCCGCACAGGGCTGAGCGGAATCGCGCGGCGCCCATGGCTGGCGCCCCGGCCGCTCCGCTAAAATCGCGGTTTTCCACGCTTCGGGACAACTCCATGCAGCTCGATCAGGTCAAGGCCGTCATCACCGGCGGCGCCTCCGGACTCGGCCACGCCGTCGCCCGGCACCTCGTCGCGCACGGCGCCAGGGTGGCGCTGTTCGACGTCAACGAGGAGAAAGGCCAGGCCGCCGCGCAGGCGCTGGGCGACCACGCGCGCTTCTACCGCACCGACGTCACCAGCGAGGACGGCGTGGCCGCCAACGTGGCCGCCGCGCGCGAGGCGATGGGCGGGCTGAACGTGGTCATGAACTGCGCCGGCATCCTCGGCGCCGGCCGCGTGCTGGGCAAGGAAGGCCCGATGGCGCTGTCGCAGTTCCAGACCACGGTGATGGTGAACCTGGTCGGCAGCTTCAACGTGGCCAAGGCCGCCGCGGCGCTGATGCAGGGCAACGAGGCCGGCGAGGACGGCGAGCGCGGGGTGATCATCAACACCGCCAGCGTGGCCGCCTACGAGGGCCAGATCGGCCAGGCCGCGTACTCGGCCTCCAAGGGCGGCGTGGTCGGCATGACCCTGCCGATGGCCCGCGAGCTGGCCCGCTTCGGCATCCGCGTGGCGACCATCGCGCCGGGCATCTTCTGGACCCCGATGGTCGACTCCATGCCGCCGGCGGTGCAGGAGTCGCTGTCCGCCTCGATCCCGTTCCCGTCGCGCCTGGGCAAGCCGGAGGAGTTCGCCGCCACGGTCGCGTTCATCCTGACCAACCGCTACATCAACGGCGAGACCATCCGCCTGGACGGCGCGGTGCGGTTGCAGCCGAAGTAATCCACTCCTCAGGCCTCGCACCCGTCATTCCAGCGAATGCTGGAATCCAGCGACTTCGCACAACATAAAGGCGCTGGATCCCGGCTTTCGCCGGGATGACGTCCGAAGAAACCGAAACCTGCCGGCACACACACTCATGAAAGCTTCCGACGTCAAGAAAGGCAACGTGGTCGAACACGACGGCACCGTCTACCAGGTGCGCGACATCGAGCGCAGCGCGCCGACCGCGCGCGGCGGCAACGTCACCTTCCGTTTCACCATGTATTCGATCCCGGGCGGGCGTAAGTTCGACCTCAGCCTGCGGGCCGACGACGACCTGAAGGAGATGGACCTGGTGCGCCGCGCCGCCACCTTCTCCTACATGGACGGCGACGCCTTCGTGTTCATGGACACCGAGGACTACACCCAGTACCTGCTCGGCCCCGAGCTGGTCGGCGACAACGCCGGTTACGTCGTCGAGGAGCTGGAGGGCTACTACGTGCAGCTGATCGACGACGCCCCGGTCGGCCTGCAGGTGCCCACCAGCGTGGTGCTGACCGTGGTCGACACCGCGCCGGAAATGAAGGGCTCCAGCGCCACCAAGCGCGCCAAGCCGGCCAAGCTGAGCACCGGCATCGAGATCCAGGTGCCCGAGTACATCAGCAACGACGAGAAGGTGTGGGTGAACACCACCACCGGCGAATTCGCCGGCCGCGCCTGAGCGTCCGCTGACGCGCAGGCGGTCCGGATCGCGGCAACCGCGCCGCATTGACGGGGGCTGGTGCAGAATCCCCGGCACTTGCCCCATGACCCCGGACGCGGCATGACCGCCCGCAGCTACTCGCTCCGCGCCTCGCTCGTCGACAGCCTGACCCGCACGCGGCGGCCGGACGTGCCGCTGCGGGTGGTGCTGCGCAACACCGCCGCGGTGATCCTGCCGCTGGCCGCCGGCATGGCCACCGGCCACACCGAGATCGGCCTGGGCGTCGGCGCCGGCGCACTCAACACGATGTTTTCCGACCAGCCGGGGCCCTACCGGCAACGCATGTGGCGCCTGCTGATGGCCGCCCTGGCCGCGGCGTTTGCCTCCCTGCTGGGGATGCTGGTCGGCGGCCAGTTCTGGCCGATGCTGGCGGCCACGGTGGCAACCGGCTTCGTCGGTGGCCTGCTGGTGGTGTTCGGCGTCGACATCGCGCGTGTCGGCATGACCAGCATCATCCTGCTGGTGGTCACCGCGTCGACGCCGGCGGCGCACCCGGGCGAGGCGCTGGGTGCCGCCGTGCTGATCTTCGCCGGCGGCCTGCTGCTCGGACTGTTCTCGATCGCCGCGTGGCCGCTGCAGCGCTATCGGCCCGAGCGCCTGGCCCTGGCCGAGGTCTTCCGCGGGCTGGCGCAGCTGGCCCGGCAGCAGGCGCACGACGACGCCGACGTTCCCGCGCTCACCGAGGCGATGACCACGCTGCAGACTACCCTGCTCGGCCGCCACCATGCCCGCGGCCGCGCGATGGAGGCCTTCGGGGTGCTGCTGGAGCTGGCCGAGCGGATCCGGCTGGAACTCACCGCCATGGCCGAGCTGCGCGCCGGCCCGGCGCTCCACGCGATCTTCCGCGAGGATGCGGCGACGGTGCTGGCGGCCATTGCCGAGGCACTGGCGACCGGCGACACGCCCCGGCACGCCGAGCAGGCGCTCGCCGCGCTTCGCGCCAGCGAGCGCACCCTGCTCGACGACGAACGCGCCGGAGGTGGCCTGGCCGTGCATATCCACGCGCTGGCCGGCCAGCTCGGTGCCGCCGTACGCAATGCACAGTGGGCCGGCAGCCGCGGCGAAATGCGCGCCGCCGCGGCCGAGACCCCGCTGCCGGCCGCGCTGCGCGGACATTCCCCGCTGGCCACGCTGCGCGCCAACCTCAACCCGCGCTCGGTGGCCTTCAGGCATGCCGTGCGCAGCGCCGCCTGTCTGGGCATCGCCTGGGCGGTCGCCCGCCACCTGCACCTGCCGCACGGCTACTGGGTGCCGATGACCGCCGCCATCGTGTTGCGCCCGGATTTCGCCGCCACCGTCAACTTCGGCCTGCTGCGCGTGGTCGGGACGGTGCTCGGGCTGCTGCTCACCACCGCGCTGCTGTGGCTGGCTCCGGACGAACCGTGGGCCCACCTCCTGCTGATGGCGGTGCTGTGCATGGGATTCCGCTATCTGGCGACCGCGCATTACGGCGCGGCGGTGGCCGCGCTCACCGGCACGGTGGTGATCCTGCTCTCGTTCGAGGGGGTCAGCCCCGCCGATGCCGTGATCGACCGCGTGATCAATACCGCGCTCGGCAGCGCGATGGCGCTGCTGGCCTACGTGCTCTGGCCGACCTGGGAGCGCGCCCGCGCCCGGGCCGCGCTGGCCGAGATGCTCGGTGCCTATGCCAATTACCTGCGCGCGCTGGCCCACCCCGACCGGCGCGATGCGCACCGCGAGACCCGCACCGCCGCGCGCCTGGCGCGCACCAACGCACAGGCATCGATCGAACGCATGCGCGGTGAACCGGGCACGCCGGCGGAACTGCTGGAGCTGGCCGAATCGCTGTTTGCCAACGGCAACCGGTTGGCGCGCACCGCGATGTCGCTGGAGGCGCTGATCGACGACCGTGACAACCTGCCCGAGCCGGTCGAGGTGTCCGGATTCGTCGGCCACGCGGCGGATGCCCTGCACGCGATCGCCGTGGGCCTGCGCGAGCAGCGCCCGGTCAAGCCGCTGCCACCGCTGCGCGACCTGCAGCGCAGTCTCGGCGCCCTGCTGGAACTGGGCGAGGACACGGCCACCGCCACCCTGCTGGCACGCCTGTCCGACCGGCTGGTGGACAACGTGCACACCCTGGCCCACGTGGTCGAACGCAGCCGCCACCCCCTGCCCGGTCCGGCACGGGACGAACGCCGCCTGCCGCAGGACTGGGCATCCTGACCGGATCCCGCCGGCTTTTGCGCACTACAGAGGGAGACGCCCGGCCCCTCGACCGGGCAATGCCGTGGTCCATTCCCGACGAGTCCGCCCATGTCCGACGACCTGCTGACGACCTTTCTCTCACCGCTGGGCGAGGACGCCCCCTGCGGCCCGGACCTGGAATACGACGCCGATTTCATGGCACTGGAGCGCGCCGCCGCGCCCCGCGCCGAACGTGCGATGGGCGATGCGGTAAAGGCCGCCGAAGAGCCGGAATGGGACAAGGTGATCGTCCTGTCCAACGGCCTGTTCGAACGCACCCGCGACCTGCGCGTGGCGACCTGCCTGTCCACCGCCTGGCTGCGCACCGAGGGCCTGGCCGGCCTGGCCCGCGGCCTGGGCCTGGTGCACGGCCTGCTCGAGAATTTCTGGGATGCGGTGCACCCGCAGCTCGACGCCGAAGACGACAACGATCCCACCGCCCGCGTCAATGCCGTGGTGCCACTGGGCGATCCGCTGGCCGTGCTCGCCTACCTGCGCAACACTCCGTTCGTCGCCTCGCCGCGGATCGGGCGCTTTTCGTTGCGCGACCTGCGCGTGGCCCAGGGCACGCTGAAGGTGTCCGGCAGCGAGAGCGGCGAGGGCCTGCCGTCGATGACCGACATCGAGGCCTGCTGCCTTGACTGCGACGAGAGCCAGCTCACCGGTTCGCTGGAGGCGGCAGCGCGGATACTCGACCTGGGCAAGGCCATCGACGCGCTGTTCACCGACCGCATCGGCACGCTGGGCCCGGACCTCAAGCCGCTGCTTTCCGATGCCTACGAGCTGAAGAAATTCCTCGAGGCGCAGGTCGCGCTGCGGAGCCCCGAAGCCACCGCCTCCGGAGAGGAGACGATGGCCGGGGACGAAGCCGGCACCGAACCGGCCGCGGCGGGAGCTGCGGTGGCGGCCGGACGCATCCAGAGCCCGGAGGACGTGCGCCGCCGGCTGGACGAACTGTGCGAGTACTACGCAAGGTACGAACCGGCCAGCCCGCTGCCGATCCTGCTGCGTCGCGCCCAGCGACTGGTCGGACTGAGCTTTCCGGAGCTGATGCAGGACCTGGCGCCGGGCGGTCTCAGCGAGCTGCGCACGATCTCCGGTACCGACGAGTTCTGACCGTCGTTCCGCGCCGGCGACGGAGCGCTGGCTAACGCACCCCCTTGCAGGTGCCCGCGCCGGCACGCACGAACACCGCCTGCACGGAAGGATCCCAGCTCAACGTGAGCCCGCCGGGCAAGCCGGCGGTGATCGAGGCCTGCGCCGGCTGGATGAACGGGCCAGCCGCCGATGGTGCACCACCCGCCGAGCTGACCGACGCGCTGAGTCGATAGGCCGAGGGCTCCGCACACGCCGAGGTCGGCACATTGCGCGAAACGCTCGCGCCGGCTCCGGCCAGGTCCAGCGTGCCCCTGCCAAGCGCCACGGTGCGCGCTGGCTCACCCGGCGCAGGACAGACCGCCTCCAGCACGTAATCGACGCGGTAGTGCGCGGCCGGGACCACCTCGACCACGGCCGTGGCCTCGGGCAGTGCCTGGCATCCGAGCAGGAACACCTTGCGCTGCGCGACCACGTGCAGCACCACCGGGCCAGCAGGCACCTGGCCGACATCCGGCCACTTCAGCTCCAGTCGCGCCGGCAAGGCACCGGTGAGCATGGGCTGGTGGGCCAGTGCCACCCCGTCGGCAGCGGTGGCTCGGACCTGCGGGGACGGGCACTGGCTGTCGAACAGATCGCTGCCGGTCAGGGCGAACGCCAACGGACCACCGCCGGCACGGATCGCAAACAGCGATTCCGGCGTCGGCATCGACTGCACGTCATCGATGGCCGGCACCACCTTGGCACTGTCGACGGCCGCGGCCAGCAGCTTCACGCTCTGGGCCAGCGCCGTCTGCATTGCCGTGCGGTCGCCCGCCTGGCACCCGGCGGCAGCCGTCTCGTAGGCCTGCACCCGCGCCGCGGCCGCATGCGCACGCACGATGCGGCCGCGCAAGGCGTCACCGACCAGGTCGACCGGTGTGTCCGCATCGCTGCCCGCGGCCTGGCGCAGGCCATCGGCCATCGACTGCAACTGCGCACGCAACGTCGCCAGCGCCGGGTCGACGGGCAGCGCCGCGGTGGCCGTTGCCAGTTCGTCCAGCGATACCCGCGCACTCAGCCGGGGCGCCAGCTGGGCGTGCAGCGACGCGGTCGAGGTGGCAAGCAGGCCCGCGACGACAAGCGACCGGGACCGGGCGGAAAGGCCGTGCCTACTGGTCACCGCAGTCCTCCGTCTGCGGATCGCAGGCCTGCTGGTCGGCCGGCAGCAGGATGCCCGAGGGCACGATGCCGAACGAGCGGTAGTTGGCCGAGATCACGCTCGGATCGATGTAGGCATCGCCTCGGCCGTTGCCGTTCTGCGCCTTGCCGAAGAACAGCGAGGTCGGCACGTTGAAGCTCAGCTCGCCGGTCAGCGGCAGGATGTTGCCCTGACGGTCCACCGCATAGAAGTACGCCGGCGGGTTGCCGACCCGCGCGATCAGCTGCGGGCCGTCGCCGATCACGTAGATCGGCGACGAGGCCGAGCCCATGTGTCCGACCGAGGCAAACGTGCCGGTGCCGTCGTATATCGGCGTCTTGCCCTGCGCCAGCAGGTCGCCCTGGGTCACGCCCAGGTACAACTCCGCGTGTCCCGCGTCGACGGTGAACGCGCTGTTGTCCACCGAGGCCAGGGTCAGGGTCGCGGCGTTGGTCAGGCTGAATCCCGCCGTCGAGGAGAAATTGCCGAGCGTGTCGATCTGGTTGCCGATAGCCTGCGACTGCGTGCCCAGCGTGGTGAGTCCATCGGACTGGCCACTGAGCGTGCTGGCAGTGATCACGCCGCCGCTGCCTTCGGTGATCGCACCGGCCGACTGCAGCCATACCGCGGTGGCACTCAGTTGCCCGTCCACGGCGAGGTCGCCGGATGTCGTGGTGAGCGAGGCGCTGGCGCCGCCGTTGACGGGCCCGCCGACGCTCAGGGCCTTGCCATTGGTCAGGCTCAGGCCGGCGGCGGAGAAGCTGCCCAGCGTATCGATGCTGTTGCTGCCGCCGAGCGTGGTGGCGCCGCCGGACTGGCCCGCGAGGGTGCTGGCCACGATCCGGCCCGCGGCGCCTTCGTCGATCACTCCGGCCGACACCAGGGTCGTGCTGTTGCCGCTGACCTGCCCGTTGATCGCCAGGTCGCCGGACGTGGTGGCCAGCCGCGTCGAACTGCTGCCGTCGATCGGGCCGGTCACGCTGAGTGCTCCGGCATTGGTGAAGCGGAAGCCTGCAGCGCTGAAGCTGCCCAGGGACCCGACGTGATTGGCCCCATCCAGCGTGGTGCTGCCGCCGGAGGTACCACTGAGGCTGCTGGCAGTGATCGCGCCGCCGGACTGGGTGATGGCGCCCGCCGCCTGCAGGGCAAGCGTGCTGGCGGACACGGTGCCGTCGATGGCCATCGCCGAGGCGGAGGTCAGCCCGACCGCGCCACCCGTGACTGCGCCGGCCAGCCGCAGGTTGCCCGCCATGGTCGACAGGTCCAGTGCACCGCTGCCGGTGCTCACCTGGCCCCCGACCACCAGCGCGCCGGCATTGCCGAAGGTGAGGCTGCCGGCACTGAAGTCGCCCAGCGTACCGACGTGGTTGCTTCCGCCCAGCTGTGCCTGCCCTCCCGCACTACCGGTCAGCGTGTTGGCGGTGATGCCCGACGAGGTAGTGAGGTTGTGCCCCGCGGTCAGGGTGACCGTACCGCCGGCCAGGCCGGTGCCGAGGATCAGGTCCGAGCTGGCCCCGCTCGTCGCCAGGCTGAGGTTGCCGCTGCCCCCGTGGACGTCGAGCGGACTGTTGACGGTCAGCGTGCGCGCGTCGCGGAAGCTGAAATCGCCGCCCGTGGTGAAATTGCCCAGGGTCACCACCTGGTTGGCCCCGCCGAGCATGGCACTACCGCTGGATGTGCCCGAGAGGCTGCCCGCGGTGAGCACGCCGGCGCTGCCTTCGCTGATCGCGCCGGCGGCCGAGCCGAGCGTGATATCGCCGGTGCCGGCGTTCACCGCGCCGTCGATCGCCAGCCCGTCCTGCCCGGCCAGCGCGATCGAGCTGCCACCGATGCTGCCGCTGGTGGTCAGGCTGCCGGTGGTGGTGGTGAGGCCGGTCGAACTGCCGCCGTTCACCGTGCCGCCGACGGTCAGTGCCTGGGCATTGCTGATGCTCAACCCGTTGGCCGCGCTGACATTGCCCAGCGTGCCGATCTTGTTGGCCCTGGCCAGCGTCACGCCGCCACCGGCCTGACCGGTCAGCGTGCCGGCCTGGATGACGCCAGCGCTCTGCGCGATGTCGCCACCGGATACCAGATCGAGCGAGCTGCCGGCCAGGTTGCCTGCCAGCGAGAGATTGCTCGCCGAGTTCAGCGTGATGGCCCCGCCATTGAGATCGTGCTGGACGGTCAGGCCGCCGCTGGTGGTGGTCAGCGCGATCGATCCGGTGCCTCCGCCGACCACCAGGTTGCTGCCGACGGTCAGCGCCTCGGCGTTGGTAAGCGTGAAGTCCGCAGCACTGAAGCTTCCCAACGTGCCGATCTGGTTGGCGCCACCGAGCACGGTGTCTCCGGCCGAGCTGCCGGTGAGCGCGCCGGCGGTGATCACGCCCGCGGTCTGGCTGATCGCACCGTTGCCGCTGGTCAGTGTCACCGTGCCGGCAGTGGTCAGGTTGCTGCCCAGGGTGATTCCGTCGCGACCGCTCAGGTTCGCGTTCGCACCGCTAGTTGCACCCTGGATCACCAGCGCGCCATCTGCCACGAGGTTCACCGTACCGTTCGTACCGCTGTTCAGCGAAGCAACCGTCAGGTTGCCCGAGTCCACCAGCGTCACGCCCTGCCCCGCAGCCGTCACCGCTCCGGTGAAATGGTTGCTGCCGTCCGCCAGCGTGATCGCGCCCGTGCCTGCCTGCAGGTTGCTGCTGCCCGTCACCTGCACGCCGCCGCTCCCCTCGGTGATCGCGCCGCCGTTGCTGGTCGCAAGCAGCGCGCCGCCCACCGTTCCGATGCCCAGGTCCAGCGCGCCAGTGCTGGTCGCCGTCAGCGCGCCGGTGGCCAGAGTGCCGAGGGTCAGCGCGTTCTGGTCGGTGATCTGCGTCGTGCTGCCGGTGAGGTTCACCGTGCCACCGAAGTCGTTGCCGCTGCCCGTCAGCGTGATCGCATGGCTGCCCGCGTTCACCGTGGTCGTGCCGGTGACCGTCAGTGCCCCGGCGCTCTGGCTGATCGCACCACCGGAGCTCAGCGACAACGTGGTCGCACCGATGTGGTTGGCCAGACTCAGCGCCGCCGCTGAATTCAGGTTCACCGTCGCCGCCGAAATATCGCTGGCGAGGCTGAGTCCACCGGCCGTCGTGGTCAGGCTGAGCGTGCCCGGCACGCTCAGCGGACCATTCACGGCCAGCACCTGCGCATTGGTCAGCGCCAGGTTGGCTGCGGCGAAGCTGCCCAGCGTGGTCAGCCGGTTGCTGCCGCCGAGCGTGGTATTGCCAGTGCTGCTGCCACTGAGCTGGTTGGCGGTGATCACGCTGCCGCCGGACTGGGTCAGGTTGCCGGTGACCGCCAGCGCCAGGTCGTTGCCGCTGGCGATGCCGACATCGATCGCGCCCTCCAGGTTCAGGCCGCTGGCGTTGGTGAAGGACAACCCGCCGCTGCCGGTATTGGTCACCTCCCCCAGGTTGGTGACCAGGTTGCTGCCGGTGAGGCTGGCGCCGCCGACCGAGCCGAGATTCAGCGTGGTGGCCGTGACGATGCCCGCGGTCTGGTCGATCGTGCCACCGGCGCTCAGGGTCGTGGTGGTGCCGCTGACGTTGCCGCCCAGGTCCAGGTTGCCGGCGGTGTCGATCGTGGTGCTGCTGCCGCCGCTCACGGCCCCGTTGACGGTCAATGCCTGCGCGTTGGTCAGGCTGAAGCCGGCTGCGCTGAAGCTACCCAGCGCGGTGACCAGGTTGGCGTCACCCAGCGTGGTCGCGCCGGCCGAGCTGCCGGTGAGGGTGCCGGCGGCAAGCACGCCGCCGGTCTGGCTGATCGCGCCGCTGCTGCTGGTCAGCGTCACCGTACCCGCACTGCTCAGGTCGCTGCCCAGGGTGATGCCGTCGCGACCGCTCAGGGCGATGCTGGCGCCACTCAACGCACCCGGCATCACCAGCGCACCGCCGTTTGCGGCCAGCGTCAAGGCTGCGGTCCCCGTGTCGATGCCGAGGGCCGGGAGCGTCAGTGAGCCGCCCGCCGTCAAGTTCACCGTGCCGTTGGTGCCGCTGCTCAGCGAGGCGATCGTCAGATTGCCCGAGTCCACCAGCGACACGCCCTGCCCGGCCGCGGTCACCGCGAGGCCGAAATGGGTGTTGCCGTCGGTCAGGGTGATCGCTCCGGTACCAGCCTGCAGGTTGCTGGTGCCCGTCACCTGCACGCCGCCGCTCCCCTCGGTGATCGTGCCGCCGTTGCTGGTCGCCAGCAGCGCGCCGCCCACCGGTCCGGTGCCAAGGTTCAAGGTGCCGGTGCTGGTCGCGGTGAGGTCTCCCGTCGACAGCGTGCCCAGGGTCAGCGCGTTCTTGTCGGTGATCTGCGTCGTGCCACCGGTGAGGTTCACCGTGCCTTGGAAGTCGTTGCCGCTGTTGGTCAGCTCGATTGCATTGCTGCCGGCATTCACCGTGGTCGCGCCGTTGACCATCAGTGCACCACTCTGCAGCACCGTTCCGCTGGCGTTGACGGTCAGTTTCGTGCCGGTCGAGAGCGTACCGAGCGTGGTGGTCGTGCCGGCGCCGGTGGTGGTGATATCCAGCGAGCCGGCGGTGGCACCGTTGACCCCGAGATCGCTGCTGGCCGCGATCGAGGCGATGCCGCTGACCGTGCCTGCGACGCCCGTGGTGCCGGCCCCGGACACGTTCACGTTCACCGCCGAGCTGTAGCCGGTGTAGTCGATGCTGCCGCCGGTACCCGCGTCGAGGTTGCCGGAAATGTCGCCGTCGGCCCCGGAGTGCATCAGGAAGGCGCCGGAGCCCGTGTCGGTGAGGTTGCCGATGCCGCTGAACGTGCCGGACAGGTCGGTCACGCTGCCCTGGTTGTGCCCGGTGAGGCTCCAGGTCTGGTTGGCAGCCCGCAACGTACCGGTGCCGCTGTCGGCGATGTTCTCGAACGACGTCCAGCTCACCGTCCCGTTGTTGCCCGCATTCGCGCCGGTCAGCGTGTAGGTCTGGTTGCTGCCGGTGATGATGTCGCTCGCAGCACTGCCCGCGACCGAGGTCACTCCGCTCCAGCTGCCGCTGATGCCCGTCGTCGTGCCGCTGCCGGCGGACAGGTCGAAATTCACCGCACTGCCGTAGCTGCCGTAGTCCAGCGTCTTGGCCGTGACGTTGCCGCCCAGGCTGCTGCCCGTGTGAAAAGCCACCGTGCCGGCGGTGGCGTCGTCGATGTTCTCGAACGACGTCCAGCTGACCGTGCCGTTGTTGCCCGCATTCGCGCCGGTCAGCGTGTAGGTCTGGTTGCTGCCGGTGACGGTGTCGCTCGCAGCACTGCCCGCGACCGAGGTCACCCCGCTCCAGCTGCCGCCGATGCCCGTCGTCGTGCCGCTGCCGCCGGCCAGGTCGAAGTTCACCGCGCTGCCGTAGCTGCCGTAGTCCAGCGCCTGGGCCGTGACGTTGCCGCTCAGGCTGCCACCGGCACCGAACGCCACGGTGCCGGTGGCATCGTCGAGATTGCCGATGCCGCTGAAGCCCCCGGGCAGCAGGGTGGTTACCGTGCCCGAGTTGCCGCCGCTGAGGTTGAAGGTCGCCCCGGTCGCCTTGAGCGTGCCGGTGCCGCTGTCGGCGATGTTCTCGAACGACGTCCAGCTCACCGTCCCGTTGTTGCCCGCGTTCGCGCCGGTCAGCGTGTAGGTCTGGTTGCTGCCGGTGACGGTGTCGCTCGCAGCACTGCCCGCGACCGAGGTCACTCCGCTCCAGCTGCCGCCGATGCCCGTCGTCGTGCCGCTGCCGCCGGCCAGGTCGAAGTTCACCGCACTGCCGTAGCTGCCGTAGTCCAGCGCCTGGACCGTTGCATTGCCGCTCAGGCTGCCGGCGGCGGAAAAGCCGATGGTGCCGGTGGCGTCGTCGATGTTCTCGAACGACGTCCAGCTGACCGTGCCGTTGTTGCCCGCGTTGGCGCCGGTCAGCGTGTAGGTCTGGCCGGTGCCGGCGAGCGTGTCGCCCTGGGCGCTGCCGGTGACCGCAGTCACGCCACTCCAGCTGCCACTGATACCGGTCGTCGTTCCGGTGCCGGCGGACAGGTCGAAGTTCACTGCACTACCGTAACTGCTGTAGTCCAGCGTCTTGGCCGTGACGCTGCCGCTGAGGTTGCCGCCGGTACCGAAGACCACCGTGCCGGTCGAGTCCTGGATGTTGCCGAACCCGGTCCAGGCGATGCCGCCGTTGCTGCCCTTGTCGGCAGTCGCATTGTCCAGCATGTAGGTCTGCCCGCTGCCGACGAGGGTTGCGCCGCTGCCGCTGCCGGCGACCGTGGCGACGGCGAAGCCGCTGTAGTCCAGCCCCGAAGCCGACGACACCTGGGTGCCCAGGTTGAAATTGCCGGTCACGCCGGTGACGTCTCCACCGGTGCCGGTCACCGCGCCGAAGCCGGTATAGGCGATGCCACTCGTCGAAGAGGTTCCGGTGTCGTCGGCAAAGCTGCCGCTGACGTTGGCGATGGTGCCGGTGCCGGCGACGTGGGTGGCGGAGGCAAAGGTCATGCCCTCGCTGGTCAGGGCGGTGTCGTCGAAGCCCGCCGCACCGCTGACGTGCGTGGCGTCGGCCGAGGCGAAGCCGCTGAAGGCGATGCCGCCGTAGGTGCCGGCGTTGGCCCCGGTGAGCGCGAAGTTCGAGCTGCCCAGTCCGGTGATCGCCCCGGTCCCGGCGATGCTTCCGGTCCCCGACAACGCCGCCGTGCTGAAGGCCGCGTCGCCCACGCCGGTGATCGCGCCATTGACCGTGATGGCGGTCACCGCGGTGGCGGTGAGACTGCCGCTGAGCGTGCTGTTGCCCAACACCAGCGAGTTCGCGTCCTCGATTTGCGCATTGCCCGCGGTGAGTCCCACGGTGACGGTGAAATCGTTGGCGTTGCCGAGCGTGATGTTGCCGCTGCCGGCGTCGAGTGTGGAGGTGCCGGCAACGATGGTGTTGGAGCCGGCAACCTCGGTGATACCGGTGGTGTGCACGGTCAGCGCGCCGCCAGCGGTGTTGATGTTTCCGGTCTTGCTGCCGGTGCCCAGAGTCAATGTGCCACCGCCGGTGCCGGTGCGGATATCGAGCGTGCCGCCACCGGTACTGATCGCTGCATTGGAGGTACCGCCTACCGTCACCACACAGCTCACCCCGGCCGCGCAGGATGCGTTGCTGGTGTAGGTGGTGCCCGCGGCCGCGCCGCCATAGTTCGACCAGAGATACAGGTTGAGCGTGTGCGACGTGTTGGCGGTGATGTTGGCGTTTAGGAAGATGCCGCCGGCCGCTTCGAGATAGAGGGAATTGTTGCCCGCGCTCGGCGTCACCGCGGCGTTGACCGTGATATCGCCGTTGCTGCTGCCGGCCGATCCAGTGAACACCGTGACATTGGTGCCGTTGAGCGCAGCGTCCAGGTCGCTGGCCTTGATGGTCGAGTCGGCGGTGGCGGTGAAGGGCGAGGCCAGCGAACCTCCACCGGTCTGGATGGTGACATTGTAGGGATCGATCAGCCAGAGGCCGGCGGCGCCGTTCGCCGCCGAGGCGTCGACATTGCCCTGCGCGTTGAGGCCGTAATGCGAGGAGGTCTCCACCCGACCACCGCTGCCGCCGAGCACGCCACCGCGCGCGCTGATGCTGCCGTAGAAATTGTTGCCGTTGTCCCCCCACAGCACCACCGAGCCGCCGTTGCCCCGCTGCGTGGCATCGGCATCGAGCACCGCATCGGGGCCAAGGTAGGTCACGTTCGCCCGGGTCAGGCCTTCGCCGCCCTGGTAGCCGCCGCCAACGCGGATGGTGCCGCCGCCCTGCGTGCCGGAGGCGTCGATGCTGCCGGTCACCCCGACGTTGGCATCGGACAATACCTGCGCCGTGCCGCCGTGCACGCCGGACACGTTGATGCTGCCGCTGCTGATCGCGTTGCCGCCGGACGCAACCAACCTCACCGTGCCGCCATCGTTGCGGATGCCCGCCGCCGTGATCACCCCGGAGTTGTTCACCGCGTCGGTGAACAGGTCCTTCGCGGCCGAGGCCTGCAGCACCACGGTGCCGCCGTCGGCCTCGAGCGTGCCGCTGTTGGACACGGCGGCGCGATCGTCCAGGCGACGCTTCAGCGCACCGGTGACCTCGACGGTGATCAGTCCGTTGCCGTCGAAATCCAGCACCGCGCGGTCGGCGCCGTCCAGGTTGATGTTGCCGTAGTTGGCCAGGATCAGGCCGTCGTTCGCCACGCTGCCGCCGAGCAGGCTCACCGAGCCGCCGCTGGCTGCGGCGATGGTGCCGTGGTTGACCACGCCGGCGCTGCCGCCGTGCGCGTCAAGGTTAAAGTGGTTGGCCAGGAAATCGCTGGGCGTGAGGTCCAGCGTGCTGGCCACCAGGCCGCCGACATTCACCTGCGCGCTGGTACCGAAGATGATGCCGTGGGTGTTGATCAGGAACACCTGGCCATTGGAATTGATGCGGCCGAAGATCTGGCTGGGGTTCTGGTCGAGGATGCGGTTCAGCGCCACCGCGGTGAACGACGGCTGCTTGAACAGCACCGTGGCGTCCTTGCCGACGTTGAACGTCGTCCAGTCCAGCGCCAGCCGGTTCGACAGCTGGTTGATCACCGTGGTGCCGCCGCTCTGGCTGATCGAGCCGACACCGCCCACCACGGTCCCGCCGGTGGGCGAGGTCAGCGCGCTGACCGAGACCGTGCCGGCGTTCGCGCCGGGCACCATGCTGCCGGCGCGGGCGCCCGTGGACATCATCGCACCGGCCGCCAGGGCCATCGACAGGCACAGCGGCAACGCCTTGCGTCGCGGCGGACGCGCTCCTTCGAAGTGGCTGCGGCGGGACGGACGATGCGACGTCTGGGTAGGGATATGCATGGTCGTTGCCTGTTAGAGCCTGGTCGTGGTCTGCAAGTCCCCGGCGCCGGGAACGGCTCGCGCGCAGGCCAAGGAAGAAGGAGGGAGTGGACGTCCGTCCGCCACGGATGGACGACGCCGGCATGCGGGCAAGCAGGCCCGGCCTCGCGGGTTGTCACCGGGTGGCCGCGCCGCGGCGGCGCGCAGCGTGAGCCGAGCACCCGTCGGCCCGGCGCCACGCGCCGCCGCGGCGCGACCACTCGATGACAACGCGGGGAGCTTGGAGATCATGACCGGGCTCTAGAACGTGAAGCCGAAGCGCGCGTAGATGTGGTAGCCCTTCTTGTCCGAGGCCTGCGGTCCGCCGACCGGCACCGCGCCGTCGAGATGGAACTCGAAGCGGTGGAATCGCGGCAGGCGGAAGATGAAGCCGGCGCCGACGCCCTTGAAGGTCAGCACGCTGTTGCCCGCGCGGTCCGCACCGGCCGGCATGCCGCGGGCGTAATCGACGAATGCTTCCAGCTCCAGCAGCTCGCGCCAGGGTCGCGCGTAGAACGGCGAGATCCTGTTGCCAAAGCCCGGCGCGTCCACGTGGTATTCCAGCGAGGCGTAATAGCCGCGGTCGGTCAGGCCGTCGGCGATCGGATAGGCGCGCACGCTGTCCGGGCCGCCGATCACGAACTGCTCCAGCGGCGCCAGCGCGGCGTTGGTCCACTGTCCGGCCAGCTTGAAGTAGGCGCGCTGCGACTTGGTCAGGAACTGCAGGCGCGTGTAGGAGAAGCGCAGGCTGGTAAAGCTGCGGGCATGGTTCGGGCTGACCAGATCCGGCTCGCGCGAGCGGTCCTTGATCGACTTGCGCAGGCTCACCTGCAGCAGATCGATGCCGTGCAGGCGCTGGTCGGTGCGATTCATCGCCCAGGCCAGCTCGGCCACGTCGAAGCTCTCGTCCGACAGCGGGATGCCGAGGCTGGTCAGGCGCGACTTCTCGCGGATGTAGTGCAGCGTGGCCTGCATCTGCATCGTGTCGGTGTTGACGAACTTCCAGTCGGCACCAGCGTATTGCGAAGAGCTTGGCCCCTTCACGTTGAGCGCGGCGAGCTGGCTGGAGTTGAGCTGCAGCTCGCTGCGGGTCGCGCCGATCACGCCGCTGAGCCCCGGAACCACCAGCGTCGGCGCGCGGTACACCAGCGAGCCGTAGACGTTGTTGCGCGGGTCCATCGCATAGTCGACGTTGGCCGCGAAGCTGTCGCCGATGCCCAGCGGGCTGTTCCAGGTAACGCCTAGCTGGGCGCGATAGCGACCGGTGAGATCGGTACCGTAGTTGTTCGCGCCGGTGGTGATCGTGTAAGGCCGCTTCGCCTCGTTGGCCACCATCAGCAGGTCGGTCTGGCCGGTCTTCTCGCCCGGCTGGAAGGTCGAGCTCACCGACACGCCCGGCAGCTCGCGCGCGTAGAGCAGCGCCGAATCGACCTCGCCCTTGCGCAGCACCCTGCCCTTCAGCGGCTCCACCGATGCCGCGATCGCACGGGCCCGGTAGCGCTTGTTGCCCTTGACTATGACCCGTCCCAGGGTGCCTTCGAGCACCTGGATATCGACCACCTGGTCCGGTCCGATCGTCTGCGCCGGCAGGAACGCTGTGCCGAAGATGAAGCCGGCCTTGCGATAGGTCTCGGTCAGGGTGTCGGCCACCTGCTGCAGCTGGGCGAAATCGAGTCGCGCGGGCTGGCCGGCTGCACCGAGCTTGTGCAGCTGCTCGTCCGCCAGCGCCTGCATCGACGCCGGGGTGATCCCGGCATCCGGGTGCGCGCCGACACCCCTAACCCGGAACGCGCTGACTGCCACGGTCTGCGTCGAGGCCTGCGTGCGCTCGCGGACCGGTGGAAGCACGTTGGCGGGGAGCGGCGGTGTCGTGGCGAGTGCCGGCACGGCCGTCGCTGCGCGGTCCGGTGCCGTTTGCGCCGGTGGCGGCGGCGACGGTTGTTGCGCGACCGCGCCGGCCGCGCCGGCCGGCACGTCCTGCACGGTGAAGGCCATCACCTGCTCGGCCGGGTAGGCACGGGCATCCTTGAATCCGGCCCGGCGCAAGGCTGCAGTGATGGCATCGGCGGCGGCCTGCCACTGCGCCGGGCTCAACGTCGCCGGATGGCCGGCGGCAGCCATCGCCTGCCGGTAGCCCGCCTGCACGATCGCCTGCGCCGCGGCGGCATCGCCGCCGGCGGGCATGCCGCTGACCAGGATCCGCTGCGCCGGGGCCACCGGGGGAGACGGACTCGCCCGGCTCGCCGGTGCCGTCGGGCCAGGCGGGTTGTCCTGCGCCCATGCCCGCCCGCCAGCCAATGCCAGCGCCAGGGCTGCTGCCAGTGTCGCCATCCGCACGTGTTTGTCCCCCTGCAATGAGGCTGCCGGCACCGGGTACGGTGGACCCGCCCCGTGGCGGCGAACGGAGTGCGCGTGCAGCCCCTTCCGAACGCCCCTCCTGAGTAATGCGCAACTGCGTCACAAATCCGGTCATCGGGCGACCGGACCGGGCCCGTTCAGGCACCGCCCATCGACATCGCCCCGTACACCAGCAGCAGGACCAGCGCGAGCCCGGCCACAGCCAGCAGCCACGTCTGCAGCATGCGGCGGCGACGGTCGGGAAACAGCGCGCCGGCGATGTCACCGACCGGCATGGCCGGCCGCCGCGCATCGGTCCGCGGGCGGCCTGCGGCCGCCGGGGTGATCGCGTTGCGGGCGGTCACTCCGCTGCTGTCGTTGAGTCCCTGCAGCAGGGCGCGCCGGCGGCCCCGGTAATCCTCGCGGCCGAGCCGGCCGAGCCGGTGGGCCTCGTCCAGGGCCTGCAGTGCCTGGTTGACCCGACGCTCCTGATCGTTCATCTGAGCTCCCTCAGCACGCGGAATCCGACGTCGTTCTGGGCCTTGCCGCTGTCGGCGCGATGCGCGTCGACCGTGCAGTCGGACCAGTAGCTGGTGTAGCTGGCACCACGCACGCCCACCTGACCGCCGCTGACCACCCACTCCCACACATTGCCGGTCAGGTTGACCAGGCCCCACGGGTTGGGGCTGCGGCCCAGCGACGAGATCGGCGCACCGCTGCCGTCGTCGCCGTTGGCGCTGGGCGGCACGCAGTTGCTGTCCGGCGACTGCTTCCAGTTGCCGCCCGCTTTCGCCGCATGCAGCCATTCGGCGTCGGTGGGCAGGCGGTAGGTGAACCCGCTGCCCTTGCTCAACCAGGCGGTGTACGCCCTCGCAAGCGACAGCGGGATGTTGCTCACCGGCTGGGTGGCGGTGAGGCGATCGCCGGCCGGTCGCGGCGCGCACTGGCCGGTAGCGCTGCAGAAGCGGTTGAACTCGCTGATGCTGATCTCGGTGCGGGACATCGCGTACGGCCGCCCCCCTGCGATGGCGGGAATCACCACCAGCGGCGGACCGCGCTTGCCTGCCACCTCGTCGGCGCAGATCCGCCCCTTGCCGACCAGCGCCGGGTCGCCGCAGGGATCGCCGCCGGACCCGGCCGCGGCGGTCGTCCCCGGCTTGCCGGCGACGGCCTTGCCGCTGGCCGGTGTCGTGGCAGCCGGCGCGGCGACGGCTCCCGGACGCGACGGACTGCCGGACGGGGTCGCCGCCGGCGCCTCCGCCGCCGTGGGCGCCGTGGCGACATTGCCGGGAGTCGACGAACCGGACGCGGGCGGCTGACTCGGCTTCAGCGTGTCCAGCAGCGCCGACAGGCTGCCCTGGGCGAGCTGCCCGTGCAGCTTCAGGTCGGACTCCAGCGACTTCAGCCCGTCCGGGTCGTCGCGCTGCAGCCGCGCCAGCTGCTGGTGCATCCTCGCCAGGTCATCCGCCGATGCACCGCCGCTGCGCGCCTTCATCAGGTCGGCGACCAGGTCGTAGCGGGCCCGGGCCTGGCGCAGGTCGTCGCGGTTGCCCAGCGCCTTGAGCCCGCGCGCCAGCGTGTCCGCGGCGACCTGGAAGCGACCGCGCCTTGCCGCATCGGTGGCCTGGCCGAGATAGGCACTGGCCAGCAGTTGCGGACCTTCGCCGGCCAGGAAGGCGTTGTCCGGCTGCAGGGTGCGAATGCGCGCAAGCGCTTCCTGCGCCTTGGCCACGTCGTTGGCGGCGGCGGCGCGCTTCATCGATTCGATGCGCGAGGTGACCTCGGCCGCGGCGCTCTCCTGCG
Organism: Lysobacteraceae bacterium; assembly: GCA_018970895.1. Taxonomy (GTDB): domain Bacteria; phylum Pseudomonadota; class Gammaproteobacteria; order Xanthomonadales; family Rhodanobacteraceae; genus Dyella_A. Next base: position 42,803 of record JAGWVM010000001.1, on the reverse strand, counting down.
CGAGCTGCGCCTGCACCTGCTGCTGCAGGGCATCGAGACGGCTGCGCTGGGCCAGCAGCGGTGCCGACTTCGGCGCGTACTGCAGGCCCAGGTCGACCGCACGCGATGCCAGCGGCAACTGGCTGGGGTCGTTCTGGCCGGCCACCGCACCGGCGATCGCTGCGGCAAGCGCATCGACCTGCGCCGGCGTCTGCGCATCGTGCGCCGGTGCGAGCGTTGCCAGCGCCTGGCCGACCGCCGCCTGCCACGATGCGTCGAGGGTGGGCCGGGCGATCAGGTCGGCGAGCGCGCGATGCGCCTGCGGCACGGTCTGCCCGGACCCGGCGGGGCCGCGGGCGAGCGCCGCGGGGGCCATCTGCGCCAGCTCCGCGGCGCGCTGCCGCAGCCGCGTCGAATCGGGAAATACCGCCAGCGCCTGCTTCAGCTGCGCCTGCGCCTCGGCGGCATGATTGGCGGCGATCGACCGGCCGATCGCGATGTCGTACTTGAGTTCCAGCTCGGCGTTCTTCAGCAGCCCGCTGGTCGGGTCGATGGCGCGGATCGTGGCGAGGATCCGCACCGCGTTGTCCGGCTGGTCGGCAAAGATCGCCCCGTTCTCGATCGCCTTGCTCAGGCGCGTGTCGAGCTGGTTGAGCAGGTCGTTGCGCTCCTGCTCGATCGCCGTGCGCTTGAGGTCGAGCTTGGGCGAGAACAGCTTGAGCCGGTCGCGCAGGCTGAACACGTGCTGCGCGCCGGCGTAGTCATAGCGCTGCCTGCCCGGGTTCCAGTAGGCATCGACGCGACCGAGCAGGAAGGTCTGGATCAGGTCGCTCTGGTCGCTCACCACGCGGGTGCGCTGGTCGGCCCCCAGTGCATTCAGCGCCCCGAGCGCCTGGTCTTCGGTGGTGAAGTGTTGCGGATCGGTCGGCGCGAAGCGCGCGACCACCTCGTCCACCTCGCGCTGCTGCAGGTAGTGGCGCACGCCCCAGCCTCCGGCGACGAGGATCACCACGCCGATCGCGCCGACCACCACGACCGGTCCGGCGCGCTCACGCAGGCTGATCTCGCGCAGGCCCTCGACCAGGTCGGCGGCATGCTTCAGGCGCTTGTCGCTGGTGAAGGCGACCGCATCACACAGGGTCTGGTACTGCCGCTTGGTCAGCCCGGGCACCGGCGGCGGCTTGCGCCCCTCGCGCATCGCCACCTCGGCGCTGACCTTGTCGAACGGGTGCTTGCCGGTGAGCAGCTCGAACGCCACGCAGCCCAGCGCGTAGATGTCGTCGCTGGGCGTGGGTTCCTTGCCCTGGATCATCTCCAGGCTGGCGTAGGCCGGGGTGAGTGCGCCCAGCGTGCCGGCATCGAACACGGTCTCCTCGCCGGTGGCCTCGCCCAGGTGCTTGCCGGCGCGCGCAATGCCGAAGTCGAACACTTTGGGCACGCCGTCGCGGGTCACCATGACGTTGCCGGGCTTGAAGTCCGAGTGCACGACGCCGGCGGCGTGCGCGCGCTTGAGCGCCCAGGCCATGCCCTCGATCAGCGGCCGCGCCCGGGCCAGCGGCATGCCGTTGTAGGCCTTCTCGCGAATCAGCGCCTTGAGGTCGGAGCCGTCCACGTACTCCATCGTCATGAAGACGATGGTGCCGTCCTTGTCGAAGTCGTAGACGCGCACGATGTTGTCGTGCGCCAGCGACTGCGAGCGGCGGGCCTCGCGCTGCAGCGCGATCAGCGAATCGGGATGGCGGCGGAACTCGTCGTTCAGCACCTTCACCGCCACGTACGGGTCGCGGTCGCGCGCCTCCACCTTGCGCTCGTCCAGCGCCAGGAACACCACGCCCATGCCGCCGCGGCCGATCTCCTTCTCCAGGTGGAACCGTCCCTTGAGCACGCTGCCTACCGCGGCGTAGTCGCCCCCTTCGGCCGCGGACATGCGCTGCCAGCTGTCGGCATTGAAGGTGCTGCTGGTGGCCCCGGTGGTTCCGGTGCGGCCGGTGACGCCGGTGGCCTGGGTGTCGCTGCCGCGCGGCGAGGAAGACGGCTTGACCACCGTCGCCTCGTCGTCGTGCGGATGACCGGCCGGCGTCGCCGACGGCTGCACCACCGTCGCATCCGCGTCGTGCGCACCGGCGCCGCCGGCGGTCGGCTGCACCAGAGTGGCATCGTCCGCCCGCGCCTGCACCACGGTGGCATCGCCGGCTCCGCTGCCGGCGTGGACCACGGTGGCGTCATCAGCCGCCGTCGTCGCCCGGCCGGTGGTGGCCTGCTGGCGCTGGAGTTCGCCGAGCAGCGTCCGGGTCACCTCCGGGGACAGCGCGCCCTCGACGGCCAGCCGCTCGAGCAGGGCCACTTCTTCGCGATGGACGGGTTCCGGCTGCGCACCGCGCGATCCGAGGATGTGCAGCAGCGTGGACAGCTGGAGCTTGTCCGCTTGCAGGGCAGCGATGAGTTCGTTGAGAAAATTCATGGAGAGGGGGTCGTCAGTCCTGCAGCCGCACGACGACGGCCGACACGTTGTCGCGGCCGGCCCGGCCCAGGGCCAGGCCGAGCAGATCGTCGAGCACGCCCTGGGGATCGCCCTGCCGCTGGCAGGCGGCGGCGATCTCGGCGTCGCTCATTTCCTTGTTGATGCCGTCCGAGCACAGCACGAACTGCATGCCGGGCCGGCAACCGGCGACCTGCCAGTCGACGAACAGCCGATCTTCCGCACCGATCGCCCGGGTCAGCACGCCGGCACCGGGCGAAGGCGCCGCGGAGGCACCGCCGAACTGGGTCACGTCGTCCTTCATCCCGTGCACGTGGTCTCGGCTGACCTGCTCGAGCACGCCGGCTTCCATGCAGTAGGCGCGGCTGTCGCCGACCCAGCCGCACAGCATGTAGTCGGGGTGGTGAACCAGCACGACCACGGTGGAGCCGATGATGTCGACCCCGCGCGTGCGCGCCATCGCGACCAGGTCGGCGTTGGCCTGCTCCAGCGCATCCTCGATCGCCTCGATGAAATCGAACACGCTGCCGCTGCGGCTGAGCGCACCGAGCCGCTGCGCGATCAGCGCGCTGGCATAGTCGCCGGCAGAGTGCCCACCCATGCCGTCGGCCACCACCCAGAGGCCCAGGTCGTCGCGCACCAGGATCGCATCCTCGTTGTGGCGACGGACCTTGCCGGTCACCGTGAGTCCCGCCGAAACGTAGCGATCGGTCATGCGTCCACCTCGATGACGGCCAGTGGCCAGGGGGCGGGATCGGTACCGAGCGCCGTCGCCTGGGCAATATGGGCACGTGCCTGTGCCGGGTCCGGCATCGCCAGCGCGCGGGCGAGCAGCGCCTGATCCAGCCCCATCAGGCGCCGCGTGGCCAGCAGCAGGAAGCGGTCACCCGGCTCCACCGCGCAGACGATGTCCTCTGCCTCCGGCTTCCCGGATCCGCCCAGCCCCACGGCTACGGCACCGCGACGGGCACCCAGCAGGGTGTCGACGCCGGCACCGGTGGATGCGGCATCGCCGGCGAACACCGGGCGCATCTGCCCACGCCGCCACTGCCACACCTCGGCGGTTCCCATGCGCAGTACCGCCGCCCAGCGTCCGGTGGTGTGCAACGCCACCACGGCGGCGTCCTCCATCACCGGGTCGATCAGGTCCTCGCCCGACGCCTGCAACGCCGGGTGCCGCGCCAGCAATCGCTCACGCAGCAGATGCATGCCGCCGGAGAACTCGCCCGGCGCCATCGCCGCCGCGACCGCCTGTGCCGTGGCGGCGGCGCGGCAGCGGCTGTCGTGTGCGCCGTCATCGGCGGCGAGCACGGTGAGGGCACCTTCCGCACCCCGATACACTGTGCCGCGTGCCGGTGCGGCCGCAGACGCAGCGGGCTCGGCGGGTGGTGCGGACGCAGCCTCCGCGGCACCGCGGCCGAAGCCCGGCACGGTCACGTCGTCAGGCACCGGCGCGGCGCTGTCGGCCAGTGCGCGGGATGCGGTGGTTTCGCTGTCGACATGCGGCGCGACGGGCGGCGATGGTGACGGTGGTGCCATCGGCGCCGCGACCGGCGCGGCTGCGACCGGCACCGCAGCGGTGCCGGCGCTCGCCCCCGGCGCGAACGAGCGCAGGGTATGCCAGCCCTCTTCGCCCTGCCCCGCATCGAGGAACGCGGCGAAGCCCGCCGGCGCAGGCAAACCATGGGTCGCCATCGCACTGGCCGGCACCATCGCGGCGCCATGCGTCCACCACAGGCACCAGCCAGGACCGGTGGCCGCCAGCTGCGACCACAGCACCTCGAGAAAGCGCTCGTCGTGACCGTGCACCCGCAGCGGCATCCGCCACTGCGCGGCGCCACGCCAGTCGATCCCGGCGAGCGCGGCCGACGGATCGCTGCGGGTGACCTCCTGCGGTCCCGGCAGCACGGCCAGACGGGCGTCGAAGGCATCCGCGCCCCACGCCTGCCGACGCGCTTCGGCATGCGCCACCTCGAGTACGTCGAACCAGCGCTGCGCCTCGCGCAGCGTGCGCGGGCAGGCTGCCGGATCCCGGCCCAGCGGTGCGGCCATCACCATCGGAAAACAGCGACCGACCCGGTCCGCAGCCGGGGCCATCACGCCGGCCCAGGCCGACTCGCCGCAGACGCCCGGCGCCAGCACGAAGCGCCAGGCCGGGCTGGCGAACCAGCGCTCCTGCCAGCTGGCACCGAGCCGCTCCCGGCTGGCCGCCACCGCATGCTCGAAGTGCCGGTCCCAGCGCTCGACGAAATCGCCGGGCAGCCGCCGCTGCACGAAATCCCCGGCACCCGGCAGCTTGCCGAAGAACCCCACCGATGCCGTCATCCCCCCTGTCGGATTCGGCATGGCCTCAACCTCCGCAGCGGAAGCGCTGTACGTCGGAATCGAGGAACGGGTTCTTCAGGTTGGCCGCCTGCAACGTCACGCGGGCGCTCTGGCTGCCGAAGCGGAAGGTGGCGGTGTAGCGCAGATCCGACTGCCGGGTCAGGTGCGCTGCCTGCAGGGCGCGGAAGAAGGCCCAGTCGCCCTGGTAGTCCACGCTGCTGATCAGGTTGCCGGCGGTGTCGTAGGCGCTCACCGAGACCTGGCCCGGCTGCGGTCCGGGCCACTTCATCGTCGCACTGGTCGCGCCACCGGGCGCGTAATCGAATTTCTGCCCGTCGACCTGGATCACCAGCCTGCCGATGCCGGCATCGAGCTGCGGCCCCATCCAGGTGAAGCCGACCTCGGGGGTCGGGCTGCCGTTGCGGAAGAACGCCTGCTTGATCGCATCGGCGCGCTGCATCTGCGCCAGCATGCCGGGCGGCCCGCTGACCGCACCCGGGCCGTCCTTCCATTTCCACGTGCGCCCGCTGGCGTCGACCAGCTTCTCCAGCGTCTGCTTGTAGAAGCCGTCGAACTCGCCGCCGTAGCCGAACAGCTCGGAGAAGTTCTGCAGCGGAATCTCCGAGCGGCCGTTCGGATCGAACGGATAGCGTCCCCGGGTGAAGTCGGCGCAGTCCTTCGCCACCGCCTGCTGGAACTGGTCGCCCAGCGCCCCCTTGGTACCGCTGGCCACCAGCGCCTGGCTCTTGCCGGTGAGCGACGCCACCCAGCCGGACACCGGCGGCGGCAGCTGCGCCGCGGCCTGTTGCGCCAGCAGCAGCTGCGGATTGGGCTGGCCGGCGGCATTGCTGAAGTCGGTCATCGTCAACAGGGTCTTGCTGAGCTGATCGAGCACCCCCAGCGTCTGGTCGATCGGCGCCGCACCCGGCGCCCCCTCGCTGAGCTTGTCCAGCGCGTCGAAGTGGGCGCTGATCGCATCGCCCGGCTTGGCCGCCGGCGCCGCCGGCGCCGAGCCCGCCGCGGCGGCCAGTGCGCGACTCAGTGCGCTCTGCGCCGCCTTTTTTCCGGCCGCCTTCTTCGCCGCGGCCAGTGCCTTGTCCGCACCGCCCTCGGGCGGCGCACGCAGCATGTCGTGGGTGTTGTCGCGCACCACGCCGAGCAGCGCCTTCAGCGGCGAGCTGGGGCCGGCCAGCTTGGCGGCGATCGCGCTGGCGTCCTGGATGCTGGCGATGGGCTGAAGTTCCAGGTCATTCAGCAGGTCGTCCCAGGCCTTGATGTAATCGCTCTGGTAAAGCCCGAGCACCTGCTGCTGCAGGCGCGCCTTGCCGATCGCGTCGATGCCGCTGGCACCGAACACCCAGTCGTCCTTGGCGAAGTCGTCCACCGCCTCGGCGATGCCCTTGTCCACCTCCGCGGCGAACACCGGCTGGGTGAACAGCGCCGGCAGCGGCGACGACAGCGGCGTGCCACTCCTGCGGCGAAACACGTTGCCGAGCAGGCCCAGCGCCTTGTCCAGCCGCAGCGGCGGGGCATCGGAGGCCGCGCCCGACAGCTTCATGCTGCCGTAGACCAGCGACGACAGATCGGCGGTGCGCAGGGTCGCCCGCGCCTGCTCTACCAGATCCTTGTCCAGCCCGATGGCGCGCATCCGGTCCGGCTCGCCCACCAGCGCCTTGAAGTGCTTGGCGATCGCGTCCTGCAGCACGGTATCGCCGGGGAACACCTTCGGCCACTCCAGGTCGGTCAGCGCGACCAGCTGGCCGGGGTCGCGATGCTTCGGCTCGCCGAGCATCAGGTAACCCTTGAGGTAGTAGTACAGCGCCTGCGGGTCGCCGGCACTGGCGCTGAGCCCGGCGCGGAACTGCGAGGCCACTCCGGGCAACAGCAGCCCGTTGAGTTCGCGCAGGTAGGCATCGTGCACCTCGCTGCCGACGGCATGCCCCTGGTACAGCCCGAAACGCATCAGCCAGGGCACGTGGCTGCGGTACTGCTCGGCCACGCCGCTGACCGCACCGAGCCCCTCCAGCCGTTCGAGCACCAGCGCGAAATAGGCCTTCTGGGTCGGCGCGTCGTCCAGCGAGGTCTTCGCCGGATAGGCAGCCAGCGCCTTCTGCACATTGTCCAGATACGTGCGGTTGCGGCCGTAGCTGATCGCCATGCCGGCGAACAGCAGGCCGGTCAGCAGCAGCACGCCAGTGTAGGCCGCTGCCTGCAGCAGGATCTTCTGCCGCTCCAGCTTCGGGTTGGTGCCGGCGAAACCGGACTCCCTGAAAAGCACGTCCTTGAGCAGCCGCTCGACGAAGAAGGTGCGCTGCTGGGCGCCCTTGGCCTGCACGCGCGTCGCGTCGACGCCAAAGGTGCGCGCCACCGCGCTCATCATGCGGTCGATCGGCGTGCCTTCCTGCGTACCGGAGGTGAGATAGACACCGCGAAGCAGCGTCGGGCTGCCGTACGGGTTCGGTGCGAACACGCCCTCGACGAACTGGCGCGCGACGTCGCGCAGTGCCGCCAGCTGCTGCGGGAACGACAGGATCGCCGCACGGTGCATGCGATCCGGTTCGGCGTGCACGCGCTCGAGCACCCGCGTGTTGAGCCGGTCCAGCAGCCGCTGGAACTCGTCGGCGAACGCCTTGGCGGCGCTGCCGTCCATGGTCCTGGCGACCGGGAACGACATGCCCCAGACCTGGCTGCGCAGCTCCGGCGAAAGGTCGTCGAAGAATTCGCTGAAGCCGGCCACCAGGTCGCACTTGGTCAGCACCAGGTACACCGGTACGCCGATGCGCAGGTGCTCGGCCAGTTCGTCCAGGCGCCGGCGCACGGCCTGCACGTGTTCCTGCCGGGCGTTCTCGTCCAGCACCAGCAGGTCGGACAGGCTCATTGCGATCAGCACGCCGTTGATCGGCCGACGCTTGCGGTACCTGCGCAGCAGCTTGAGGAACTCGCCCCAGGCCGAGGCATCGGCCTGGCGGTCGGAATCCTGCGTGGTGTAGCGGCCGGCGGTGTCGAGGAACACCGCCTCGTCGGTGAACCACCAGTCGCAGTTGCGGGTACCGCCGATGCCGCGCAGCGCCTCCTTGCCGAAGCGATCGGACAACGGGAAGTTCAGTCCCGAGTTCTGCAGCAGCGTGCTCTTGCCCGAGCCGGGCGGACCGATCACCACGTACCACGGCAGCGTGTACAGGTTGCCGCCGCCCTGGCGGCGCTTGCGCAGCGTGTCCACCGCCTCCTGGAAGCGCGAGGCCAGCTGGGCGCGCTCGCTGGCGCTGCGATCGTCGCCGGCCGGCGCCGGCGCGGCGGTACTGCCGTCCTGCTGGGCCAGGTCGCCGGACATCTGCGCGGTCTTGCTGCGCAGGCGCATCTGCTGGATCAGCAGCACCACGCCCCAGATCACCAGCAGCACGATGATCACCACCAGCCGTGTCACCGGGCTGGCCAGCGGCTGACTGTCGCCGATGCCGAGATACGGACCGCCGAGCCAGATCAGCAGCGACAGCAACAGCAGGCCGACCAGGGCGATGAACCCGCCGGACTTGAGCAGGGAAAGCACCTTCTTCACGAGCTCAGCCCTCCGGGATGTACTTGATTTCGACGCGGCGATTGCGCGTGCGGTTGGCCGGCAGGTTCGGCGGCAGTGCGATCGGCTGCGACGAGCCGGCGCCGCTGGATTCCAGTCGCGCCGGATTGTCCAGCCCCTGGGCGAGGATCTGCACCACCGCGCGGGCGCGCGCCGCGGACAGCTCGAAGTTGTCCTTGAAACGCAGCGAGTGGATCGGCTGGTCGTCCGTGTGGCCGACCACGATCACCCGCCCCGGCACCTGGTTCAGCGCGGCGGTGATCTTGTGCAGCAGCGGAATCTCCGCGGCGCTCACGTCCACGCCGCCGGAGGCGAACATGTCCGAGCCGCTCAGGCGCACCAGCTCGCTGCGGTCGCTCTGGTCGATCACCTCGAGCCGGCCGGCCTGGGCCTCCGGTGCCAGAAGTTCCTTCAGCGTCTTGTGCGGCGCCGGCGGCGTGGCCTGGTTCAGGCGCGTGGTGTCCGGCGGCGTGGCACTCTCCAGACCGATCTGCGCGATCTGCGCGCTGGCCGGCGCGGACAGCGTGTTGAGCCGAGTGTAGAAGAACAGGAACGCCACCAGCAGCACGCAGGCGGCCGCGGCGGCGATCACCCACAGCGGCACGTAGCGGATCAGCGGATTGCGCCGGTCCTCGATGCCGCGCCAGTGCGGCGCCAGCTCGTCGGCGGCCGGTGCGCGCTGCGCCTTGATCCGGCGGTAGAGGTCTTCCTGGATGTCGGCCAGCCTGGCGCGCCCGCCCGCCTCGATCTGGTAGCGCCCGCCGAAGCCCAGTGCCAGGCACAGGTACATCAGCTCGATCAGGTCGATGTGCCGGCTGAAGTCGGCGCACAGCCGCTCGAGGATCTGGAAGAACTTGGCGCCGCCGTAGGACTCGCCGTGGAAGGTCACCAGCAGGGTCTTCTGCGCCCAGCCGCTCTGCTCGCCCCACGGCGCATTGAGCACCGATTCGTCCAGCATCGCGCAAAGCACGTAGCGCGCGGCGGTGACCGTCTGCACCGGCAGGCCGGCGGCATTGGCGTGGCTCTCGAAGCGGCGCACCTGGGTGGTCACCTGCTCGCGCAGGCGCGTGGCATCGGGCGGCGACACGCTGTGACGCAACTGCACGCCCAGCAGCAGCAGCGGCGCGGCAGCCTGCACCAGCGGGTTCATGCCGCCGCCGAGGAACTCGCTGATGTCGGCCCGCGGCGCCGACGGTGGGGGCGTGGGTGCAGACGCATGCGCCGGGGCCACCGACGGAGGTGCGTAGGGCGCGGGCGCCGGTGCAGGAGGCTGGCTGCCGCGCGGACGCACGATGGTGGCGTCGTCGGGCACCGGCGGATAACCGGGCGGCTGGCCGGAACCATTCGGCGTATTCATGCGCTCAACCCCTGATTGCCCACAGTTGCAGATCGAGTCCGGCGAACTCGCTGCCGAAATGGAACGCGATGCCGCCTGAGGTCTTCAGCTCCCGCCACATCGCCGAGTGCCGGTCGAATTCGAAGTACAGGTAGCCCGCGTTGTAGGGAATCTGCCGCGGCGCCACCGGCATCGGCGTCAGCCCGATGCCCGGCAGCTGCAGGTTCACCAGGTCGCGGATCTTCTCCACCGGGCCGATCTTGGAAACCGCCGGCAACTGCCGGCGCAGCTCCTCGGACTTCAGGTCGGCCTTGGCCGCCAGCACGAAGGCAGCGGTGTCCAGCAGCGACAGATCAGGCACCACCGCCACCCACACGCCGAACTTGCGCTGCTGCAGGGGGATCGCCAGCGCGGTCTGTTCCATCACCGCGCTCAGGCTGGCGCGCAGCGCGGCGATCACCGGCTCGAAGCTCTCGCGCAGCGCCTCGTGGCGATACGCCGGGAACGCCGGCGGCCGCTTGCCCGGCGCGGTGAACGTGGCCAGCTCGCCGGCCATCGCCACCATCAGCCGGTACAGCTCCTCCGGGTGCGCCAGCGGCGCCTCGGCCAGGTGGGCGACCAGCGGCTGGTAGCGGTTGACCACCTGCAGCAGCAGGAAGTCGGCGATCTCGGCCGCGCCGCCGCGATCGGTCAGCGCCACGCGGCTGGCCAGTGCCTCGCCACGCTGGTGCAGCAGACCGAGCAGCTCGGTGAGGAAGGTCACCAGCCGCGGCACCGCCTCGCAGCGCAGGCCGGTCGGCATGAAGCCCTCGTCCAGCATCACCCGGCGATCCGAGCGGCATTCGACGATGCGTGCCAACGGCAGGCGGGTCAGGCCTTCCAGCGGCTGCGACTCGGGCAGCAGCCGGCTGGTCATGCCGCCGACCTCGAGCACCGCGGTGCCATCGGTGCTGCCGGAGGCATCGCGCACCTCGGCCTCGCGCACGCGGAAGCGGAACAGCTTCTCCGCCGGCGCCTCGGGCCGGCCACTGTCCGGCTGGGTCGGCGAGCGCAGCGGCAGGGTCAGGTAGATGGTCTGGTCGCGCCAGTTCGCGTCGACCTCCAGCGGCGGCGGCAGCGGATCATCGGACGGCATGGCGAACGGCGTGCCGTCGGGCAGCACGCCGCGCGCCCGCTTGATGCCGAGCTTGCCGACCGCCAGCAGGTCGGCTTCCAGTTCCAGCTCGGTGAAGCCGAAGCTGTACGGCCGCAGCGCACCGGCGCGCAGCTCGACGAAGCGCTCCAGGTAGCGCTCGTTCTGCTGCAGGTGCTGCGGCCGCAGGAACAGGCCTTCGCTCCAAACCACCTTGTTGTTTTGCGTCATCGGATCGATGCCCGTGTCTGAAATGTCATCGCCGTGCGGCGTTGCGGCGCGCCGACTTCAGGCGCGCCAGCTGTTCTTCGTAGGCCCGCGCGAATTCGTCGCCGAACAGGCGGCGGAAGCATTCGTCGGGATTCTTGGCCAGCCCTTCGAAATGCTCGCGGTACTTTTCCCAGTAGCGCCCCTTGCCGGCGAACGCCGGGCGCTTGCCACCGTCGGACTCCTGCTCGAAGCGGTCGGGGCTGAAATGCGCCAGCAGCGACTCGAACGCCGCGCGCACGCCGGCAAGCATCGCCATCTGGTGACAGCGGATGTCGTCGAAGGCGTCGTCGAACGCGGAAGGCCCGGACAGGAACGCGGCGTTCGGTGGCGAGAGGATCTTCTGCAGCGCCTCGTCCGCGTTCGGGGCGAACTTCAGCGGGTTGTTCTCCGAGCGCTGGATGATCGTCACCGGCAGGCGGAAGGTGTTCTTGATCTCCGCGCGTGCGCGCAGCACGTCCATCACGCCGTCGACCACGATGGAAAGCATCTGCTGGATGTCGGCCGGCATCGCAGCACCGGTCGGCCCGGATGCGGGAGCCGGTGCCGGCGGTGTCCAGGCGGCGGGCGGCGGGGCCGGCACTGGAGAAGGCGCCGGGTCGGGAACCGGCGTCGATGCCGCCGGCGCGCCGAAGTCGCCCACGGTCAGATCCCAGTTTTCCGGCAGCATCTGGGCGGCGCGCTGGCCTTCCGGCAACGGCGGCCGGAAGTGGTCGGAGACGCCCGGCGTGTGGTTCCAGTCCGGCGACGGTGCAGCGGGAGACGGCGACGGCGCGAACGGCTCGTCGAGGAAACTCAGCGGATCGAGCGAGCCCCCGGCCGGCGCCACCGGGTCGGGGATCAGCCCGGCATCGGCCGGCGGCCGGGAGCCCGGGCCTGGCCCCAGATCGAGGAAGTCGTCCAGCAGGTCGCGCCCCATCGGCATCGGGGCGGCCGGCGGCAGCGGCGAGGTGGAGAACACGTCCTGCGGCGCCGGAGGCATCGGCGCGGCCGGAGCTGGCGCCGCACCGGCCGGCTGCACGCTCACGGATACCTCGAAGGTATCGATCTGCAGGCGGTCGCCATGCTTGAGCGCCGACGGCTCGCCCTTCACCAGCGGCACCCCGTTGAGCAGCATGCCGTTGGTGCTGCGGTCCTCGATGAAATAGATGCCATTGAGGCAGCGGATCATCGCGTGCACGCGCGACACGCCCGACGCACTCAGCACCCAGTCGCAATCCTCCGAGCGACCGATGCTGCCGTCGCGTCCTTCGAACGCCTTCTGGCCACGCGCACCGAACTGCGCCGCGTGGACGCCGGTGACCGCCAGGAGCAGGGTAGGAATCGACGACACGCTCAGCGCTCCTCTTGATGAGGGAAGTCGGACCGATGCGGATAGGCCGGGCAGCGGCTCATGCCTCCCCTCCCCCGGCCTGCAGCAGGCTGGCCGCACGCTCCATGAAGGCTGCGCGGCGGGCGTCGAATTCGGCCGGTTCCAGCGCTGCCAGCAGGTTGATCGCCGCCACCGTGGCGCGCGCGGTGAGGTGGTCCGGCGGCGGCACCGGCGTCTCCTGTGCGGCCGGCGCCAGGCTGCCGCCGGACCAGCCGGCCGAGGCGGCGATCCACGCGCCCAGCGACTTGTAGCCACCGGCATGGGCGAACTCGAACGCGGCGCGGCGGTTGCTCTCGCTCGGTTCGCGCACCCACTGCTCGGCCAGCGAGGCACCGGCGCGGTCCTCCTGGGTCAGCGGTTGTTCGCGGGCGCACTGGCAGACCCAGGCCACCGCGTAACGCTTGGGCAACAGCCGGGCGAGCAGCTTGAGCGCGTCCTGCGAGCGTCCGGCCCCGAGCAGGGCCTGCACCGCGGCCTGCGGCGTCATCTCCGCGCGCAACACCGCATGGGCTTCCGCCGGAAGCTCCATCTGGACCGAGGCGTGAATGACTGCGGACATGTGCGCCTCCGTCAGCCGATCATGATGATGGCGCCGGAGACCTGGGTCATCGCGTCGCCCTTGATGGTGGTCATCGCGCCCTTGACCGTGGTCATAGCGCTGCCGGCCACTTCCAGCATCGCGTCCGAGTGCGCCTTCAGGCTGGCGCCGGCGCCGATGTCCATGGTGGCGCCGGCCTTGATGCCGACCTCGACCTGGCCCTCGATCTTCACCCCGACGTCGCCACTGATCTTGATGTTGACGCCCTTGATCTCGATGGTGCCGTCGCTCTTCATGGTGATGCTGGACGCGCCGGTGACCAGCTCGATCTCGGTGCCCGCACTGAGCTTGAACTTCTGTCCGATGCTGGTCGTGCCGTTGGCGGTGACGTCGAGGGAGTCGCCGTTCTGCACGGTGACCTTGCGGTCGTGCTTGACCGTCTCGGTCTGGTCGTTGCCGACCTCCAGCGTCTGGTCGTTCTTGACCGTCACTTTCTCGTCGTGGTCGATGGTGACGGTGTGGTCGTTCTCGACCTCCTCCAGCATGTCCTTCTGCGCATGGATGAAGAGCTGCTCGGAACCCTTCTTGTCCTCGAAGCGAAGTTCGTTGGCGTCATCGGCGCCGCCGAGCAGGCTGCGCGTCTTCACCCCGGACTGGGTCTTGTTGTCCGGCAGCGCGTACGGCGGCATGTTGTCGGCGTTGTAGACGCTGCCGATGATCAGCGGGCGGTCCGGGTCGCCCTCGAGGAAACTCACCACCACTTCCTGGCCGACGCGCGGGATGCTCACCGCGCCCCAGGTCTTGCCGGCCCACGGCGAGGCCACGCGCACCGGACAGGAGCTCTTGGCGTTGGGCTTGTCCGGCTTGTTCCAGGGGAAGGTCACCTGCACGCGACCGTACTTGTCGACCGCGATGTCCTCGTCGGTGTCGCTGCCACAGACCACCGCGGTCTGCAGGCCGGGAACCACGGGCCGGGTTGCCGTGGGCAGGCTGCGAAAGGGCTGGCGACTCTCGATCGCCTCGAAGCTGCAGGAAAACGACGGCTCGTCGTTGCCGCGGCCGGATGCGCGGGCGGCTCCGTGCAGCTGCATGGAGGTCGCCGTGACCAGGTACTCCTGGTTGAGCGCGCTGCGCGGATAGTCGCTCAGCGTGAACAGGCCGCCGATCTCGATGCCGCAGGCGCCGGTCTGGCCGCTGTAGTGCGAGCGCGCCGCGCCAAGCGCTTCGGCCCGCACCTGGGCGTAGTGCTGGCCCAGCGCCGCGGTGGCGTGGCCGCCGGGATAGTCGAACACGCTGATGCTGCCGGTCGAGCCGTGTCCACCGTCCGAACCGGTGGCAAGCAGCGAGGCTTTCGGCGTCAGCGGGTTGTAGTCGGTGAGCTGGCACCTGGTGACGTCCACCCCGCGCGCGCAGCTCCAGGCGCTGACGGTCGCCTGCCGGCGCAGCACGCTGTCGGTTCCGGCTGCGTAGGCCACCTGGCCGAACTCGCTGGCCACGGCGTGCGACCGCACGCCGTCGGCCAGCACCATGGTGTGGGTGCTCGCATCGTGGGAGAAGAAGTAGTAGATGCCCTCCTGCTCCATCAGTCGGCTGATGAAGTTCAGGCCGTCCTCCCGGTACTGCACGCAGTATTCGCGCTTCTCGTAGTTGGCGCTGAGGCTGAGCTTGACGTCGCTGTAGCCGGCGTCCTGCAACACCGCCTTGGCGATGTCCGGCACCGTCATGTCGGTGAAGATGCGGCAGTCCACCATGCTTCCGAGCAGCCACGGCTTGGGCACCAGGCACACGCTGTACTGCGCATAGATCAGCCCTTCGACGGTCTCCACGCCGGTCTGCGCCGCCTCGCAGGCGATGCCGTTGAAATGCCGCTCGTAGCCGTCCTGCGTGTCGATCGTGACGGTCATCGACGAGCCGAGCAGCGCGGTCAGGTCGATCCCGGCATCGCGACTCTCGAACTGCACCCAGTACGCATACATCCGCCCGAGCCGATCTTCGGTGGTCATGCCGACAAACAGCAGGTCCTCGGCCTTGTCGGAGCTGATCGTGATCTGTGCGCTCATCGGGCCGGTCTCCGGGTCCACGCGGCAGCCGCCACCCGGGGCGTTGCAGCAATGGCTGGCGCACGACCGGCGCGCAAGCCGGCTGGCCGCATGCTCCGCTGCTCGGCGGCGCGTACACTTCGCCGACCGGGCAGGCGACGGCGCGCCGGGTGCCGGCCGGTCCGGAGTGACCGCCGCGATGTTCCCGGCCGTGGCCGGCAATGCAGGGAATCCAGCATGTCCAACGTATGCTCCGCTCTTCCGGTGTTCACGGGCATGGCGCTCCCGCTCGACGCGAGCCATGCGGCGTCCGCTCCGATGTGCCGCGCTCCGCGCGCGATGCGCTCGCAAGCCTGGACGGGACCTGCCCAATGCCTGCACGCCGTGCCGCTGCCGGCCACCGCCGAGCCGGATGTCTCATTCCTGTTCCGCATGTGCCTCGCCCCGAAACAGGGTCTGGGCCCGCAGAGCTACGCGCGGGCGGCCATGGCGCTCGGCGTGGACGTTGCGGTCATCCGGGCGGTGGCCGAAGTGGAAACGTCCGGCAAGGCCTTCGACAACGAAGGGAGGCCGCGCATCCTGTTCGAGCGGCGCTACTTCCATCGCCTGACCCAGGGCCGTTTCGACCACACCCACCCCGACATTTCCAATGCGCTGCGCGGTGGCTACGGCACGTTTTCCTCGCAGTACCCGAAGCTCGAAAAGGCGTATCGCCTCGCCCCGACCGCCGCCCTGCAGTCGGCGTCGTGGGGGCGTTTCCAGATCATGGGCAAGAACTTTCATGCAGCGGGTTTCCCGTCGGTCCAGTGGTTCGTGCTTGCGCTCAGCCGATCCGAAGCCAATCACCTCGAGGCATTCGCCCGTTTCGTGAAATCCGACGAGGCCATGCTCGACGCACTGAGGAACAGGCGCTGGTCGTCGTTCGCAAGTCGCTATAACGGCGTCGGCTATCGGGACAACGACTACGATGGCAAGCTCGAGCGCGCCTACCGTCGACTGAGCGCCACGCATTGACACGATGCCCGCTGCACAAGGACTTCCGACCATGAGCCTTTCCGCCAGCATCACGCTCGCACTCGCGTCGTCGCTGCCGCTCGCGCACGGAGCACCCGCCGCTGCGGGAGGCCAGTGCAGGCCGCCCGAAACCACCTACTTCAGTTGCAGCACGGCACGCCACAAGACGATCAGCCTGTGCGGCTCGCTGCCCGGCAGCCTGCAGTACCGCTACGGCAAGGCACCGCACGTGGAACTGCTGTACCCGTCGAGTCCCGGCGATGGCGTCAGGCAGCTGCGCTACGCCCACTACTTCCGGTTCCAGAGCGACCGCACCGAGGTCACCTTCAGCCGTCGCGGCTACGACTACGCCGTGTTCGACTACACCGACGAAGGCAAGCGCTCGGCCGGGGTCCGCGTCACCGCCCCGGACGGCACCGAGCACGACGTCCTCTGCAGCGGGCCGATCCAGGGCCGCCTGGCACCGCTCGGCAAGAGCCTGCGCTGCGATGCGGACAACGCGTTGAACGGGGGCAACTGTCCATAGGCGTGCCGCGTGGGCGAAGGACCGGATCGGCATCGCTCAGCCCTCCGCCCCGGGCATCACCGCACCACCGGGCGCGGCACGCCGCGCCAGCACGACCCAGCTTGCCACCGGTTGCCCCGCCTCCTTGCGCAGGCTGTCCGCGGCGATGCGGACATCGGTGAAACCGGTTGCCCGCAACACGCGCTCCACGTAGGACAGCGAGTGCCGGTAGCGGCCACTGGACGTGAGCTCGGCCACCTCCTCGCGATCCTGCACCGCCTCCAGCGTGAAGGCGAGCCAGCCACCGGGCCGCAGGCACGACGACGACGCGGCGAGCACCGGCTCCAGCTCACCGAAATAGACCAGCGTGTCGGCCGAGACGATCAGGTCGAACGACTGCGGTCGCGCCTGCAGCCAGGCGGTCAGCTCGGCGACTTCCAGCGCGTCGTAACCGCCCCGTGCGCGGGCCTTTTCCACCATGCCGCCGGACAGGTCGACACCCACCAGCCGGCGAGCCCGCTCACGCAGCAGCGGGGCGCACAGGCCGGTACCGCAACCGGCATCGAGCACGTCCAGGGCACGGCCCACGGCCGGAACCACCCCGTCGAGCGCGCCCACCAGCACTTCCGGCGCCCGATAGCCGAGGTTCTGGATCAGCTGCTCGTCGAAACTCTCGGCAAAGCCGTCGAACACGTCACGCACGTAATCGTCCGCGGCCCGCGGGGGTGCCTCGGCCGCGCCGCACGCGGCCAGCATGTGCCGCGGTACAGGGTTGGCGGGCTCACGCTCCAGCCACTGCCGATAGATGTCCGCCGCCTCGTCGTGGCGACCGAGCATGTACAGGGCCACGCCCACCCCTTCCAGGGCACGCACATTGGCCGGATCGTGGCGGTAGGCCTCGCGAGAGCATTCCGCCGACTGCCGCAGGTGCTCCTCGCCCTGGGCGTAGTTGCGCAGGAACAGGCCCATGCGGCAATAGCCGTGGGCATAGGTCGGTGCCTGCGCGATCAGCCTGGAGTAGGCCTCGAACGCCTCGTCCAGCCGCTCCTGCGCCTCCAACACCACCGCCAGGTTGCTCTGGGCCTGGTAATGCTGGGGTGCGCACGCCAGTGCCTTGCGGTAGCAGCGCTCGGCGTCGGCGATCCGGCCGCACTCCTTGTGCACGTTGCCCAGGTTGTTGAGGGCGTCGGGATGACGGGGAATGATCTTCAGCGCCGAGCTGATCAGCAGCACGGCCTCGTCACTGCGGCCGCGCTGGTGCGCAAGCACGCCCAGGAAATGCAGCGCGTCCGGCTGCGCGGCATGCAAGGCCAGCACCTCGCCATACAACCGCTCGGCCGCATCGAGGTCGTCTGCCTGATGGGCGCGCATGGCGTCCTCGAGCGTGGCGGCAACGGCCCCGCCGGCCGGTGGCAGCTCAGGACGGCGACGGGATGGCATCGAACGGGTAGCAGAGCGCATCCAGTCCCCCTCAGCCGACAAGCACGGTGAAGCAGCCGAGCACGATGGTGCCGCCGTGGGAGCAGCTGTCACCCATCCGTGCCGCGGGCTGGCCACCGATCAGCACGGTGGGGGCCCCCATCACGATGGTGTCCGGTGGACCGACGCAGATCGCCATGTCACCCATCCGCGCAGCCGGCAGGCCACCGATAAGCACGGTCGGCTTGCCGGGCGGACTGACCGGACCACCAACGTGCGGCACCACCCCCGTGACCATCGGGCAGACGTGCAGGTCGCTCACTCGGGCCGCGGGTTGAGGCATCGCTCAGCCCCCCGCCCGCGCGACGAGCCGCGCGGTACATGCAGACGATTGGTCTGGCTTGGACATGGCTCCCCTCCCCTTCACTGCGCACCGGCGCGAACAGGTGCGACCGGTCGGCATGGCGTCCCATGGGGAGGTGCGAAAAAACGCGGCGAATCTGGTCATCGGCCGGACATGTCATCACCGGCGCGGCACACAGGCGGGCTCAGGACAGGCGCAACGGCCCGAGCGCCCTGCGGTTCATGCCTGCGACGGAGTCCCACATCAAGTACGCGCCCCCGCCGCGGCAGGCCCGGGCGCAAGCTCCGGCCGCAGGCGCGCCCAGGCCCGCCTGCTGCGGGCGTTCCATGCATGCGGTCAAGCCGCGGCTCGCCGCCGGCGAGCCCGATGACTCACACCTTCGCCCTGACCAGTTCGGCATAGTAGGACTGGATCAGCGGCGAGAGTTTCGCCTGACGCGCGCCAAGGGTCTTGATCATGGCCTTGATGCCCGCCTTGATGCCGTCGTTGACGCGGTTCGACGCACGGGACCCGCCCAGTTTGTTGAAACCGAACAGGCTTTTCTCGGGCTTGAGGAGGTACTCGAGATCGTCCACGAGCTTTTCGGCGAACGCGTGGCGCGTTGTCCGGTCCAGCAACACGCGCATGGGCCATTCCTGCGCACGCCCCATCGTGGACAGCGTCTGATTCAGATTGAGGAAGTCGGTGTTCGGATCCATGTAGTCGAGCATCGAGGGACGCGACTTGCCCTTCGCGTCCTTGACGATGATCACGTTGCCCAGGTTCAGGATCACCTTCAGTCGGTGCTTTTCGCCGTAAAGATCGACCCGCACGCCATTGCCGCTGGACACGAAGCGATCCTCGTTTCCGATGAAAAAGTCGCCGGCAACGATCTGCCCCAGCTTCTCCAGTCCGCCCGACTTGTTCAGGGCCTTCACGAACTGGGCAAATACGGAGCGCGCTTCGTCCCACGAGGCGTCATTGCTGGGCTTGTTCTCCACTTTCAGCGCCACGCTCAATGTCGACATTTGCGTGTAACTCATCTTCGCAATGTCCGAGCGACCACTTGCACCGCCGGTGCCGTACTGGTTAACGCAGGCCTCGAGCTCTTCCATGCTCTTCTTTTCATCCGCCGAAATCGGAAGATGGGTATCGGTCCCGCTGACGAATTTGACGAAGTCGACGTACATCTTCCAGGACTTCAGGAACTGCTTGAGCTGCAGCACCTCCGGCTGGGTGAGCGGCTTCATCTTGATGGTGGGGTCGATGGCCTTGAGCACCGGCGCAGTCGCCTTGATCTTGTCCCCCGTGACATTCGGTTCCGCCTTCAGCACCAGGCTGCTTCCGTCCCTGCCTTTGAGCAGGAATATCTTTCCATCCTTCAGTTCGCGCGCCTCCATGATGTCCGAGGCGAGCAGTGGCTTGTCCATTGCGAGAGGCATAGCAATCACCTGTCAGGTACGAGTTCAAGAATCGTCGTCAACACGGTCGTTCACATCGGCAACCGGGGCCGTGAAAGATGACAACGCGGTGTGGTTGAGTTGTTCGGCGCATGGGTACATGCGGCCCCTGCCTGACGCCTGCCCGGCTCCTGGCCTGGTCAGATGATCCGCACGACCTTGACCAGCGGACCGATGTTGGAGAGCCCAAGATCCTGGCCGTCGATCTCCCATCGGTTCGGCCGTCGGACGCCGACCACCATGGGGTAAACGCCCCGTTTCCTGTGTTCGTGCCGTAGTCGCCCAAACCGAACGTCCGCACGGGGTCGAGAGATCGAACGTCGAAGCAGCCGTTTGCGGAAATGTCCGCTTTCAGCAGCAGGCCATGTGCCCCCTCACGCGGCTGGACACGTGCCGCGAGCACGACATCACCGTGCCGATATGCGGCGAAACAGCAGCCGCTGAGCATGCCCGTCGTCATGAACTCCACGTGGCCCGGCAACGGGGCCGACTCGATATCGACCGACGTGAAGCCCTCGTCCGGCGGGATCATCCGGACGTTGAGCACCTGGTTGGATTCCTGCTTCACTCCACCGGCAATCAGCACATCGGTGATTCCGGGCCGCTTGCGGGCGGCCCGGTCCGAGATGGCGCCCGCATGGCTTGCACTGGCGTCCGTATGCACATTCATGCTGACCACGCCCGACACGCCGGCACCTGCCTCATTGGGCGTGTAGCTGGCCATGTATTCCTCCGGATCGGCCATCAGGCAGGCAAGGTGACGCTGCGCCAGCAACCTCGAGAAGCCGCCGTTGTTGCCCCGGGCCTTGGCGCTTGGCTCCAGGCACGGAGCCACCCCATGCAGGCCACGCTGCCGCTTTGCGTCCGGCCAGGCATGAAATGCCGCGAGCGCGGACGTGGTCTGCACCAACGGCGGATTGGTCGGACTCAGTTGCCTGACCTGCCTGTCCAGCGCCTTGGGCAACGCGCTTCCTGGCTTGCCGGCGACGCCGGTATCGGCAATCCACTGCGGGTAGTTGTACATCGCCACCATCGAATGCTCCGGCCGGATTGATCGGGTGCGCGTGCAGCGGCGCGCGAATTCACGCATCTCCGCCACGCGCTCAACCGAATGCGTAGGCGAAATCCCCGTCCCGCACGCCCACGCTCGCCCGTTCGATCGGCTTGCCGTCGATCATCCGGTTCAGGAACTCGCGACTGATGTCCGGCAGCATCGAGTTGGTGAGGATCGCGTCGATCATGCGGCCGCCGGATTCGCTCTCGGTGCAGCGCTCGACCACCAGCTTCACGACGTCGTCGCCGTACTCGAACGGGATCCTGTAGCGGCCCTCGATGCGCTTCTTGATGCGGTTCAGCTGCAGCCTGACGATCTCGCCGAGCATGGCCGGACTGAGCGGGTAGTACGGGATGGTGACCAGGCGGCCAAGCAGTGCGGGCGGGAAGATCTTCAGCAGCGGATCGCGCAGGGCCTTGGCCATGCCGTCCGGTTCGGGCATCAGCTCCGGATCGCCGCACATGCTGGCGATCAGCTCGGTGCCGGCGTTGGTGGTGAGCAGGATCAGGGTGTTCTTGAAGTCGATCTGGCGGCCCTCGCCGTCTTCCATCACGCCCTTGTCGAATACCTGGAAGAAGATCTCGTGCACGTCCGGATGAGCCTTCTCCACCTCGTCCAGCAGCACCACCGAATACGGCTTGCGGCGCACCGCCTCGGTCAGCACGCCGCCCTCGCCGTAGCCGACGTAGCCGGGAGGCGCGCCCTTGAGCGTGGAGACGGTGTGCGCCTCCTGGAACTCGCTCATGTTGATGGTGATGACGTTCTGCTCGCCGCCGTACAGCGCCTCGGCCAGCGCCAGCGCGGTTTCGGTCTTGCCCACGCCGGAGGTGCCGGCAAGCATGAACACGCCGATCGGCTTGTTGGGGTTGTCCAGGCCGGCGCGCGAGGTCTGGATGCGCTTGGCGATCATCTCCATCGCGTGGTCCTGACCGATCACCCGCTTGCCCATCAGGCCGGCGAGGTTCATCACCGTTTCCAGCTCGCTCTTGACCATGCGGCCGACCGGGATGCCGGTCCAGTCCGACACCACCGCACCGACGGCGATCATGTCCACGGTCGGCAGGATCAGCGGACTCTCGCCCTGCAGCTCGGCGAGCTGGACCTGCAGGGTCTTCAGTTCCGCCAGGGCCGCGGCGCGCGCAGCGTCGTCGAATTCCACGGCGGCGGCCGGATCCCCGGCGACCGCCTCGGCCTCGGCGGAGGCCTCCAGTTTGCTGCCGGTGCCCTCCACCGGCGCGCTGTCGCCACGCAGCTTCGCGCGGATCGCCAGGATCTGCTCGACCAGCACCTTCTCGGCCTGCCAGTCAGCTTCCAGCTTCACCAACCGCTCGCGCTGGACAGCCAGCTTCCCGTGCACCGACGCCTCGCGCTCGGCCACGTCCACGCCCACGGTCTTCTCGCGGGTGATGATGGCCAGCTCGGTCTCCAGCGCCTCGATGCGCTTGCGGGTGTCGTCCACTTCCGGCGGCACTGCGTGCTGGCTCACCGCGACGCGGGCGCATGCGGTGTCGAGCAGGCTGACCGACTTGTCCGGCAGCTGGCGGGCGGGAATGTAGCGGTGCGACAGCTTCACCGCCGCCTCCAGCGCCTCGTCGAGGATCTGCACGCGATGGTGCTTCTCCATCGTGCTGGCGACGCCGCGCATCATCAGGATCGCCTTCTCCTCGCTCGGCTCGTCGACCTGCACGGTCTGGAAGCGGCGGGTGAGCGCGGGATCCTTCTCGATGTGCTTCTTGTACTCGGCGAAGGTGGTGGCGCCGATGGTGCGCAGCGTGCCGCGGGCCAGCGCCGGCTTGAGCAGGTTGGCCGCATCGCCCGTGCCGGCCGCGCCGCCGGCGCCGACCAGGGTGTGGGTCTCGTCGACGAACAGGATGATCGGCTTCGGGCTGGCCTGCACTTCCTCGATCACCGAGCGCAGGCGCTGCTCGAACTCGCCCTTCATGCTGGCGCCGGCCTGCAGCAGGCCCACGTCCAGCGTGCGCAGCTCCACCTCCTTCAGCGAGGGTGGCACGTCGCCGCGCACGATTCGCTGGGCGAAGCCTTCCACCACCGCGGTCTTGCCCACGCCGGCCTCGCCGACCAGGATCGGGTTGTTCTGCCGGCGACGCATCAGGATGTCGACCACCTGGCGGATCTCGTCGTCGCGGCCGACGATGGGATCGAGCTTGCCGCTGCGCGCCTGCTCGGTGAGGTCCACCGTGAACTGCCTGAGCGCCTCCTGCTTGCCCATCTGCGCCGGGCCCATCGCGCCGCTGGCCTCGCCCGGCACGGCGCCGCCCATCCTGAAGCCGTCCGACGCGCTCTGGTTGTCCTCCGGCGACCCGGCGACCACTTCGGCGAACTGGTCGGTGAGCGTGTCCAGCTTGATCTTCTCGAACTCCCTGGAGATCCCGACCAGCACGTTGCGCAGGCTGCGCGTCTGCAGGATGCCGACAATGAGGTAACCGGTGCGCACCTGCGCCTCGCCGAACATCAGCGTGGCGAACACCCAGGCCCGCTCGACCGCCTCCTCCACGTTGCCGGAGATGTCCGAGATGCTGGTGGAGCCTCGCGGCAGGCGGTCCAGCGCGTCGGTGACGTCGCGCACCAGGTTCGACGGGTCGAGGTTGAACTGCTTGACGATGTGGTGCAGGTCCGAGTCCTGCAGCTGCAGGATCTGGTGGATCCAGTGCACCAGCTCGATGTACGGGTTGCCCCGCAGCTTGCAGAAGACGGTGGCGCTCTCGATGCCCCGGTAGGCGAGCTTGTTGAGCTTGCCGAAAAGGGCGCTGCGGCTGATGTCGGCCATGGGAGTCGGGTCCTGGCTGCGTTAGGAGAAACGCCCGGCGCAACGGGCGCGGGCACGGTGCGAAAAGGGTCGATGGCGGCGTCGGGACATCGGGTTCATCCGGCCGGCCTCAGCACCACGTCGTCGGCGTCGTCGTGACGGCTCGGTGCGCCCAGCCAGGTGGTCAGGCCCATGCGGCCGGCCTGGCCGAGCCGGGTGGCGGGGATCTCGTCCCGCCGAAGCACCAGCTGCAGGTCCCAGGCCTTTTCCTCGCCGAGATAGGTCTTCACCGCGGCCACCATCTGCGCGAGCGCCGGGCCACCGGGCAGGAAGTGCTGGAACTGACTGCCATCCAGCGGGCCGATGCGCAGGCGGAAGCGCTGCTGCGCGCCCCAAACGCTCTCGCCTGCCACCGCGGTGCGCCCCAGCGCGGCCACCGACGCACCGCCGCCGAGCCGCAGGTGGGCCTCTTTCGGCAGGCGCATCCACTCGGCCACGAACTCGATCACCCGGACCGGGATGCGGAAGAAATCCTCGAGCAAGGTCATCAGGCCTTCGGCGTTGCGGGTCTGCTGCAACAGCCGGCCGGCGAAGAAGCGCTTGCCCTGGTCCGGCAGCGCGTCGCGCTCGTTGAGGTGCGGCGTGGCCAGCCCGACCAGCGCGCCGACGTAGGTGGCGAAGCGATCGTCGGCGGGCCGGTCGTACTGCACGGTAGGCTGTGCGTCGGCCCAGGCCCGGTAGAACAGGCTCATCATGCGGTGGTGGAAGACGTCCGCGAACGCGCTGAAGGTGGTGTCACGCGCGTTGATCTGCCGGTCGATGGCGTATTCGGTCAGGTGCAGAGGCAGCGGCGCGTTGGGGCCGAACAGTCCCAGGAAGAGGCCATACAGCCGCGGCGGCTGCCCATCGGCCGGGCGTTCCAGCCGATCGAGCATGCGCGGGGCGAAGGCCAGCGAGGCCGTGTGGCGCAGGCGCACCGGGTCTTCGGCCGGCTTGGTGGAGCGACCCAGCCGCGGATGCTGCGGGTACGCGCACTCGATGCGCCGCACCGCGTCGTAGAACTCGAAGCGCTCCGGCGCGCCGTGCAGCGCGTCGAGCAGCGCTACAGGATCTGGCGCTTGCCCAGCTGTGCCGGCCATCGGGCCACCTCGTTGCGTTCCAGGGTGCGCAGCACCGTCTCGGTGAACGAATTGACTGAAACGTAGCGCGCGAAGAAGTGCTGCATGACCGAGCCGAGCAGGAAGGCACCGGTGCCCTCGAAGGCGCCGTCGTCGCAGGTGAGCGTGATCTCCAGCCCGCGGCCGAAGCTGATCGGGCCGGGCACCGGGATGCGCCGCACGATCGGCGCGGCGTTGACCGCCTTCAGCCCCTCGATCTGGCGCCGTGCGCTGGAGTCGAACTCGTCGCAGTAAAGCGTGAGCATCTCGCGCAGTGCGGCCGCGCCCTGCTCGGCGCCCTCGCTGACCAGCGAGGTGTAGTTGAGCTGCAGGTGGCTGAGCAGGCGCCACGCGGTCTCGCCGGTCGGCGCCGGGGCGCGCGGCTTGGTCGGCCCGGCCACGCAGCGGATGGCCTGCACGGGGGCACCGGCGTCCATGCTGAAATCGGTCGCGCCCTTGCCCACCGGCATGTGCAACGGCAGGTCGCGGTTGGTGCACAGCAGCTGCATGCCCACCTGGCGCAGCGAGGTGGCGTACGGCGCCTCGCGCGCGTCCACCAGCGAAAGGAACACCTCGTTGCCGATGTAGCTGGAACGGGCGCCCTGCTGCTTCTGCCGGCTGGAAAGCAGCCGCGGCTCGCGGCGGATGGTGTAGAACGCGCTGGCGCCGCCGTGCCAGCTGCGTTCGTCGCAGCCGTAGAACGGCTGGAAGCGCAGCTCCGGCTCCTGCCGATCACCGAAGCCATCCACCTCGCTGACCGAGTGGATCTCGAAGTCCATCGGCCGGGTACGGTCGGCCAGCACGTGGTACTCGGTCTTGCCAGGCTGCAGGTGGATGCGATCCGAGCGGCGCGGAAACAGGTTGATTGCCGGCGTGCAGTGCAGGCGGAAATTGCCGGCATCCACCGCGTTGTGCAGGCGTGCGACGCTGCGGTCGAACAACACGTCGATCTCGAACTCGCTGCCCTGCGAGCGCGCCAGCACCTGGCGCAGGCCGGTGAACTCGGCGAACAGGAAGCGCTCCGGGCAGGCGAAGTACTCCTGCAGCAGGCGGTAACCACTGAACGAGCGCGCGGTGTACGGGATCAGCGCCTCCTGGTCGGCAAAGCCGCGAGGCACGATCGCCTCGGCCGGGTAGAACTGGCCCACCGTGGCGCCCGCGCTGCCGGGGGCGCGCACGTGGTAGCCCACCGCGTTGCCCAGCACCTGCTCATACAGGCGCCTGGGCAGCTCGTCGGCGCCGGCAATGAATACCGGCAGCCGGTCCAGCGCCAGCGCGTGCGCCGGAAGCCCGGCGGTGACGCGCAGGCTCAGCCGCAGGCCGGCGCGCGCGGTCAGCCCGTCGGGCAGCGGCACGCCGGCCGCGGCGAGCGCCGCGGGCGTCTCGATGTACTTGGCCGACACCAGTTCCAGCGGCCACAGCGTCACGTCGTGGGCGGTGCGGTACTCGCAGGCGGTGCGGTCGTCGCGGCCGGTCTGGCTGCGCAACGCGGTGTGCCGCGGAACGCGCAGGCCGGTGGCCAGCGCCGGCTCCTTGAGGATCGGCTCCAGCTGCACCACCGCCATCGACGGTACCGGCGCCAGGTAGTGCGGGTACACCATCTCCATCAGGTGCTGGGTGAACGCCGGGTACTGCGCGTCGAGCTTGAGCTGCACGCGGGCGGCGAGGAAGGCGAAGCCCTCGAGCAGCCGCTCCACGTACGGGTCGGCACACTCGAAACCCTCCAGTCCCAGCCGTCCGGCGATCTTCGGGTACTCGCGGGCGAACTCGCCGCCCATCTCGCGGACGTGCTGCAGCTCGCGGTTGTAGTAACGGAGCAGGCGCGGGTCCATGGCGCTCAACCCAGTCCTTCAGAGACGTGGATCGCGCCGGTTTCCAGGTCCACTTCGGTCTTCAGGTACAGCCGCAGCGGGATCGGCTGCGCCCACATGTCCGACTCGATGTTGAACACCAGCGACTGACGGTCCATCCGATGGTCGTCGCTCTGCACGGTGACATTGAGCGTGCTGGCGATGAGCCGCGGCTCGAAAGCGATGATCGCCGCGCGGATCTGCCGCTGCAGCACGGCCACATCCACACCCGAAAGCGCCGAACCGGTGAGGTCGGGGATTCCGAAGTTGACCACCGAGCGGCCCACATCCGGGTAGTCGGCCAGCGTCTCGTCGGCGCCCAGGTTGACGCAGTTAAGCAGCCAGGCGATGTCGCGGGTGACGCACTCGCGCAAGCGGCTGGCGCTGATCACGCGACGCTCGCGGCTCTCCTCGCGACGGCCCGGCTCATCATCGGTAAGGCGGTCCAGCAGCGAGGGCTGCAGACGCTCCTGGGTGGTCAGCTCGGCCACGGCGCGCGGGCGCTCAGGCCGCTTCGAAACGGACGACGCGCACGTCCAGCAGCGGGTACTCCGCGCCGTCGGTGGCAAACATGCGCTGGCCGGCGCCGACCTGCAGCCCGGGGGCGAGATCGTGCCAGTCGGTGCGTCGACCCAGCGCGACCTCACAGTCGGCCGACTGCTCGGCGCCCGGGTAGCGGGCGGGGACGAAGCCCACCGCCTGGCCGCCATTGGTCCAGGTGATCTGCACCGGCGCCCAGACCTTGTCGCGCAGGTCGCTCGGTGCTTCGAAAGTCAGCTCGCGGATCCGCGAGAACGGTGCCCAGGCGTAGCCGCCGCGGGTAATCACTTCCAGGCAGGGGCCGAAGCGCGGGTCGGCATCGGCCAGCCACTCGAACGGGGCGTCATCGACCGTGCCGGACACCGCCTCGGCCTGCTCGAAAGCCTGCTCGCGCAGCGTGGCGGCCTCGTCGTGGCGCCCTTCGCCGTTGAGCCGCAGCGCCTGCAGCAGCAGGGCCACCCAGGCTTCGGGTTCGCCGATGATCACCGGCGACCGGCGACCGGCCAGCACCTCCACGCGCTCGCGCTCACCGGCCAGAGCGACCTGGTAGGCGCCCACCATCAGCGCATTGACCGGATCCATCTCGCCGGCCACGGCCAGTTGCTTCTGCGCGCGCTCCCACTGGCCGAGCACGGCCAGCAGCTGGAACAGGAACACCCGGCGGCGCGCGTCCGCCGGGTTGGCCCGCACCTGGTCGGTGAGGGATTGCAGCGCCTCGTCCAGCCGGCCTTCCTTGAGCAGGTTTTCAGGAGAATGTTCCACTGGCGACATGCCTCGGTTGACGGGGTGGACGAGAGCGCGACCGGGCCGTCAGGCCGCGGCCACTCCCTGGATGTCGTAAGTGAACTCCTTCGCTCCGCCGTCCTTGGCACCCTTGTCGTCCTGCGGCTGGAACGAGTACTTGAACTTGCCGAAGTGCAGGGTGATGTTCTCGGTCAGGCGATCCTCGCCGCCACTGCCGCCGGTGGAATACGAGGTGACCAGGATGCCCTCGCTCAGCTCCAGCGTGAGGAAGTCGGTCTGCTCGCCGGTGGCGTTGGTGACGTACAGCCAGGCCGTGTCGATGCGGCCTCCGGTGCAGACCGCGTTGAGCAGCGCGTTGGAGCAGCTGTCGACGTACTTGGTGATGGAGATGTCCTGCACATTGGCCTTGCCGCCGCTGGCACCCGAGCCGCCGTGCAGGTCGCCGGTGTTGCTGGCACCCCACGACCAGGCCAGGATCGGCACCTCGCCGGTGTGCTTCTTGTGCTTGGACGAGCCCTCGATCTTGACCTTGCCCGAGCCGAACTTGATGTGCATGTCGAATGCCATGAAACCTCTCCTCGATCACCTGTGATGGATGGATGACGCCGTTCGGGAACGCACCCGCACCGGTCGATCCGTGGTTGCTTGAAGGGAACGTCGCCGGCCCGGGGCCGCCGTGGGCACTGCAGGAAGCGACCGTTCCCCGTCGCATCCGTGTACTGCCTGAACCGGCTGGCGGCGCGGAAAGGGTCCCGGGCCGCCAGCGGGTGTCAGGCCTTGGCCGCGGACGGCAGGCGCGATACCAGTCGCAGCGAAACGGTGAGACCCTCGAGCTGGTAATGCGGCTTCAGATAGAACTTGGAGGTGTAATACCCAGGTGCTCCCTCCACCTCTTCCACCACCACCTCGGCGGCCGACAGCGGCTTGCGCGCCTTGGTCTCCTCGCTGGAGTTCACCGGGTCGCCGTCGACGTAGTTCATGACCCAGTTGGTCAGCCAGCTCTGCATCTGGTCGCGGCTGGAGAACGAGCCGATCTTGTCGCGCACGATGCACTTCAGGTAGTGCGCGAAGCGGCTGGCGGCAAACAGGTACGGCAGGCGGCAACTCAACGCGGCGTTGGCGGTGGCGTCCGGGTCGTCGTACTCCTCCGGCCTGGCCAGCGACTGCGCGCTGATGAAGGCGGCCATGTCCGAATTCTTGCGATGGACCAGCGGCATCAGGCCCATCTTGTCCAGCTCGGCCGAGCGCCGGTCGGTGATCGCGATCTCGGTCGGGCACTTCATGTCCACGCCGCCATCGTCGCTCGGGAAGGTATGCACGGGCAGGCCCTCCACGGCGCCACCGGACTCGATGCCACGGATCCGCGAGCACCAGCCGTAGGCCTTGAACGAGCGATTGATGTTCACCGCCATCGCGTAGGCGGCGTTCTGCCAGGTGTACTTGGACGAGTCGGCGCCCGAGGTGTCCTCCTCGAAGTTGAACTCCTCCACCGGGTTGGTGGCTGCGCCGTACGGCAGGCGCGCCAGCGTGCGCGGCATGGTCAGGCCCAGGTACTTGGCGTCCTCGGACTCGCGCAGCGAACGCCACGATGCGTACTCGGGCGTGGAGAAGATCTTGGCCAGGTCGCGGGGATTGGCCAGCTCGTTCCAGCTGTCCATGCCCATCAGCGTGGAGTTGGCCGCGGCGATGAACGGCGCGTGCGCGGCCGAGGCCACCTGGGCGATGCCGGCGAGCATTTCCACGTCGGGCGGGCTGTGGTCGAAGTAGTAGTCGCCAACCAGGCAGCCGTAAGGTTCGCCGCCGAGCTGGCCGTATTCCTCTTCGTACATCTTCTTGAAGATCGGGCTCTGGTCCCAGGCGGTACCCTTGTAGCGCTTGAGCGTCTTGCCCAGCTCCTTCTTGGAGATGTTCATGACGCGGATCTTCAGCTGCTGATCGGTCTCGGTGTTGTTGACCAGGTGGTGCAGGCCGCGCCAGGCGCTCTCGAGCTTCTGGAAGTCCTCGTGGTGCATGACGTGGTTGAGCTGCTCGCTGATCTTGCGGTCGAGCTCGGCCACGTAGGCATTGATGGTCTGGGTGACATCTTCGGAGACGATGTCGGATTTGCTAAGCACCTGCTCGGCGAGCGTCCGGACGGCCGATTCGACCTCTTCCCGGGCGCGCTCGCTCTTGGGCTTGAACTCCTTGTTGAGCAACGCGGCGAAGTCGCTCGCTTCGGCGGTGACGGTGGCGCCCTGTTCGGCCAGCTTTTCGGTTGCCATGTGCTTACTCCCCGTCCTTGCCTTCGTCGCCGGGCTTGGGTGCCGACGCCAGTGATTGCAGAAGCGCCGGGTCGTTGATCGCCTGCGCGATCAGCTTCTCGGCACCCGCCTTGCCGTCCATGTAGGTGGCCAGATTGGACAGCTGGGTGCGTGCCTCGAGCAGCTTGGCGATCGGCGCGACCTTGCGGGCCACCGCCGCCGGGGAAAAGTCGTCCATGCTCTCGAAGGTGATGTCGACGTTGAGGTTGCCCTCACCGGTCAGCGTGTTGGGCACGGCGAAGGAGACGCGCGGCTTCATCGATTGCAGGCGCTGGTCGAAGTTGTCCACGTCGATCTCCAGGGCCTTGCGGTCCTCGATCGCCGGCAGCTCGGCGTTGTTGGCGCCGGACAGGTCGGACATCACGCCCATCACGAACGGGACCTGCACCTTCTTCTGTGCGCCGTAGACCTCCACGTCGTACTCGATCTGCACGCGCGGTGCGCGGTTCCTCGCGATGAACTTCTGACTGCTTTGCTTGGCCATGCTTGTGTCTCCTTCGAACAGGGACTACCGGTGATGAGGACGGACCGGGGCCAGCGCGCGCGAGCACGCCGGAACGCCGCGGAATTCCGCCGCAGATCCGGTATCTGGCGCCATGCGATGTCCCCCTGACGGCTGAAACGGAACCGACCGGCACCGGCGCTCCGCGCGGCCATGCGGAGCCAATCCGAGCGAGCGAGTTCATCGGGGTCTCTAGACCCCTCCACCGGTTTAGTGCGCGGCGGGCCGGCGGACTTGGTCAGCCGGCAGCAGAAATATTCAGCATTCGTTCACCTTTCTTCGCCGGCAAGCGCACGGACAAGCGCCCGGCGCGGTGCGCCGCGCCGGGAACGGGTACGCCGGAAAGGACGGATCAGGCTTCGAGTTCGCGCTGCAGCCAGGCGCGGGCGAGGCGCCATTCCCGCTGCACGGTGGCCGGGGAAATGCCCATGGCCGCGCCGATCTGCTCGGCGGTCAGCCCGACGAAGAATCGCATCGACACGATGCTGGCCTGGCGCGGGTCGATCTGCTCGAGCGCTTCCAGGCACTCGAGCAGGGCCGCGTAGTCGATGTCGTGCGCGAGGGCACCGGAGATCTCCGACAGCTCGATGCGATCGGCCGACTGCGGCCGCTTCGACGCCTGCCTGCGCCGGGCCGAATCCACCAGCACCTCGCGCATCGCCCGGGCGGCCACGCCCAGCAGATGGCCGCGGTTCTCCCATTCGGGAGTGCCGCCGCCACCGAAGACCTTCAGGTAGGCCTCGTTGACCAGGGCGGTGGCGCTGAGCGTGCGCTCGCTGCTGTTCTGCCGGAGCTGGGCGCCGGCCAGCCGGTGCAGCGCGCCGTACATCTGCCGCAGTGCCTCGTCCAGTGCGTCAGGATCGCCGGCCTGCGCCGAATGCAGCAGTCGGGTGACTTCGGTTGGCTTTTCCAGCATGTTCATCGGTCGGTCGATCCGCTATTGCATCGCGACAGTGGGCGCCGTGCCGCAGGAAAACCGCACCGGCGGCTGCCCCAGACGCCGGCGCGCGTCGGTCTCCAGCCCGCGCAGGTCGCGTGACCGCCGGCTGCACGAGCCCCAGCGGGCGTCCGATTGTGCCGCTGTTGTCGCCGCCAATGAAGCGGCCTGGCGGAAATCGCCCCGGGCCAGGGCGATGCGCGAGGACAGGATCGCCGCATCGAGTGCCGCCGGATCCGGCGTCGTCAGCCGCGCCCGGTCGTTGAACCCCTGCAGCGACGCCAGCCAGATGGTTGCCTGGCCGGTGTCGCCCGAAGCCAGGAAACTCTCCCCGATCCCCGCCAGCGCTGCCGCGTAGGTGGCGGCCGCAACCTGTCGCTCGCGGACGCCGAGCAGGTCGCGCGATTGCCGGAACCGGCGCAGCGCCGCCGCCGGCCGTCCCCGGTGCAGCTGCCACGCGCCCTGCACGTTCAGTGCGTCGGCGAAGTTGGTGACCGACCACACCGAGCCGCTGGCCATTCGTGCACTCATCGCGTCCAGGTGCGGAGACAGCAGGGCGGCGGCATCGGCATTGCGACCGAGCTCGAGGTACTGCGCGGCCAGCGAGTCGAGCGTGCCGAAGTAGAAGTCCGGCGAATCCTGCGCATAGTCGCCGGCGATGCGGGCCGCCCGCTCAAGCACGGCAACCGCGTCGCCGGTCCGGCCCATCTGCGCCAGGGCCCCGCCGAAATAGGCAAGCAGCGCGCCCAGCGAGGGGCCGGGCGTGCCGACCATGCGGTCATAGTCGTCAAGCGCGCGGTGGAAGCCGGCCAGCGCCTGTTCGGGCCGGCTGCGCAGGGACACCAGCGCTTCGACGAAACGGTAGTAGACCTGGTTGGTGTCGTCGGCCACGTAGCATTGCCGGGCCTCCTCGACCGCACGATGCGCCGTGGCCATCGCGCGGTTGTCCTCGCCCTGCGCACCCTGGGTCATCGCCAGCACGGCCAGCGCCTGCAGGTGCAGCTCGCGATCGTGGGCGGACGGCGTGGCCTCGAGCGTGGCCAGGATGGCCCGGATCTGCGAGTGGACCTCGTCCAGCGGGATATCGAGCACCGCGAGATGGTTGTAAAGCTGGTTGATGCGCACCCGCAGGATCTCATCGACCGGGCGCGGGCGGGCCTGCGACAACAGCGCGATGGCGCGGTCATCGACGGGGATCGCCGAGGGCTCGTCCTGGAGCGTGGAGTAGCCCCGCCCCAGCTGCGCGTAGACCCGACCGGCCTCGAGCGGGCCGGGCCGGTAGCCCTTCTGCAGATGCAGTGCCTGCTTCATCAGCGCCACGGCCGGCGCCCCCAGGCTCAGCTGATTGTACGAGCGTGCCATCGAGAGCATCAGCTGCACGCGCACCTGCGGGTCGATGTCGCTCCGGCGGGCCAGCGTCGCGGCGCCCCGATCGAGCACCTGGCGCACGGTGACGTGGCTGCCGCCGGCATGGGTCGGATCGGCGTTCTCGAACAATTCCTGCATGAAGCCGGCGATGGCCTGGGTCTTGTCGCGCTCGAGCTTCACCCGATCGAGCTGCCTTTCCCGCTCGACCATGAAGGCGAGCAGCATCCCCGCCACGACAACGCCGACCACCAGCCCGACCCGGTGCCGGCGCAGGTAGAGGGCGCCGCGATACCAGCGGTGCCCGCGCATGGCGCGGACCGGCCGCACATCGAGGAACCGCCGCAGGTCGGCGGCCAGCTCGGCGACCGAGCCGTAGCGCTCGACCGGGAGGCGCCGCAGCGCCTTCATCACGATCGCGTCGATGTCGCGCGGAATCCTGCGCTCGGCGCCACGGGCGCTGCGGCGCTCCGCCCGACGGCTCGGCGGCACGATGCGACCGGTCACGATGGCGTTGGAGACGTCCAGCGGCGAGTCGAGCTCGCTCTCGCCGAACGGCCGCCGGCCACACACCAGCTGGTACAGCACCACGCCCAGCGACCAGACGTCGGCGCGGGTTCCGAGCGGCTCGCCGCGCACCTGCTCCGGACTGGCATAGGCAAGCGTCAGCGCGCGCTGCATGGTCATGGTCTGCACGGTGGCGACGCCGCCTACCTGGTCGAGCAGGCGCGCGATGCCGAAATCCAGCAGCTTCGGCTCACCGGCGAGGGTCACCAGGATGTTGGCCGGCTTGATGTCGCGATGGATCACCAGCCGCTCGTGGGCATGACACACTGCGTCGCAGACCTTCAGGAACAGCTCGACCCGCTGCCGCAGCGACAGCTGCCGGCGCTCGCACCACTGGTCGATGCGCTCGCCCTCGACGTACTCCATGGCCAGGAACGGGCGTCCGTCGCGGGTGCTGCCGCCATCGATCAGGTGGGCGATGCCCGGATGGGCGAGCGAACCGAGGATGCGACGCTCCTCGACGAAGCGCCGGCGCGCCACCGGCGCCAGCAGGTTGCCGCTCTGCACGAACTTCAGAGCCACCTTCTGGTGGATGGCCTCACCCTCGCCTGCGCCGATGATCCGCTCGGCGAGATAGACCACGCCCATGCCCCCCTCCCCCAGCGGGCGCAGCAACCGGTAACGGCACGCGCCGCCGTCGGCCGCGATGAGCTGGCCACTGGCATCCTCGGGCAGGTCGCCGATCAGCGGCAGCGGGAGCGGCGTCTCGCAGGTGGCGTCGGCAGCTTCGAGCAGCCATTGCACCTCGGCACGCAACGCAGCATCGCCGCCGCAGCTGGCTTCGACCACGGCCGCGCGCTCCGCCGGGGGCTGCTCCAGGGCCTCGAGCGCGATCGGTTTGGCCTGCAGATAGCGGCGCTGTCGTGCTTCGTCCATGACTTCCCCCTGACCGTCGGCCCTCTGGACCGAGCCGCTGGAGTATAGGACGGTCACGGCGACGCCCGCCGGGTTGTGACGGGCATCGGTCCGCGCCGTATCTGCAGCAGCTATGCTCGTGGCCAGTTTCCCCGTCACCGGCCGAACCCTGGCCTGCATGGAGCCTGCATGTATCTGTCGCGCCTCGCCCTGTTCGCCGCTGCCCTGCTTGCCAGCGCGCCGCTGTTCGCCACCGACGTCACCATGGCCGGCGGCAGCGTGAGCTTCAGCACCCCGGACCACTGGATCGGCATCATGGAAACCCAGGGCGATCCGGAAGTGCGGGTGTTCCAGGTACCCGATCCCTCGCCGACCGCGCGCAACACGCTGGCCCGCGTCTCGGTGACGGTGAAGCAGGTGGGCGACCTGGCCGGTTTCCAGCAGTACGTGGCGCAGTCGTCGACCAAGGCGCAGGGACTTCCCGGCTACCAGCCGATCCGCAGCGTGAGCAATACCGGCGGGCCGGACGACTTCCTCTACACGGCCAGGGAGGCCGGTACCGCCATGGCCTATGTGGAGCACTACTGGTTCCGCGACGGCCACGCGATCCAGCTGCGCTGCCTGCGCCCGGCCTCCACCCAGGCGGGCGTGGCGTGGCAGGCGGCGTTCGACAGGGGCTGCCAGGCCATCGCCACCCGGCTGGGGAAATAGCCGCGGACGCGGTAACCTTCGGGGTCGTCTATCCCGGAACCGCGTCATGTCACCCACCTACGAAGCCACGCCCGCCTGGGCGCAGGCGCAGGATGCCGCCGACCCGCTGGCCGGCTTCCGCGACGAATTCCTGATCCCGCCGCACGAGGGCCGCGAAGGCCACTATTTCTGCGGCAACTCGCTGGGCCTGCAGCCGCGCGCCGTGCGCCCGGCACTGAGCGCCGAGCTCGACTACTGGGGCGAGCTGGCGGTCGAAGGCCACTTCAAGGGCCGCGCGCCCTGGCTGAACTACGAGGACTACCTGCGCGACAACCTCGCCGCGCTGGTCGGCGCCCTGCCCGTCGAGGTGGTGGCGATGAACACGCTGGGCGTGAACCTGCACCTGATGATGGTCAGCTTCTACCGCCCCACCGCCGAGCGCCCGGCGATCCTGATCGAGGCCGGTGCCTTTCCGACCGACCGCTACGCGGTGGAATCGCAGATCCGCTACCACGGGTTTGATCCGGCCGACGCGCTGATCGAACTGGAAGGCGACGGCCCGCACGGCACGTTGACGATGGACGCGATCGAGCAGGCGCTCGCCGAGCACGGCCATCGGGTCGCGCTGGTGCTGCTGCCCGGCATCCAGTACCGCACCGGCCAGGCGTTCGACTTCAAGGCCATCACCGCGCTGGCGCACGCGCGCGGCTGCCGGGTCGGTTTCGACCTCGCCCACGCGGTGGGCAACCTGCCGCTGGCGCTGCACGACAGCGGCATGGATTTCGCCGTGTGGTGCCACTACAAGTACGTCAATTCCGGCCCCGGCGCGGTCGGCGGCGTGTTCGTGCACGAGCGGCACGCGCAGGCCGCACTGCCGCGCTTCCACGGCTGGTGGGGCAACCGCCGCGACAACCGTTTCCAGATGGCGCCCAGCTTCGACCCCACCCCCGGCGCGGAAGGCTGGCAGCTGTCCAATCCGCCGATCCTGGCGATGGTGCCGCTGCGCATCTCGCTGGAGATCTTTCGCCGCGCCGGCATCGACCGGCTGCGCGCCAAGTCGCTCAAGCTCACCGGCTACCTGGAGTGGCTGGTGAACACGCAGCTTGCCGACCTGCTGGAGATCATCACGCCGGCCGACCCGGCGCAGCGCGGCGCGCAGCTGTCGATCCGCGTGCGCGGCGGGCGCGAGCGCGGCCGGGCACTGTTCGACTATCTGGTCGATCGCGGGATCATCGGCGACTGGCGCGAGCCCGACGTGATCCGCATCTCGCCGGCGCCGCTGTACAACCGCTTCGCCGACTGCCTCGCCTTCGCCGAAGCCGTGCGGGCGTGGAACGACGCGGGCTGAATCGAGGCGGGCACGTCCGGCCGTCTGGACGTCCCGCCCGCAGAAACATCGCAGGAACGTGCAGGGATGCAGGCAGGGAGGCACATCGTGCCGGTGCCGGTTACCATCGGGAACCGGCACCCCGTCCCCACCACTTTCCGGAGCCACCGATGCGAAACACCTTGATCCATGGCCTGGCGGCAGCCCTGCTGCTGGCCGCGCCGCTGGCCTGGGGCCAGTCCGCCGCCGTGCAGGACAACATCCCCAAGCAGGCGCTCGACGCCACCGCCGCCCCGACCACCCTGGCCGACCTGTCGAAGGACCAGCCGGTCACCGCCAAGCACGCGATGGTCGTCTCGGCCCAGCACCTGGCGACCGAGGTCGGCGTGGACATCCTCAAGCGCGGCGGCAACGCCGTGGACGCCGCGGTAGCGGTGGGCTACGCGCTGGCGGTGGTGCACCCGTGCTGCGGCAACATCGGCGGCGGCGGCTTCATGCTGATCCACCTGGCGCACGGCAAGGACGTATTCCTCGACTTCCGCGAGAAGGCGCCGCTGAAGGCCGGCCCGACCATCTTCCAGGACGACAAGGGCAACGTGGTGCCCGGCAAGAGCACCGGCACCTACCTCGGCGTGGGCGTGCCCGGCACCGTGATGGGCATGGACGAGGCGCTGCGCAAGTACGGCCGCCTCTCCCGCCAGCAGGTGATTGCGCCTGCGATCCGGCTGGCCAAGCAGGGTTACGTGCTGCAGCAGGGTGACGTGAACATCCTGGATCAGCGCACCAAGGACTTCGCGAAGTATCCCAACGTGGCGGCGATCTTCCTCAAGGATGGCAAGCCGTACCAGGCCGGCGACCGGCTGGTGCAGCCGCAGCTGGCCAGGACGCTGGAGGCCATCAGCAAGGGCGGCGCCAAGGCCTTCTACCACGGTGATATCGCGCGCAAGGTGGTCGCCGCCAGCGAGGCCAACGGTGGCCTGCTCAGCATGAAGGACTTTGCCGACTACACCGTGCAGTGGGATTCCCCGATCAAATGCGGCTACCGCGGTTACACCGTGGTGTCCGATCCGCCGCCCAGCTCCGGCGGCGTCACGATCTGCCAGATCCTGAAGCTTATCCAGCCCTACCCGCTGAAGGACTGGGGCTACGGCTCGGCGCGAGCCATGCACTTCACCATCGAGGCCGAACGGCGCGCCTTTGCCGACCGCAACAACTACCTGGGCGATCCGGCGTTCGTGAAGAACCCGATCGACGTGCTGCTCTCGGACAAGCACATCGACCAGCTGCGCTCGACCATCGAGCCGGACAAGGCCACGCCGTCGACCCAGGTCAAGGGCAGCCTCGGTGCCACCGAAGGCACCAACACCACCAGCTACGCCGTGGTCGACAAGGACGGCAACGCCGTGGCGGTGACCTACACCATCAACTACCTGTTCGGCGTGGGCCAGATCGCCGGCGACACCGGCTTCTTCCTCAACAACGAGATGGACGACTTCACCTCCAAGCCCGGCGTGCCGAACACCTTCGGCCTGGTGCAGGGCAAGGCCAACCAGGTGGAGGGCGGCAAGCGCCCGCTGAGCTCGATGGCGCCGAGCATCGTGCTGAAGGACGGCAAGCTGTTCATGGTGACCGGAAGCCCCGGCGGCTCGACCATCATCACCACGGTGATGCAGAGCATCACCAACGTGATCGACTACGGCATGAACATGCAGCAGGCGGTGAACGCCCCGCGCATGCACCACCAGTGGTATCCGGACGCGGTGATCGTCGAGCCGGGCCTGCTCACCGATGCGGTGAAGAAGCAGCTGGAAGGCATGGGCTACAAGTTCAAGGAAGTGCGATCCTGGGGTGCCGACGAGGCGATCCTGCGCAGCCCGAAGACCGGCCTGCTGGAAGGCGCCAACGACCGCCGCCGGCCGTCGGGACTGGCCGCCGGCTACTGATCGCCAGCGTCAAGGGAAACACGAAGGGCGCCCCAAGGGCGCCCTTCTTTTTCTGTAGGAACGATCGGCGGTTATTTGGATACGCTCAGCGGGTGCGGCTCTCCGGATGCCGCACCTGCCCCTCACCATGCACCACGAAGCGCTCGATGGTGAGCGACTCGGCGCCCATCGGCCCGTAGGCGTGCAGTCGGGTGGTGGAAATGCCGATCTCCGCGCCCAGCCCCAGCTCGCCGCCGTCGGAGAAGCGCGAGGAGGCATTGACCATCACCACCGCCGAACGCAGCGCGTGGACGAACGTCGCGGCCGTCGCCTCGTTGCGCGTGGCGATCACCTCGGTGTGGTCCGAGCCGTAGCGGCGGATGTGGGCGATCGCGTCATCGAGACTGTCGACCACGCGCACCGCCAGGATTAGGTCGAGGAACTCGGCGGCGTAGTCGTCTTCGGTGGCCACCTTCATGTCGCCGCCAACGGCGCGACTGGCCTCGTCACCGCGCAGCTCCACGCCCTTCGCGCGCAGCGCCTCGGCCGCCCGCGGCAGGAACTCGTGCGCGATGTCCTTGTGCACCAGCAGGGTCTCCAGCGCGTTGCACACGCCGGTGCGGGTCGTCTTGCCGTCCAGCAGCAGGTCCAGCGCCAGGCCGGGGTCCGCCTCGCGATCCACGTACAGGTGGCAGACGCCCTTGTAGTGCTTGATCACCGGCACGCGCGCGTGCTCGGTGACGAAGCGGATCAGCCCCTCGCCGCCGCGCGGGATCGCCAGGTCCACGATGTCGCTCAGCTGCAGCAGCTCGACCATCGCCTCGCGGCGCAGGTCGTCCATGATGGTCAGCACGTCGCGCGGCACGCCGTGCTTGTCCATTGCCTCGTGCAGGGCGACGGCGATGGCGAGGTTGGAATGCAGCGCCTCGGAGCCGCCGCGCAGGATGACCGCGTTGCCGGCCTTCATGCACAGCGCGGCAGCATCGGCGGTCACGTTGGGACGCGCCTCGTAGATCATCGCCACCACGCCGAGCGGAACGCGCACGCGCTCGATCGCCAGGCCGTTCGGCCGGGTCTCGCGGCGGGTCACCTGACCGACCACGTCGGGAAGGTCCGCCACCTCGCGCACCGCGTCGGCGATCGCGGCGACGCGGGTGGCATCCAGCCTGAGGCGATCCAGCATCGCCCCCTGCACGCCCTTTTCGGCCGCACCGGCCATGTCCTTCGCGTTGGCTTCGAGGATGGCCGCGGCATGCGCATCGACCGCGGCGGCCATGTCGCGCAGCAGCGCGCGGCGGGCCTCGGCGTCCAGCATGGCGATCGCCGGGGCGGCATCGCGACAGGCCAGGGCTCGGGTTTGGATGTTGCTCATGCTCAAAGGTCTCCTGTGGTCAGGTCCAGCTCGCGCACCAGCGCGAGATCGTCGCGATGCACGACGTTCTCGCCGAAGCTGTAGCCGAGCCGGGTCTTGATCTCGCGCGTGTGGCAGCGCGCGATGCGGTTGATTTCCATGGCGCTGTACTGGCTGATGCCGCGGGCGAACGACTGCAGTGCGCCGTGCTCGCCCGGGCCGACGATCTCCACCATGTCACCACGCTGGAACTCGCCCTCGGCGGCGAGGATGCCCTTGGGCAGCAGCGAGGCGCCCTCCTCGTTCAGCGCGCGCATCGCGCCGGCATCCACCTCGATGTGGCCGGGCACCGCCGGCACGTGGCGCAGCCAGTACTTGCGCGCCTGCAGCCGGGTGGCCTTGGTGCGCAACAGGGTGCCGTGCAGCAGGTCGCGCGAGAGCAGGCTTACCACCTCGCTGTCGCGACCGTTGAACAGGATCGTCTCGATGCCCGCCGCGGCGGCCTTCTCCGCGGCCTCCAGCTTGGTGCGCATGCCGCCGGTACCCACGGCGCTGCCGGCCGCACCGGCCATCGCCATGATCTCGGGCGTGAGTTCGGCCACTTCATTGACCGGCTCGGCATCCGGATGGCTGCGCGGGTCGGCGGTGTACAGGCCGTCGATG
This sequence comes from Lysobacteraceae bacterium, assembly GCA_018970895.1. Lineage (GTDB taxonomy): Bacteria > Pseudomonadota > Gammaproteobacteria > Xanthomonadales > Rhodanobacteraceae > Dyella_A. The sequence continues at coordinate 2,430 of JAGWVM010000001.1, read as the reverse complement.
TCGGTGGCGATCAGCAGCATGTCCGCATCGACCAGCGCGGCGATGATCGCGGCGAGGTTGTCGTTGTCGCCCAGGGTGAGCTCGTCCACCGCCACCGTGTCGTTCTCGTTCACCACCGGCATCACACGGTGCTTGAGCAGCTCGCCCAGGGTGGCGCGCGCGTTCAGATAGCGGCGGCGGTTGCGCAGGTCGTCATGCGTCAGCAGCACCTGCGCCAGCGGGATGTCGAGCAGCCGCTGCCACAACCCCACCGTCTGCGTCTGGCCCAGCGCCGCCATCGCCTGGCGCGCGGCGTTGCTGGCGTCTTCCTCGCCGGCGTGGTCCTTCAGCACCACGCGTCCGGCGGCCACCGCCCCGGACGACACCAGCACGATCTCGCGCCCGGAGGCGTGGCACGCGGCGATGAACTGCGCCAGCCCCAGCGCGTAGCGGGTGCTGAGTCCACCGCCGTCGGCAGCGATCAGACTGCTCCCCACCTTCAGCACGGCCCGGCGCCACGGCGGCACCGACTGCTGTCGAAAGGCCCTGAGTTGCGTCATTTCCCCGACATCCTCGACTTGCTGCAACCGTACAAGGGTCTGGGCAGCTTCCGGCATTTCAACCCCTGTGCGGAAAATCCGTCGCCGGATGCGACGTAACGACGGCCGTATGGACGTCCAAACCAGTCACGACGCGACCACCGCCAGGTCGTCGCGATGGACGATCGCCGGACCGTAGCTGTAGCCGAGCACACCCTCGATGTCGCGACTGTGACGACCGGCCAGACGCCGCACGTCCACCGCGCCGTACTGGGACAGGCCGCGCGCCACCACGCGCCCGGAGGGATCGACCACCTCGACCAGGTCGCCGCGATGGAAATCGCCCCCGGCCTCCACCACACCGCCCGGCAACAGCGAAGCGCGGCCCGCGGCCAGCGCGCCGGCCGCGCCGTCGTCCACGCGGATCGACGCGCTGCTGCCCGGCGCATGCAGCAGCCAGTACTTGCGCGCCTGCATGCGGCTCTGCCCTGGCGTGAACAGCGTGCCGCGCAGCTGGCCCTCGCCCAGCGCCCGCACCGTGGCCGCATCGCGACCGTTGAAGAGTGCCGTGGCAATACCGGCCGCGGCCGCCTTCTGCGCCGCCTGCAGCTTGGTACGCATGCCGCCGGTGCCGACCACGCTGCCGCTGCCGCCGGCCATCGCCAGCACCTCCGGCGTGATCTCGGCCACGTGCGGAATGGGTGCCGCTGCGGTATCACGGCGCGGGTCGGCGGAGTACAGCGCGTCGATATCGGAGGCGATCAGCAGCAGGTCGGCGTCGACCAGCGCGGCGACGATGGCGGCGAGGTTGTCGTTGTCGCCGAGCTTGAGTTCGTCCACCGCCACCGTGTCGTTTTCGTTGATCACCGGCAGCACGTCGATCGCCAGCAGCTGGCGCAGCGTATCGCGCGCATTGAGGTAGCGGCGGCGGTTGCGCAAGTCGTCGTGGGTGAGCAGCACCTGCGCCACCGGCCGCGGCGACAGCGATTGCCACAGCGCGATCATCGGCGCCTGGCCCAGCGCGGCCAGCGCCTGGCGTTCGGCGAGCCCGCCCATGGCAACCGCACGCGCGCGTTGCAGCGCGCGGCCGGCGGCGACTGCGCCGGAGGACACCAGCACCACTTCCCTGCCCTGCGCGCAACTGGCCGCGATGAAAGCGGCCAGCGCCTGCGCGTAGTCCGGCGTGAGGCCACCGCCATCGGCGGCCAGCAGGTTGCTGCCGACCTTGAGCACCGCGCGCCGCCACGCGGGCAGCGACTGGAGCGCGAGTTCAGCCATCGACCACCTCGCGATCGCCGTGGCTGCGTGGCGACGACACCACGAGGAAGCGCAGCTCCTCGCCGGAATCGTTGCGCATCGGGTGCGCCGCGCCGGGCGGCACGTGCAGGCCCTGCCCCGTCCCGAGACGATGCGCCACGCCCTCCCGCTCCAGCGTAGCGGTGCCGCCCAGCACGTAGAAGAACTGCCGCGAGCGCACGTGCCGGTGGCGCACCTCGGCGGCGCCGGGCGGCATGCGTTCCTCGATCACGCTGAGGTCATCGCCGGCCAGCACATGCCAGCCGTCGCACTGCTGGCCCCAGTCGACATGTGCTGCGTTGGCAGTGCTGACGGCGGACATGGATGCGTTACCTCACTGGCCGAGCGCGCCGAGCCGAGCGCGCAGCTCGTCCAGCTTCAACTGGTCACCGGCGCCGGGTGAAGTACGGGCAGCCAGGCTGCCTTCGGGCGTACGCCCCTCGCCCGCCGAAGCGGCGGTCTCGGCGGCCGCACGGTATGCGTCGCGGAACGGAACACCAGCGGCGGCCTGCTCGATCGCCACGTCGGTGGCGTACATCGCCGGCTCGATCGCCGCGCGCATGGCCGCTTCGTTCCACTGCATCCGCGCCAGCAGGTCCGGCACCAGCGCCAGCGC
>JAGWVM010000216.1 GCA_018970895.1 Lysobacteraceae bacterium | reverse complement strand
ATCTGTTTGACTACATGGAGCGGTTCCACAACCCACGCATGCGTCGTAGAGTCGCCCGACGCGATCGGGAATTTTCAGCCTTAATCAAACCGTCCGTGGAAACGGGGTAGAACCCGAGGAGGCCGGACGGCGCCTCGTCGAATGTATCGCCCCTTTCAGATCACGTGCTCTGAAAAGTGGTCCCTTAGATATCGCTCCTGCGCGACAGTTTCGATCGCATTCGGCCTCGCCTCCCTTACGCGCTGGATGATGTCGTCAGCCGCCATGCCGCCTGACGCATGGGCCAGCAACAAGGCCGCCACTGTCCCCGCCCGGCCCAGTCCACCCTTGCAATGAACAACCGCTCCTTCGCCTTGCGCCAAGGAGTCGAGAAGCGTAGTGCGAAGCTTCGGCCACACGGCCTCGAACCAAAGTGATGCATCTTCTCCGTCAGGCACGATACCGGGCACGTGGCCGTCCAGAATCGGGGCGTGATGCCAGATGAGTCCATGCGCCGCAGCTCTCGTCGGGAGATCGGTGACAGAAAGCTCTTCGAATTCCCAAGGCGCGATCAGCGTGACGAGATGGGTTGCGCCCCAGTCCCGGATCGCCTGGAGATCGATATCCAGATCACGGTCCCAGTGGCCGCTCATAGCCGAGGCTTGCTTCTTTCCCGGGCAGAAGGTGATGCCAATCCGGCCGCCACTGTCCAGGTTGATCGTGCCAATGCGCAGTGGGTGACTCTGGCTGGTGCGAATCACTTGGCCCGAGTGATGTTCGGTCGATGACACGCGCTGCACCAGGGCATCCTGAAAGCCCCGGAAAAGCTCGACCCCACGCAGACGCATTCGCCAGGAGAGAGGGATGCCGTAGAGGCCATACCGGATGCCTGCCAGACCACCCACGACAGCGGCGGTCGTATCGGTATCCCTTCCGAGCCCTACTGCGTGGCGAACGGCGTCCGTGTAGCTGCCGGTGTGCTCGAGCGACTGACGAGCAGACCAGAGGGTATCTACGACATAGCCTGAACCAGCCACCCGATCGGCATGGGAAGGATCCAGGACGTGTTCGATCTCGGCCTGCGGTAATCCGTTGGCCGGCCCGAGCTGTCGCAGGACGGATTCGGCCCGTTCCCAGCCATGAGGAGCTGACTCGATCTCTGCACGAGCCCAAAGACACAGCAGCGCACAAGCGACAGCAGCACGAGGATGACCGTGGGTAGGCAGCGATTGTTGAGCAGCCATCGCTATCAACGACGCGTCGTCGCCGGCATGCCAAAGCGCGAGCGGCAATACCCGCATCAGCGAGCCATTGCCGTTATCCGACTCACTGGAGGGTCCAGCTTCGTTTGGTGCAGCTCCCGCCCGAAGGCGCGCGATGGCGCGTGCTGTCTGCGAGCCAATGTCGAAGACCTTGCCATCAACTGCCAGATGGCCTCGGTCGGCCCAATCGACAAGGCGGCGGGAAAAATCCCCGAGATCCAACGTGTCCTTGGCGAGCAACGACTCCAAGAGGCAAAGCGCCTGCGCACCATCATCGGACCAAGTACCCGGAGGCACACCCCTGTGGGAGCGAGGAAAGCCCGCGGGGGGCTCGAAGTCGATTTGCTGAAGCGGCGGAAGCTCGGACGGATCGTGGAACTCGTAAGGAACGCCGAGCGCGTCACCGATCAGCAGTCCCTGGAGCCCACCGGCCAATCGATCCCGGCGAACGTAGATACTTTCGAACTTTTCCACGGCATGATCATCCGAGCCAGTAGGAGCCACATCCTGACAGTGGCCCGTATCTCCGTTTGAGACGAGGTCAGTGCGACATCCCCCCCTCCTCTGAGTAGCGTTGAGGTTTCGAGTCCAATCTAGCCAAGGCGGACCGGCCGGCTCCGTGTTTGGGACACGAGGCACTTCACTGCAGCACATCGTCGGCTTGGCTGCGCTTCGCTGAGCGTGTCACTGACCCAATGACCGAAGACGCTTCAGGTTAAATGTAAAATCGGGCCGCGAATCCCACGGGCTTCACAGGCTTCTCAGCGATGGAATCGAACCGGATCAGAGGGTACTTGGAACGGCAACGGGCACGCGCCCGTGAGAGGGCCAGAGAGTATGTCTTTGGTTCGACGCGTTGGCTCAACGTCGAGGAAATCGAGGAGCTGATCGACTCAAGGCCAAACGATCCAAGAGCGCTACCGTCGACATGGAAGCGAGAGCGAGAAATATTCGCTCTCCACGTGGATGGCGTAGAACGGTTCCCCATCTATCTGCTGGATCCGGACGACGGCTTTCGACCGCGGCCCGTGGTCAGGAAGATTCTGGACGCGTTCGGTGACCAGTGGACCGACTGGGAGTTGGCTAACTGGTTTGCGTCGGCAAACGGCTACCTGGACGGTAAGGCGCCAATGGATTGCTTAAGTGGGCCTAGTGAGATGCTGATTAAGGCGGCTGAGGCCGCGGCGGGCAACTACCTGCACGGTTAAGCAGGTGAAGGCTCGCATTCAACGTCTGACGGCGCCTGTTTTCAAGCATCACCTGCTGGTGCGGTCGAATCGCTGGGTGATGGGGAACATCCTCATGACACACCGAGCTTGGCTCTCCATGCCCTGCCCAGTGTCGGCCGCTGAAGAGTCCTGTGATCTCGACATAGGGTTCCGGCTCGAAACATCGATCCGAGCAAGCAGCCAATCGCTGATTGTGCGTTTCCAGTCGGACTATCGCCGCAGCGACTCCGGCACCAGCACAGGGGTTGTCCCATGACGCTCGAACAGATCGCGGAGCTTTTCGGCATACCACCGGACTCGCTCGCTAGGTCGGTGAATGCCCATATATCGGTGTCCCCCGATGCCTCCGCCTTTGAGAAGGATTTCGTCGATCAGTTCGCGGCCGCCTTGGAGCAAGCCACCGTCCTGTTCGAAGATCGATCGGTCGCGATCCGATGGCTCCGTGAGGAACGCATCGAGTGCTTTGGGGGTAGGACCGGGCTTGATCTTCTGCTTGCTGGGCGCGGCAAGAACCTCACCCCCTATATTGAGTCCCTTCAGGCGGGTTACGTGGGCTGACGCCGCGGATCGCAACGGCCGGAGTTCCGCGGCGACAACCCGGTCGTTAGGGACGCTTGCGGTTCATCACGCCCTCGGTCACATCGTGCATCCAGTAGGCGAGCGCGATCAGGGGCGCGAAGTACTGCTTTGCCAAATGGCGGGCATCACGAAGTCCTAGGCGCACGCCCTCGCCCATGGCTCGCCAAAGGCCGCCAGCCGCGTGGTCAGCATGAACCGGCCGCTCATAAGTCCCCGCTGGAACGGGTTGGTCCGTCTCGTGTGGCGGCCGTGCGACCACCCTGTGCCTTGAAGCCTCGCCCGGTGGCTGCCCCTCGTGGACGAGCGCATGAAGGTTGGAGACGGCCTCGCGGAGCGCCTCTTCCGGCGTCATGCCGAGCTTTTCCGCGCACTCTTCTAGAGCCCGCCGGTCGGACTGTCCGAGCATCGATTCAGCCATGGATGGATTCTCCGTTGGAAGTTGACTTGCGGTGGCTCACCTCGCCCTTCATCCGCATCCAGGCGATCGAGAACACGTGGAAGACAGCCCCGTACCGGACCCGTCGGGCCCAACCTCGGGGACAGCTGGGCACCATGCCGGCGGACATCGCTTCTGCACCGTCGGAAT
>JAGWVM010000215.1 GCA_018970895.1 Lysobacteraceae bacterium | reverse complement strand
GCTCAAGCTCCAACGCGAAGAGCTGCTCGCAGGTGTGACTCTCAGTAATCCTGGTGGCCTCGTTTTTCCGCGAGTGAAAGAGGCTGATGACGTTCCTGAGCGCGCCCTTTCCAACCGAGCGTTCCATATTGGTCTCGGCAAGCAGCACCTCGATCTGTGCCTCGTGCCGGGACGATAGGCCGCAAGCCGCATAAACCAGATTGCGCTTGTGTTGGGTAAAGCCAGCCAGCTGCCGAGGTGACGCGGCGGGCGCTTGTTTATTCTTCATGGTGAGCTCCTGAGTGGGCGCACGCCTCCCGTGCCGGCTCGGGGAGCCAGTTGACAGGGGCTTGCGGATACAGGAAGCTCGCAGTGCAGTCAGACATACTTGCGCTGCAAGCAAAGCCCTGAGGATGGCCGTCCTCGGGGCTTTTTTATTCCTGAAAGGAAACGCGATACACGCGGAAAGAGTTGGCCGTAACGCCTTTGGCCCTCGCGAGGAGGGCTAGTGCTTAGGCCCTCCCTTTGAGGGAACGGAGACCATCTCGGCCCCTGGCCGGATGTGATCATCTTTGGACGCCAAGCTTTGCGCCTTGGGATCCAAGCGCCCCTTGGCCAGCGTCTCATCCATCCAGCGCGCCACATCCTCGGCAGCAGCGAAAAATCCTCTGCGCCCCTCGACCGGGAACATCCGAATGGCGAGGCGCCCTTGCCTGCGCGCCATGCGCAGGGCCTCGGTATTCCGAAACCCCAGGTACTTGGCAGTCGTCGACGCCGACAGAAGCCAGCCGTGCTCGTCTTCCAGCATCTTAAGGGTCGCGGACTTGCGCATGTTTTTCCGGTTGAACCCGTACCAAACGGGGTAGACCGGGAGAACATAGCAACGACCGATAAATGCGTCAAATGCATGATTTCTAAGAAAAAATCGTTGCGCCTATTAGGAGTCGATCGAGCAGGACGGGTAAGTGTGCGCGACACAATGAAATTTAGTTCCGGAACCTCTACGACAACGTGCAGCTTCCGGCGCGTATCAGCCCGAACGGCACGGAACTAGACCGATGGTCGACTACTCCCGGTGCCACCTCTTTCTGGGGCTTCTGGGTTTGATTCTCTGGTCTGTCGCTGTGGCCGACCGGGACGGCGGATGCGATGAGGCACTTCGTGTTCCCGGTGAAACGTGCGCCGTTATGGTGGAAATGGAGCGCTGGGCTTCCGAGCGGGACCACGCCCGGAGATGACACGAAGTCAGCGGTCATGCCGTCAGGCGGGTAACTGCGCAGAAAGTGCCGCTGGCAATCGCCTCCCAGGACCCTCCTATGTCATCTTTGCGCGATCTTCAGCGCTTGTAGGCGCCGTTGCCAAATGTCTCTCCCAAGCAGGTAGCTATGCCCCTTACGCTCTCCCAATTGGAACGCCATCTCTTCCGCGCCGCGGACATTCTGCGCGGCAAGATGGATGCCTCCGAGTTCAAGGAATACATCTTTGGCATGCTCTTTCTGAAGCGCTGCTCGGATGTCTTCGAGGAGCGCTTCGAGCCCGTGGTGGCCGAGCAGGTGGCTCGCGGCGAGTCTGAGGCCGATGCGCGAGAAATCACCGACAACCAGAACTGGCACCGCGAGACGTTCTACGTGCCGAGGCAGTCCCGCTAGCCATACCTGCTTAATGAGGCGAACCAGAACGTCGGCGATTACCCCAAAAAGGCTCTGGCTGGCCTCAAGGAGCACAGCCCGAGCCTGGATGCGGTGCTGGAGCACATCGACTGCTGGCGCTCGCGACGGACTAACCATCGTGCTCGCTTTCTATCGACCACCTTCACTGACAGCGGACCCTCGTCGTGCGCCAGGTTGGACGACGCCGACCTTGGTCAATCAATCTTCGGCTATCTGGTCAAATCCCGGCGCGCGCCAGTATTTCCCGGCTTCGTTCGCGACAGTCACGCTATGCTGGCCTCACTTCACTGCGCATTGGGGGAGTGCAATGCGAAGCAACGCCGGCGCGCCCCTCGGCCCCTTCTTCACCGAATTAGACCATCGCGCCGAAATCAAAGGCTCGCGAGATCCATTAGGGATCCAACCCATCTGGACGCGGCTCGGGCGGCAGATCGTTGGCAACCTCACCACCGTCAGCGACTCGTTGCGCGACTTTACCGTATTGCTGCTGGGCCTTTACCTGGCAGACCAGGCAAAGGGGCAATCTGGCGCGGGCGCGGACCTGGGCACGTTCCTTCGGTGGGAGCAGCTGTGCGCCTACGCCCGCGCCAGAGTCAACGGAGACTGGCACTTCCGCGGTGTGGACCAGGTCCGCAAACGCCTGGGCAACGGCGCCGCGCTCACACTGTCCCGTGAGCAGGGCATCCTCTCGGATCAGAAGACCTACGGCTTGTGGGGTCTGTACACGATGCCTGCGCGCGCGTCGGGCCTCGTGCGGGAAGACGCCAACGCCTTGCTCGCGATCGCGGTGGAGTTCGTCGAACGCCATTATTTGCGGGTGTTCGCGGACCACGGCATCAAGGCCGATGCCCTCCGCAAGCTGCTCGCGATGGACGGCCGCAAATTGCAGCTCGAAGGCAAGGACGCCGCGTTGGCGAAGGCGACCGCTGCGTTACTGCGCAAGTCCTTGCGCCAAGGCGAGCCGGGCTTCTACCGCGAGCACCTGCTGTTCGGCGGTCCCGGCGATGCCACGAATGGACGGCAACAGCAGTTGGCCCACATCCTGTCGGACACGCTGGACGGCAGCTTCGTCTTGTCGCCAGCTAGCGTGATGCAGTTCGCCGAGCGCGCGCGCAAGGCGAACGACGACGCGCTCGCGCAACATCTCAACAACATCCGCGTCGCGGATGCCGTCCTCGGCCCGATGGCGCTGCTGTTCTCATGGCTCCTGGGGGCGCACGGCGCGACACTCCAGCAGGCGGCCATCGATCTCGGTAAGGGCTGGGGCAAAGGCCTCCGCATGATCGATACGGACGCCTTCGCGGCGCTCCGGGAGTTCCTGCCGGCCGACACGGGGCTGGCGGACGCGTGGGTCGCTATCGCCCACGCCGCACGCGCGGGCGATTACGAAGCGCTCATCCGCCAGCTCGTCGCCGTGAACGCCCGGGTGATGGAAGCCCGCGGCGGCGCGGCCTGGGTGGTGTTGCAGGGCGAACGTCTCGAAGCGCGCTTCCAGGATGGACCCGGCCGCGTGCCGGATCCCGAAGCGCTGAAGTCGCAGATGACCTTCCCTTACTTCATCCCGTCGCTTCGCGCCATCGCCGCCCCCTTGCGAAAGGTCGCCTGAGATGTCCGACCTTCCGAGCGTCGCGCTGTCGAAATCCTTCGAGGACATACTGCGCGGCCGCAAGCTCGCGTGCGCCGTGTTCACGACTTTCCAGCTGGATCCCGAGTTCTTCGAGCAGGAGATCCTGCCCGTATTCTTGGACATGCCGCTGAGTCACGCGGCCCCAATCCGGCGCGTGCAGCTGGAAGATGCGTTGCGCACCGTCCCCGGTGAAATTGCCCTGTATTACGACGCCAATGGCCTGTGCGTCGGGGATCGGACCCATGCGAGGCAGGATGTGCGCAGGATTCCGGTACGGCTGCGGGGGGGCAGGATCTTCCATCCAAAACTCGTGTTCGCGCTGGTGTCGTCGCCCACGCAGGACGACCCGGCCGCACAGACGCTGATCGTGG
>JAGWVM010000214.1 GCA_018970895.1 Lysobacteraceae bacterium | reverse complement strand
ATCGAGGCGACCACGTCCAGCCCGTTGCGGATCACGTGCACGAAGCGGGCGTCAGGCACGTGCCGCGCAATCTCCGGGATGTACAGCAGGTGGTTCGGCGTCTTCTCGATCCACATCGTGCATCCGGCGCGTGCTGCACGGGCGTCCAGCAGGGCGACGAAGCGGTCGATGCAGGCGGCCAGCCGCCACGGCGCGGGCCTGGACGTACCCTCGAGCCGCTGCTCCCAGTTCCGCAGGACGCCCCGGCCCATCTCGCGCGCGAAGCCCAGCGCCACGCCGCGGCGCCGCCGACGGGCGACACCGTGGTCGCCCCAGCGCCAGTGCAGTTCCCCGTAGAGGTGCTCGAAGAATGCCGTCTCCGGCAGCGTGGCGACCGCGGGATGGCGGGCCAGCATGGCCTGGAGAAGCGTGGTGCCCGAACGCGGGCAGCCGACGATGAAGGTGCGGCGCATGGGGTTTCCGACAACGATGCGGCGTGGTCCTGATGAGGCGAACGCGCCCGCGCCGGGCCGGTTGACCGCGCGGTGTCGGGCCCCGGTCGCGGTGTGGTTCAATCACGCTCTTTCCACCGCGACGATGCCGCCATGCTGGATGCCGTGCTGATCGACTGCCCGTACTGCGGCGAGCCGATCGAGATCCTGGTCGAACCGGCCGAGGAGTCCCACCGCTACGTCGAGGACTGCCAGGTCTGCTGCCGCCCGATCACCGTCTCGGTGCAGGTGGCGCCGGACGGCAGCGTGACCGTGGGCGCGGGGGCGCAGGACGATGTCTGACCGCCGCGGGCCGCGCGCCGCCGTCGGAGCGATGCGCCATGCCGTTTGACCAGGACTGGATGGGTTACGGCTTCGTCGGCGGCGTCGAGGCCGGTGCGATCAGTGCCGTGGCCGGGGCGCTGCTGTTCGCGCTGTTCCATGCGATCGGCCGTCGCGGCGGCTGGAACGAGGCGAGGAAGATCGGCTGGTCGTACCTGCTGGGCGTCATCGTCAGCGGCGGGGCGGACATCGCCGACCTGTTCTATTTCAACTACGGCCGGCTGCAGTCGCTGACCCTGCTGCGCGCCAAGCTGGCGGGCGTGCACGACCCGGACAACCTGGGACTGCGGGTGTTCTGCGAGCTGGTCGGGGTCGGCGTCGGCATCGGGCTGGCTTCGCTGGCGATCGGCTGGCGCGCGCGTCGCGGTCGCGGAGCCGGCCCCTCCCGCTAGAGGATCGGGTCGAACAGCCGCGCCACGTGCATCGCCACGCGGCGCAGGTAGGGCGAGCGGCGGTACTCCGCCGCGGTGACCGGCAGGCAGTGCGCGAGATCCTCGCGCAGCATGACCTCGACGGTGCGGGCGAAGGCGTCGTCCACCGCGATCGTGGCGAGCTCGAAGTTCAGGCGGAACGAGCGGCTGTCCAGGTTCATGCTGCCGATCGCCGCGGTGTGGTCGTCCAGCAGCAGCGCCTTCTGGTGCAGGAAACCGGGCTGGTAGCGGTATACGCCGATGCCCCGCTGCACTGCCTCGTGCGCGTGCAGCGACGAGGCCAGGAACACGCCGCGATGGTCCGGTCGCGAGGGAATCAGCACGCGCACGTCCACGCCGCGCAGCACCGCCAGCTGCAGCGCTGCCAGCACTGCCGCGTCGGGCACGAAATACGGCGTGCTCAGCCACAGCCGTGTGCGTGCGGCGTGGATCAGCGCGGTGAAGCACAGCGAGCCGGTCTCCTGCGGATCGGCCGGTCCGCTGGTCACCAGCAGCACGCTGGCGTCGCCGCGGGGCGCGGGTGGCGCCATCGCGGGCAGGCGCGCGCCGGTGGTCCAGCGCCAGTCGTCGGCGAAGGCCTGGCGCAGGTCGGCCACCGCCGGGCCGACGAAGCCGAGGTGGGTATCGCGCCACGGCGACAGCGGCGGCCGGGCGCCGAGGTACTCGTCGCCCACGTTGAGCCCGCCGACGAAGCCCTGCACACCGTCGACCAGCAGCAGCTTGCGGTGGTTGCGGAAGTTGAGCTGGAAGCGGTTGCGCCAGCGTCGACCGGCGAACGCGTGCACCTGGACACCACCGCCGCGCAGCGCCTCGAGGTAGGACTCCGGCAGATCGTGGCTGCCGATACCGTCGTAGAGCAGGTGCACGCGCACGCCCGCCGCCGCCCGTTCCTGCAGGGCGGCGGCAAAGCGCTGGCCGAGGACGTCGTCATGGACGATGAAGAATTGCGCAAGTACTTCGTTGTGCGCACCGGCGATGGCGGCGAACATCGCCGCGAATGCGGCCTCGCCATTCACCAGCAACTGCAATGCATGGCCGCGGCGGAACGGTCGTCCGGCCAGCGCCGCCAGCGCGTCCAGCCGCAGGCAGGCCGGATGCGTGCCCGCTTCCTCCGGTGGCGCGCCCGGGCTTTGACGGGGTGTTTCCAGATAGCCATGGACCTGGCTCGATCCCAAATAGAGATAGGGCACCAGCGTCACGTAGGGCAGCAGGACCAGGCCCAGTGCCCAGGCCAGTGCACCCTGTGGCGTACGCGCGTGCACCACCGCGTGCATCGCGGCGATCACGCCAAGCGAATGCAGCACCAGTGCGGTCAGCGCGATCAGGTCGGTGAGCATGTCAGGTGACCCGGTGCCCGACGGGCGGCGAGGCCCGTCCGCGGTGGCACCGGCGGTCGTGGAGCGGCGGTCGTGTCGTGCTTCCCTCGCGCATCGGGCTGCATCCTCGCGGAACCGGTTTGCCGGGCCAGTCTGGCCATGACCGGCTCCTGCCGGCAAGCGCGGCGGGCCGGCGGCGGGCCGCACACCGTGGCAAGCCCCGCTTTGGTCGGGCATGACGCACGCGTTGCCGCGGGGTAGCCTGCCCCACACATATCGTTGCGCCTGTTCCCGAGGAGTGCCCATGAAAGCGGTCGCCTATCGCCAGTCCCTGCCCATCGATGACGCGCTGAGCCTGGTCGACGTGACGCTGCCCGAGCCGCCGGCGCCCACCGGTCGCGACCTGCTGGTGCGCGTGCATGCGGTGTCGGTGAATCCCGTGGACACCAAGATCCGCCGCAACGTGGACCCGGCCGGCGCCGACAAGGTGCTGGGCTGGGACGCGGCCGGCGTGGTGGTGGCGGCCGGGCCGGAGGCCTCGCTGTTCAAGCCGGGTGATGCGGTGTTCTATGCCGGCGCGATCGATCGCCCGGGCAGCAATGCGGAACTGCAACTGGTGGACGAGCGCATCGTCGGGCGCAAGCCGGCCACGCTGGACTTCGCCCGGGCGGCGGCGCTGCCGCTGACGGCGATCACCGCCTGGGAGCTGCTGTTCGACCGGCTCGGCGTGGCCCGGGCGCAGCCGGCCGGCACGCTGCTGGTGGTGGGTGCGGCCGGCGGCGTGGGTTCGATGGCGGTGCAGATCGCGCGCCGGCTCACCGGGCTGACCGTGATCGGCAGCGCCTCGCGGCCGGAAACCCAGGCCTGGGTGCGCGAGCTGGGTGCGCACCACGTGGTCGACCATCGCGGCGGCCTGCTCGAGCCGGTACGCGCGGTGGCGCCGGCGGGGGTGGACTACGTGATGAGCCTGACCCATACCGAGCAGCACTACGACGCGCTGGTGGAACTGCTCAGGCCGCAGGGCCGGCTGGGCCTGATCGACGACCCGGCCACGCCGATCGACATCCGTGCGATGAAGCGCAAGAGCATCTC
>JAGWVM010000068.1 GCA_018970895.1 Lysobacteraceae bacterium | reverse complement strand
GTTGAAGCCGATCTTGAAGGTATTGGCGCCACCCGACAGCTTGTACTTGGAGTAGCGATAACCCAGGTCGAGGCCGAGGGACTTCAGCATGCCCGAGGTTTCGACGAGCGGAATGCCGGCTTCTCCGTACAGCTCATGCACCGAGATCTGGCCGCCAAGCGGCAACGACGGACCGCCCGCGCCTGCGAAATTGCCCGCCTGCGAGTTGCTGTCGGCGGTGAAGTTGAAGTTCTCCTTGCGCCACTCGGCACCGGCGGCCACGGTGATCGGATCGCCCTCGGCCCACGGCACGCTCACACCGAGATCGCCGCTCACGTAAGCGTTGACGTCCATCAGGCGCGTGCGGGTCTGCGTCAGGCTGGTGCCCTGCAGGTTCTTCGCGGCGGCGGCCGTGACGCCGTTGGGCACCCACACGTTGTAGGGGATGCATCCGGCGTACGAACCGGCCGGGCAACCCATCAGGGCGGGGGCAATTCTGTCGGAGAGCAAGTCGCCGGTGCCGACGATGGTGTCGGCGGTCTCACCCAGTACGCCGGCCACGTTGTACGACCAGTTGAGATTGATATCGCCCTTCGCGCCGAACACCGTGCGGTACGAGTCGGTGGTATCGGCGGTAATGCGGGGCGGGCCCTCGACGTTGCGCTTGCCGACATAGACGATCAGCGGCTGGGTGGTGTCCAAGCCATACGCCGGAGCCAGGTCCGTGCAGAGGGAACCGACCAGCGCTGCGTTGGCATTGCAGTCGATGCTCAGCGTCTGGCCGAAGAACGTGCCCGACTGTGCCACCTGGATCGAGCTGCGACGATGCGTATACATGAAGTCCATGTAAGGCTCGAACGCATCGTTGACGTGATACTTGATCGACGTGCCGACATTCACGCGCGTGTCGGGGCGCTGATAATAATTCAGCGGGGCATAGTTATAACGCTGCCCGATACCGGGAACCCACATGTTGGTGGCCGTGTCATAGTGCGCCAGGCCGCCGTTGTAATTCTGATCGAAGACATAGAAATTCGGTTGCGGCGCGGTTCCGGAGCCGCCGCACGCCGTGCCCGAGGCGTTCAGGGCGCAGCCGGAATAGTCGCGCGTACCCTGGAGGACGCCATCGGTTTTCTGCAGGGTGACCCAGCCCATGGCGTGGCCCTTGCCCTCGGCAAATTTACCGCCAAAGATCGCATCCACCGAGCGGGTCTTGCCGTCGAATCCGGTGTTGCCGTTGGGCACGTTGAAGCCTGCGGCGCTTTCGAGCCCCTGCATATACTTGTTGCGATTGTCGTGCTGGTAGCCCGACAGGTTGTAGTCGAACTGGACGCCTTCGAAATCATCGTTCAGCACGAAGTTCACCACGCCGGCCACGGCGTCGGCGCCGTACACGGCCGATGCACCGCCGGTGAGGATATCCACCCGCTTGACCAGCGCGGCGGGAATCTGGCTCAGGTCAACGGCGAAGGCGGGACCCGCCTGGACGCGCTGGCCGTCGATCAGCACCAGCGTGCGGTTGGTGCCGAGGCCGCGCAGATCCGCGGTGGGATAGCCGGTGGCACCGTTGTTCTGGAACTGGTCGAAATACGGGCTGAGCTGGGGCATCTGGTTGACCAGCTGGTCAACACTGGTCGTACCCGTCTCCTTGAACTGCACGGCGTCCAGCTGTGCAATCGGGCTCGACGAAGTGATGTTGACGCTGGGCAGACGCGTGCCGGTGACGACGACCGTCTGGAGCTGCGTTGTGGCCTTTTTGGTCTTGTCCGTTGCCGAACCCGAGTTCTGGCTGGCGCTGCTGTCTGTCTGACCCTGCAGACCTGCTGGCGCCGCGGTATGTGCTACGGCAGAAAAGGCCAAGCCTGTCATGCCAATGGCCAGCGCGAGCTTGATCGCGCCTTGCAAAGGCCTTTGATTAAAATTCATGCAGTTGTCTCCCCATGGACGAAAGGTTATTTCGCTCTAACACGATTGGGTGGTGCTGCCTGAGCGGTTCATTTCGAACGCCTTGCCAGCACACCGGCTCGCTCTTGTCGTGCGACTCTGAACGCGTTGCACGTTTTACGCACAATTCCCGGAAGTGTCCGGAAATGCTCCCCAAGGACAAAACACACGGCAAATATGCGATATCGCTCTCAAGGCACGAGCCGCAAAATATTGCGTTTTGTGTGGCTTGCCATCAAAATACTTTAAGCACATCCATTTAACGACTGCCTCACAAGCGTGTCAAGGTGAATCCAGTCAAGCAAGCGGCAGGACCGGAACGAGCTCGGTGCCTCGCGAGGCAAGTCTTCACCTTGCACCCGTCGTCCAGGATGGGGCGGGCTGGGCGCCTGCCACGCGTGCCGCACCCTGCAACGAAGTAGCCACGGACTCAGCTGCCCACTGCAAGCGGTCAAAGGCGGTGACCGGGCCAGACCACAGGCGATCGCGGCGACCGATGGCTGACCAGGCGCGCACTTCGATATGGAGCTCGCCGTAAGCCGCCGGGCCCCTGCTCAACCGTGATCCATCGAAGCGGGAAGGAGGGCGCACAGCGGGATGCGCACGTCTGCCCATCGATCCTGCTTGCTGAGCGGGCGCGGTGCCGCGGCGGCCGTTCGCATGCCAACGGCCCATCCGGGCCTGGTGACAGCAACTGGATGGCTGGACAGGACGGGGACCGCGACAGGTCTCACGTTTCTTCGCACCGCTGCCGCTCCCCTCCGGAAGAAGCGGGAAATTCCCGCACTGCGACCGGGTTCACGGTGCGAGACCACGTGCTATGTTCGCGGCGCGTTCCAAGAGGGTGAGAAAACTATGCGCATGGGCCTGGCAATCGACGCATCCTGCGACCTGCCGCAGGCATTTATCGAGGAACACGACATCGCGGTCATGCCGATCGCCGTGCACGTCGACAAGGACGCCTTCAAGGACGACCGCAACCCGGCGGAGATCCAGCGCTTCCTGGACCAGAAGATGGGCAGCCGGAGCCACTCGGCCTCGACCGAACCCTGCTCGGTGGAGGACGTGCAGAAACTGTTTCTCGAGAAGCTGGTGCTGGAGAAGGACTGCGTGTTCTGCCTCACCATTACCGCCACGCGCAGCCCGATCAACGACCACGTGATCAAGGCCAGCTTCGCGGTGCTCAAGCACTACCGCGACGTGCGCGACCAGACCACCATGCCGGGACCTTTCCTGATGCGGGTGATCGACACCCGTTCGGTGTTCGCCGGCTCCGCGCCGGCCATCGTCGAGGCCACGCGACTGTTCAGGACCGGCCAGGCGCCGGCGGCGATCCGCGAGCGGCTGACCTACATCGCCAACAATTCCTACGGCTACATGCTGCCTCGCGACCTGTACTACCTGCGCGCCCGCGCCAAGACCAAGGGAGATCGCAGCGTGGGCCTGTTCAGCGTGGTCATGGGATCGGCGCTGGACATCAAGCCGCTGCTGCGCGCCTATCGCGGCGAGACCGGACCGGTGGGCAAGGTGCGCGGCTTCGAACACGGCGTGGAGATGCTGTTCGACTACGTGATCAAGCGGGTGCACGCCGGACTTCTGGTGCCGGCGGTATGCATCAGCTACGGCGGCGACCTGGCCGATGTGCCGAAGCTGCCGCGCTACGACGCCCTCAAGGCGGCGTGCGAGGAGTGCAAGGTGGAGCTGATGGTTGCCCCGATGAGCATCACCGGCATGGTCAACGTGGGCGAAGGCGCGCTTACCGTCGGGTTCGCCGCGGAAGAACACCTCGCCGAGTTCTGAGTCGTCGGGAGCGTTACCCGGGCCGCAGGAGCCACGCCATGCACACCATCCGACGACTGCTGATCGTGCTGGCCCTCGCCGCCGCGGCGCCGGCCGCGGCGGAGACGGCCTACAAGTGCACCGGCGCGAACGGGCGGGTCAGCTACCAGGATACGCCCTGCCCGGTCCGCACCCGGCAGCAGACGATCCCCCTGGCCGATCCCGGTCCGGCCCGGCCACCAGCCCGGATCCCGGCCGGGAACCCTGCGACGGTGCCACCGGGCCAATCCGCCGACATGCCGGCACCGGCCGCAGCACCGGCATCCGTGCCCCTGCTCTACCGCTGCCGGAAGGCGACCGATGGCTCCACCTATGTCAGCTCCCGCGGCAATCCGGCGCCCTACGCGGTGCCGTTCGGCATCCTCGGTGCGCTTTCGCAGCCACTGGGGTCGGTCTACGGCACCGGGGGCGCGGGCGCCTCGGCGCCCGAGCTGAACCGCGGCAAGGTCACGCCGGGACTGGTCGCCAACAATTACGTGTGGGTGCGCGATGCCTGTCGCCCGATGGACATCGGGGAAACCTGCGCGGCGCTGCAGCAGCAATACGACGAGAACGAGCGCAAGCTCAGCCAGGCGTTCAAGAGCGAGCAGGCACCATTCGTCAGGCGCGAGGCGGAGCTGGAGGCACAACTGGCCGGCTGCAGCGCCACGCGCTGAGCCACGCTTGCACCGGGCGGGGCGGACGTCGGGGACCGGCGCCGACGACGCCGCCCGCGGTCGCTGGCGAAACGCTCGCCGATCTGCTGGAAATCCTTGCACGGCGAGGCCTTGCGGCAACCATCCACAAGCTTGTCCGGAACCTGTCCACAGCGCCTGTGGACAAGCGCGGCGTCAGAAGCCGTAGCCGAGGAAGCCGCCGTCCACCGCCAACACCTGGCCGGTGATGTAGCTGGCCGCGGGCAGGCAGAGGAACGCCACCGCCGCGGCCACCTCCTCCGGTTCGCCGATACGCCGCAGCGGCGTGTGGTCGAGCACTTCCTCGAGATAGTCGGGGTCGGCCAGCGGCCCGTCCGTGCGCTGCGTGCGGATGTACCAGGGCGCCACGGCGTTGATCCGGATGCCGTCGACGGCCCACTCCACGGCGAGGTTGCGGGTGAGCTGGTGCAGTGCGGCCTTGGTCATGCCGTAGGGAGAACCGGTGCGCACGTGGGTCAGGCCGGACACCGAGCCGACGTTGACGATCGCCGCATGGCCGTGTTCGGCCAGGTAGGGATGGGCGAGCCGGCACATCTCGAACGCCGAAAAAAGGTTCTGCTCGAAAATCTCCCGGTAATCGGCGTCCGCGTAGTCGAGCGTGGGCAGCGACCGGTTGCCGCCGGCATTGTTGACCAGCAGCGACAGCGGCACGCCAAGGTCGGCAATCCAGTCAAACACGGCCAGCCGCTCTTCCGGCTCGGCGAGGTCGGCGGCGAAGGCGAGCACGTCGACCTCCGGGAAGTCGTCGGCCAGGTCGAGGCGAACCTGCTCGAGGTAGTCGCCGTCCCGCGCCACCAGCAGCAGGTCGGCGCCGAGCGCGGCCAGTTCGCGGGCGGTGGCGTGACCGATGCCCTTGCTGGCCCCGGTGACCAGCGCCGTGTGTCCCTGCAGTTGCCAGGCGTCGAAGCGTGCGTTCATGCAGCGGAGCTTAAAGCGCGGCCTCGGCCCCGTGCCAGCGGCCTTGCCGCCACGCCGATGCGGCGGGACACTGCCGGCAGTCCTTGTCGGGGAGTTGTCGCCATGAGCCGCCTTCCACTGATCGCCCTGTTGCCGGCCGCCCTGCTGCTCGCCGGCTGTTCGGGCAAACCGCCCGCGCCGCGCGCACCGCAGGCCGCCGGGGCCAGACGCGTCGCCACGCCCTGGGATGGCATGAAGAAGGACGAGCAGCGCGCCAGCGACGTGCAGAAGACCGTCGACCAGCAGGCGGCCGACCAGCGCAAGCAGATCGAGGCACAGAGCCAGTGATCGAGCCGGCAGCGGACACCGTGTCCGGACCGCTGCTGGAGATCGACGAGGCGACCGTGCTGCGCGGTGGCAACACCGCGCTGGATCGGCTCAGCCTGCGGATCGATAGAGGTGAGCACACCGCCGTGCTCGGCCGCAATGGTTCGGGGAAATCCACGCTGGTGCGGCTGATCGCGCGGGAAGTGCACGCGCTGGCCCGGCCGGAGTCACCCGCGCCAGTGCGTGTATTCGGTCGTGAGCGCTGGCGTCTCGCCGAGTTGCGGGGCCGGCTGGGGATCGTCTCGCCGGCCCTGCAGCAGCAACTGGGAAGCGAGCGCGGCAGCGAGGTGCTGGCCTCGGTGGAGTCGGCGTTCTTCGCCGCTCACGACACCCGGGACCACCTCGTGACGCCAGCCATGCGCCGACAGGCGGTCGAGGCGCTGGACAGGATCGGCGCTGCGGCGCTGGCCGGACGTGTGCTGGCCAGCCTCTCCACCGGCGAGGCGCGTCGCGTGCTGATCGCCCGCGCGCTGGTGCACCGTCCGCAGGCGCTGCTGCTGGACGAGCCCTGCATGGGCCTGGACATGACCGCGCGACGCACCTTCCTCGAGCAGTTGCGCACGCTGGCGCGGGATGGCACCACGCTGATCCTGGTCACCCACCACGTGGAGGAAATCGTGCCGGAGATCGGCCGCGTGGTGCTGCTGCACCGCGGCCGCATCGTGGCCGACGGGCCGCGCGAGACGGTGCTTCGGGACGCGCCGCTGAGCACGGCATTCGAAGCTGCGGTGGCGGTCAGCCAGCGCAACGGCTGGTACAGCGCCGCGCTGGCCTGATCGCTCAGCGCGGCGCGCAGAAGCAGTAGGCGTACACGTTCGGGCGCCCCGGTCGGGCGTCGCGAAGCAGCTGCAGTTCGGGCATCGCCCGCGGCAGCTCGGCCATCCAGCGCGGCAGGTGGACGCCGTAGGACAGCGCCGCCTGCACCATCGCAGTCTGGTTCAATCCCACCACGAACTGCTCGAAGCCGCCGAGCGGCTGCTGGACGTAGCGCACCGGGTAGCCCTTGGCCAGGCCGGCCTGCTTTGCCGCATAGGCGACCGCGTCGTCGAGACCGCCGAGCTGGTCGACCAGGCCCCGGTCCAGCGCCTGCTTTCCGGTCCACACGCGCCCCTGGGCAATCGCATCGATGGCGTCGTAACCCTTGCCGCGCGCCTTGGCCACACCGCCGACGAAATCGCGGTAACCCTTGTCGATGATCGCCTGGATCACCTGCCCCACCTTCGGATCGAGCGGCCGAGTGATGTCGAACGCGCCGGCCATCGGCCCGGTGGCCACGCCGTCGCTCTGCACGCCCAGCTTCGCCAGCGTGTCGGGGATCGAGTAGTACATGCCGAAGATGCCGATCGAACCGGTGATGGTGTTCGGCTCGGCAAAGATGCGGTTGGCGTCCATCGAGATCCAGTAGCCGCCGCTGGCAGCCACGTCGCCCATCGAGACCACCACCGGGATGCCCGCCTTGCGGGTCAGCTCCACCTCGCGGCGGATCTGCTCGGCGGCGTAGACCTCGCCACCGGGCGAGTTCACCCGCAGCACCAGCGCCTTGGTCTTCTTGTCCTCGCGCGCGGCGCGGATCAGCGCGGCAGTGGATTCGCCACCGATCCGCCCCTGCGGCTGCTTGCCGCCGCTGATCTCGCCCTCGGCCACCACCACGGCGACGCCGGGCTTGAACAGGGCGCCGCTGTCGTCCGGCAGCTGGGCGACGTAGCGTGACAGACCGACCGAGCGGAAGCCCTTGCCGTCTCGGCCGGCCGGCACGCCCTCGCGGCGCATCATCTTCTCGACGTCGTCCTCCGTGGCCAGGCCGTCGACCAGGTGCTCGTCGAGCGAGAGCTGGGCAAGGTTGCCGCGGGTGGTGGCGATCTTTTCCGGCAGGTGGTCGACATCGTCGCGCAGCGTGGCCGGGTCGAGCTTGCGCAGCCTGGCCACGGTGGCAAGGTAGTTGTCCCACAACCCGCCCATCCAGTAACTGTCCGCCTCCTTCGCCGCGTCCGAGGCATGGTCGAGGATGTACGGCTCCGCGGCGCTCTTGAACTGGCCGACGCGGAACAGGTGCACCTGCACGCCGAGCTTGTCCAGCAGATCCTTGTAGAACAGGCGGTAGTTGGCCAGGCCGGTGATCATCACCCCGCCCTGCGGATCGACCAGCAGGCGGTCGGCGTGCGCGGCGAGGTAGTACTGGCCCTGGTCGTAGTTCACGCCCCAGGCGATCACCGGCTTGCCGGCGGCGCGGAAGCGGTCCAGTGCCGCCCCGACCTCGCGCAGGGCCGCAAAGCCGCCGGCCTGCAACTGGTCCGGCAACAGCAGGATGCGGGTGATGTGCTTGTCGGTGGTCGCCGCATCGATCGCGTGCACCAGGTCGCGCACCTGCACCTCCTTGGGCTCGTCGCCGGACAGACCGGCCAGCACCCGCTGCAGCGGCGCCACGCTGTACTGCTCGACCAGTCGCCCTTCCGGCTTGAGCACCAGCACCGAATCGGCGTCGATGCCCAGGCCCGCGTGCCGTCCGGCCACCACCCCGACCACCAGCAGCAGCACGACGAACAGCAGCGCGAAGAACACCGCGTTGATGATCACCAGGCGCATCACGTTGAGTCCGCGCCCGAGGACGCGAAGAAAGGCCCAGAAGCCGTTGGGGCGCGATGCGGTCATGCAGCCATCCTGTGCGGTGGGTGGAAGGTCACGGATCGACGGGCAGCGTAGCGGCTTGCACCGGCGCGGTCATGTGTGAGTGGTCAGGCTGCGGCGCGTTGACCCAGCGACCGCTGCGGGCATTGCGCCAGAACCGGGTGAACAGCATCACCGCCGAGGCGCTGAGCCCGGCGATCAGGCCCATCCACATCCCGCGCGCGCCCAACCCCTGGTGGAACGCCAGCCACCAACCCACCGGCATGCCGACGCCCCAGTAGGCGAACAGGGTGATCGCCATCGGCACGCGGGTGTCCTTCAGGCCGCGCAGCGCGCCGTTGGACGCCACCTGGATGCCGTCGGAAAACTGGAACACGCCGGCCAGCAGCAGCAGCTGGCTGGCCAGGTCGATCACCTCGGGCTGGCGGGTGTAGAGCCCCGCGATGCGGTGCGGCAATCCGAACATCACCGCCGCCGACACGAGCTGCGTGACCAGGCTGAGGCCGATTCCGCAGAAGCCCGCATAGCGCACGCCGGCCGCGTCGCCGCGACCGACCGCATTGCCGACCCGCACGGTGATCGCCATCGCCAGGCCCAGCGGGATCATGAAGAACAGCGAGGCCACGTTCAGTGCGACCTGGTGGCTGGCCATGACCGTGTCGCCCAGGCGGCTGATGCCCAGCGCGACGGCGACGAACAGTCCGGCCTCGGCCACCAGGCTGACCGCCATCGGCCCCCCCACGTGCAGCAGTTCGCCGAGACGATGCCAGTCCGGCCGGTCGAAGCGGTCGGTCAGGCCCAGTCCGCGGTAGTTCGGATGCCGAAGCACATAGGTGGCAAAGGCGGCGAGCTCGAGCCACAGCACCAGCGCCGTGGCCATGCCGCACCCCCGGGCGCCCTGCGGCGGCAGGCCGAGCCTGCCGTACATGAACACGTAACCGAGCGGCACCAGCAGCACCAGCCCGCCGAGGCTGAAGATCATCGACGGCCGGGTCAGCGACAACCCCTCGGACAGCCCGCGCAGGGCGAAGTAGCAGGTCAGTGCGGGCGCACCCCAGCTGATCGCGTGCAGGAAGGCATCGACGTCGGCGCGCAGGTCCGGAGTGACGCCGATCCAGGCGAACAGCGGGCTGGCATGCCGGGCCGCGAACCACAACACGAGACCGATCCCCAGCGCCAGCCACACGGTCTGCCGGAACAGCGCACCGACCTCATGCCGGCGACCGGCACCATCGAGCTGGGCGACCGAGGGCGGCACCGCCATCATCAGCCCGATCCCGGTCACCACGGCGAGCGACCAGACGTTGGTGCCCACCGCCACCGCGCCCAGCACATGGGTGCTGTAGTGGCCCGAGAGTACGGCATCGATGACGTTCGAACCGATCGCCGCCAGCTGGGCGGCGATCAGCGGCAGGGCCAGGCGTACGGTGGCGCCCAGTTCGTGCGCGACGCGCGCACGATCGGGTCGGAAAGCGGACATGGCGGATTCGTTCGGACAGGTCGCGCATCTTAGCGGACCGTGCGCGGGTCAGGGCCGCCGGCAGCGCCCTGCATGACGCCATCGGCCGCGTCCAGCCACGACTCCATCGATGAGCCAGCGCATGCACATCCATGCCCTGTACCGCGCCGACGCGCGGCACCGCGATGAAAGGGGGAGTTCTGCCACCGATGCGGGCAGTCGGTCCACGGCGTACTCAAGCCGCTGCAGCCCGCGCTCGAGGCCGGTATGGACAGGGCGCTGCACGGGGGCGTGCGGATCGTCCACACCTTGCCACGGCTGCTGCCCGGTCCGGGATTACTCATGCTGGAGTGCTTTGCCGGGCGTCGGGTGCGCTACATCGCTCCGCGCCGGCTGATGGTCGTGCCGTGTGTGCGGGCTTTCGCGGTATTCCGCGTCGCGATCGACCGGCCAGCCGCCGAGCCGGCAGGGTCCGCAGATACCGCCAGCGGTGTCGCCGAGTCAGACCGGGCGCGGACGCCGGCACACGTGCGCGATGCAATGACCCGCCAGCTCGCTTCGCTGGCGCAGGCGGGCCGGCAGGCCGCCGGCGATGCGGCCGCAACGACCGCACTCGGGCTGGCCGGGAGTGCAGCCGGGCGACGGCGATGCCGACGACGCCCCCCGCCCAACGCCTGACCTGCACGTGGATCGGATCGATGTCGGCCGGCTGCCGGCTTTCGCCAATCGAAGGCTCAACATGGCGCCGGAGCACGGGCGGGCGAAAATTCCACGCCATCCCGCGCGGCGGCACAGCGGGCGGCGAGGCACGGGAGCGCGATGACGCGACTGTTCGCCCTGTCGCTGAAGGCGGTGTACCTGTGCCGGCAACGGCGCTGCATGGAGCACCCGATCGGCGCGCTGCACAGCCACGCCCTCCTGTCCCTCGTGCTGCTTCGGGCGGACGAGCTGGCCATGCCGGATGGATGGATGGGCACGACGAGGGCCTGGATCCCACACCCGCCTTACCTGCTCGCCTGGCGGCCGGGTACCGGCCTACCTCCTGCTGCTGCAGAAGCGCGCCTACCGTCAGGCCCGGGGCATCACGCCGGTCAGGTACGCCGCGGCAGGCGGAGGCTATCTTTGCCCGCCCTTCGTCGCCCTGCTGGCGGGCGTACTGGCGAGCTCTGCGCAGTGTGACGCCGGTCACGCATTGCCTGGGCAAGGATCGCGCCCGGCGACGATTCCGCCGCGGTTTTGCACAGCGTCATCGGAGTGTCAAGCCACGCAACGGTTTGATGGCACTGATGTGAAGCGCAGTTGAATGATTGATGTAAAGTGTTGATATAAAAGGGCTATTTTTGCTGGCCAAATCTTGCACAGGGCGTCGTGAAGGCCGCTGCGGCGGGGCTCGGACGCCCCCTTCCCCGTTCCATCCACAAAGTTATCCACAGTTGCTGTGGATAAGCGAAAAACTGCCCGGATGGTTTGCACTTACCCCGGCTTTCTAGAGGCGGAGCGAGCAATCGGCGGCAACGGCCCGGGGCCGCGGACGGATCGCCGTGCCGGCGTTTCCGGCCGGCGCCTGACAGGGGCCGGGCTACACTGGGCGGCCACGAGGTAACCATGTCCACCGTCGTTCGCGTCGCCCTGCCCGTCCCCCTCCCGACCCTTTTCGACTATCTGCCGCCGGCGGAGGGTCGGGTGGTCGCCGGACAGCGGGTGCTGGTTCCGTTCGGACGCGGTCGCCAGGTGGGCATCGTGATCGAGCCGGCAGCGACATCGACGCTGGAGCTCGCGCGACTGCGACCGGTGATCCGGCTGCTCGACGACGAGCCACTGCTGGACGCCGAACTGCTGCGCACGCTCGGCTGGGCAGCCGATTACTGGCTGGGTGCGCCGGGCGAAGCCTTCGCCAATGCGCTTCCGCTGGCGCTACGCGAACCGCGGCCCCTGCCCGACGTCGCCGAGGAGCACTGGCAACTCACCCCGACCGGGCAGGACGCACTCAGCGGAGGCCGGCGTCGCGGCGGCAGCAGGGCATTGCTCGAGCGCTTGTCCGCGGGCCCCGCTCACGCGGACGCACTGGCCGCCAACCTTCCCGACTGGCGAGGCGCTGCCCGCCGTCTTGCCGCCGCCGGCCTGATCGAGCGCGCGACGCCACCGTCGACGCCGCGCCGGCCACCGGCGATGCCGCCACCCGCGCTGAGCAGCGAGCAGCGCGACGCGGTGGCTGCGGTCGGCGAGACGTTTGGCCGGTTCCAGCCGTTCCTGCTCGACGGCATCACCGGCAGCGGCAAGACCGAGGTGTACCTGGCGCTGATCGAACAGGCGCTTGCCGCCGGCAGGCAAAGCCTGTTGCTGGTGCCTGAAATCGGCCTGGCGCCGCAGACCCTGCGCCGGCTGCGCGAGCGGCTCGGCGTGCCGGTCGAGGTCCTGCACTCGAACCTGGCCGAAGGTGATCGGGCGCGCGCCTGGCTGCGCGCGCGCAGCGGCGAGGCAAAGGTGGTGCTGGGCACCCGCTCGGCGGTATTCACGCCGTTGCCTCGTGCCGGGCTGATTCTTGTCGACGAAGAGCACGACGCGTCCTACAAGCAGCAGGAGGGTTTCCGCTACCACGCGCGAGACCTGGCCCTGGTGCGTGCACGCGAGCTGGGCGTGCCGGTGGTGCTGGGCAGCGCCACGCCCTCG
Organism: Lysobacteraceae bacterium; assembly: GCA_018970895.1. GTDB lineage: Bacteria > Pseudomonadota > Gammaproteobacteria > Xanthomonadales > Rhodanobacteraceae > Dyella_A. The sequence goes on along the minus strand of JAGWVM010000068.1, from coordinate 6,844 downwards.
CTCGAGACGCTGGCCAACGCGGCCAACGGCCGCTTCCGCACGCTGCGCCTGCGCGCGCGACCCGGTGCGTCCCGACCCGCGCCGCAGGTGCAGATCGTCGACGTGCGATCGCAGTATCTCGATCACGGACTGTCCCCGGCCCTGCTGACCGCGGTGCGCGAGACCGTGGAGCGCGGCGAGCAGGCGCTGGTGTTCCGCAACCGCCGCGGCTACGCCCCGGTGCTGCTCTGCCACGCCTGCGGCTGGCACGCCGACTGCGCGCGCTGCGAGCGGCCGATGACCCTGCACGCCGGGCAGCGGGAGTTGCGCTGTCATCACTGCGACCGGCGTGCACCGGTCCCCTCGCACTGCCCGGCCTGTGGCGCGGGCGCGCTGTGGCCACAGGGCCAGGGCACCGAGCGGCTGGAGGAGGCGCTGGGTGCCTTGTTCCCCGGCGTGCCGGTCAAGCGGATCGACCGCGAGACCACCCGGCGGCGCGACGCGTTCGAACGGCTGCTGGACGAACTGCGCCAGGACGGCCCCGCGATCGTGGTCGGTACGCAGATGCTGGCCAAGGGCCACGACCTGCCACGGTTGACGCTGGCCGCCATCGTCAGCGTCGACGAAGGCCTTCACAGCGTGGATTTCCGCGCCGGCGAGCGTCTTGCCCAGCTGCTGGTGCAGGTCGCCGGCCGGTCCGGCCGCGCGGATCGCCCCGGCAGGGTGCTGCTGCAGACCCACCACCCCGATCATCCGCTGCTGCGCACGCTGCTGGCCTCCGGATACGGCGCCGCTGCCGCGGCGCTGCTGGCCGAGCGCCAGGCGGTGCAGCTGCCGCCCTGCAGTCACCAGATACTGCTGCGTGCCGACGCGCACCGACGCGACGAGGTGGAGGCCTTTCTCGCCGCAGCGGCCGCGGCCCTGCCGGCCGATCCGGACGTGCAGGTGGCCGGACCGATGCCCGCGCCGATGCCCCTGCGCGCCGGGCGCCATCGCGCCCAGTTGCTGATCGAGTCGACCGGGCGCGCGCGACTTCATGCCGTCGCGCGCCCATGGCGCGCCCGGCTGGACGCGTTGCCGCACGCGCGTCGGGTGCGCTGGACCCTGGACGTCGATCCGATCGACCTGTACTGAGCCGTGCCGTCACGGCCCGACCACCGGCGAGCCCTATACTTGGCGGCTCACGTGAAGGAGGCCCCATGGCATCGCAGCTCGAACAACTTCGCCAGTACACCACCGTCGTCGCCGACACCGGCGACATCGAGGCGATCGCCCGCTACAAGCCGGTCGATGCGACGACCAATCCGTCGCTGTTGCTGAAGGCCGCCGGGATGCCGGCCTATGCCCCGCTCCTGGACGATGCCGTGGCGTTCGCCAGGCAGCACGGCAAGGATCGCGCGCAGCAGCTCGCCGACGCCAGCGACCACCTGGCCGTGGCGGTGGGCCGCAAGATCCTCGACCTGGTTCCGGGGAGGGTGTCGACCGAGGTGGACGCGCGCCTGTCGTTCGACACCGCCGCGACCATCGCCAAGGCCGAGCGGCTGATCGGACTGTACGAGGACGCCGGCGTGGGACGCGACCGCATCCTGATCAAGATCGCCTCGACCTGGGCAGGGATCCGTGCCGCCGAGCAGCTCGAGCGGCGCGGCATCCAGTGCAACCTGACGCTGCTGTTCTCGTTCGAGCAGGCGGTGGCCTGTGCCGAGGCCGGTGTCTTCCTGATCTCGCCGTTCGTGGGTCGCATCTACGACTGGTACATCGCCAATACCGATGCCGACGACTTCGAGCCGCATGAGGACCCGGGCGTGCAGTCGGTGCGGCGCATCTACGACTGGTACAAGCACCATGGCTTCGAGACGGTCGTGATGGGTGCCAGCTTCCGCAATACCGGGCAGATCCGGGCCCTGGCGGGCTGCGACCGGCTCACCATCAGTCCGGAGCTGCTGGAGAAGCTCGATGCCAGCCACGATCCCCTGCCCCGCTCGCTCGAGGATGGAGGGCGACAGGCGGCACCGCCGGAGCCGATGAGCGAGCCGGCCTTCCGTTGGGGACACAACCAGGATCCGATGGCCACCGACAAGCTGGCCGACGGCATCCGCAAGTTTGCCGCCGACCAGCTGAAGCTGGAAAAGCTGCTCTCCGCCAAGCTGTAACGCAGACGGCGGGGAGCGCAATGAAAAACGGCCCCGAGGGGCCGTTTTTCGTTCTTCCGGCTCGTCCGGCGAGCGGATCAGGCCGCGGCGGCGAACAGGCCGCGCATCTTCTTCATGGCATTCGCCTCGACCTGCCGGATGCGCTCGGCGGAAACGCCGTATTCGTCAGCCAGGTCCTGCAGCGTGGCCTTCTCGTCGTTCAGCCAGCGTCGCTGGATGATGTCCCGGGAACGATCGTCCAGCTTCTCCAGCGCGGCGGACAGCGTCTCGAGCTGGTTGTCGGTCTGGTCGGCATCGGAGACGGTATCGTAGGGATCGGCACCGTCGTCGACGAGGAACGCCGCGGGCGCCGGCTTGGCATCCTCGTCCGCATCGACCGGGGCCTCGAAGCCGACGTCGCGACCGGACAGGCGCGATTCCATCTCGCGCACCGTGGCCTCGGGCACGCCCAGATCCTTCGCCACCGTGCGCACTTCCTCGGCATTCATCCAGCCCAGGCGCTTCTTGCTCTTGCGCAGGTTGAAGAACAGCTTGCGCTGCGCCTTGGTGGTGGCGACCTTGACGATGCGCCAGTTCTTCAGGATGAACTCATGCATCTCGGCGCGGATCCAGTGCACCGCGAAGCTGACCAGGCGCACGCCCTGATCCGGGTCGAAGCGCTTGACCGCCTTCATCAGGCCGATGTTGCCCTCCTGGATCAGGTCGCCCAGCTGCAGCCCGTAGCCGGAATAACCGCGGGCCACGTGGACGACGAAGCGCAGGTGCGACATCACCAGCTTGCGGGCGGACGACAGGTCGTTGTCCTCGAGGAAGCGGCGCGACAGTGCCTGCTCCTCTTCCTGGCTGAGCACCGGAATACGGTGCACCGCCGAGATGTAGGCATCCAGGCTGCCGACGACGCTGGGTACCGGGATGTTGGCGGTGACCAAAGCTTGGGACATGGGCGGAACCTCCAGATAAGGGGCAGCTTAGCACTCTCATGGTTGGAGTGCTAAAGCCGTCTCAAAGTTCCGGCGCGGCGAAACGGCCGCCGCGTCGACTTAATGAACTCAATGGTACAGAAAGTGGCCCGCCGAGTCCAGCAATCCCGGCGAACCGATCATTCTCCACGCGGGACGTTCGACGGCCGTGAAGCCGCGAGTACCTCCCCGAGCCGGGTCCGCGGCGGCAGCGACCAGTCGATCGGTGCCTGACCATGCTCCTGCAGCCAGGCATTGGCCCGGGAGAAGTGACCGCAGCCGATGAATCCCCGGTGTGCCGACAGCGGCGACGGATGTACCGCGGTCAATACGCAGTGGCGATGCAAATCGATCAATCGGCCCTTGCGCTGGGCATAGCTGCCCCACAACAGGAACACCAGCCCGTCGCGATCGCGGTTCAGCGCCTCGATCGCGACGTCCGTGAAGCCCTCCCAGCCCTTGCCCTGATGCGAACCGGCCAGTCCCTGCTCGACGGTCAGCACTGCGTTGAGCAGCAGCACGCCGCGATCGGCCCACGGCGTGAGGCAGCCGTGGTCGGGCCGCGGGAGCCCGAGATCGCGGCTGATCTCCTTGAAGATGTTGTCCAGCGAGGGCGGGATCCTCACGCCGGGACGCACCGAGAAGCACAGGCCGTGCGCCTGTCCGGGGCCGTGGTAGGGGTCCTGGCCGAGGATCACCACGCGCACCGCGTCGAACGGCGTGTGGTCGAAGGCCGCGAAGATTTCCGGCCCGGGTGGATAGATCACCTTGCCGGCGCGCTTTTCCGACCGCAGGAACGCGGCCAGCGCCTGCATGTCCGGACGCTCGAGGTAGTCGCCGATGCGGGCCTTCCAGCCCGCCTCCAGGCGAACACGGTCGCCGCTCATGCCGACGGTTCGTTGAGCGAACGCATGTGCTGCGCCACGCGCAGCTGGAACAGCAGCTTGGTGATCAGCAGGTGTTCCTCGACCGGCTTCTCGACCAGGTCATTGGCGCCTGCGCGGAGCAGTGCGGCCTGATTGGCAGGATTCTCGTCGCCGGTCATCACCAGCACCGGCAGGCGTCCCTTGCCGTAGCCGAAGTCGGTGCGGATGTGCTCGAGCAGGTCGCCACCGGTGAGCTTGCCCTTGAGGCTGACGTCGGTGAGCACGACGTCGGCTCCGACCCAGCCCAGCTCCCGGTCCGACTCGAGTAGCGCGATGGCATCCTCGACGCTGACCACGTGCCTGACGGTCAGCCCGCAGCGTTCCATCATGCGCCGGGTGGCGAGGGCCACGACGCGGCTGTCCTCCACGTAGAGGACGGTTCCCGACGCGGTGGTCTCCGGACTCACGTAGCCGCGGATGAAGGCACCGAGTGCCGGGAAGCCCAGCGATTTGTCGAAGTAGTCGGTGACGTGTTCGCCGAGCGCCCGACGATGCAGGCGGTCGTCCACATCGCCGGAGACAACCACGATGGGGACATAGGCCTGCGGCGCCGACTCGCGCACATAGCGCGCCAGCTCGAGGCCGTCCATGTCGGGCAGGCGCAGCGCGACCGTGATGAGGTCGAAGGCCCCGGCCTGAAGCTCGCGCTGGGCTTCCTCGCCCGTCGCGCAACCGACCACCTCGGCGGCGGGAAGCTCGGCAGCCAGTACGCGGGTGATCAGCTGGCGCACCACCTTGGAGCCGTCGACCACCAGCACGCGCGGCGCTTCACCGATGCTGCGTCCGCTGATGGTCGCGCTCATGCCCCCGCTCCACGGCGCGCGGCGCCGGCCCAAGCTTCCCGATCCACGATATGTCCCGCCCCTGTCGCCCCCGTGGCGCTCGTCGATCGTGCCAGAACGTGGGCCGGCCGCACCGCGACCGCGTTCACCGATGAGGGCGCCCGCACGCGCATCAGCCGAGCCGCCGCAGCTGCCAGGCACTGACCAGTCGCGCGCCCACCCACCCGAGCACGGCCGATGCCACCGGCGTCGCCAACAGCAGCCAGAGCGGCAACGCCCCGATCGACAGCTTGCCGGCGTAGGCGGCGTTCAGGCGCTCAACCGGCGCCACCAGCGACAGCTCGATCGCCACCGCCACGAGGGACGCGACCAGGCCACCGAGCAGTCCGTACCAGATGCCGGCATACAGGTACGGCCGCCGCACGAACGAACGGCTGGCACCGACCAGCATCAGCACGCCGATCTCCTCGACCCGGCCGGCAATGTCGACGCGCACCGTATTGCCGACCACGAGCACCGCGGCCAGCGAGAGCAGCAGCGCCAGCACGGCCACGATGCGGTTGCCCAGGCCGAGCAGCGCGTCGAGTCGCTGCCGCCAGCTGCCGCTGTCCTGCACCATGTCCACGCTGCGTTCGTCGCGCAGCGCGGTCACCAGGTCCTGCACCGCGCCGGCGTCGAGCGCGTCCTTGGGCATCACCTGCAGCACGTAGGGCAGCGGGTTGTCGTCCAGCGCGTGAAGCGCACCGCTGAAGCCCTGCATCGCGGCCAGTTCGTCCATGCCCTGCTGCGGGGTCCTGACCGTGACGGCTGCGACATCCGCGCGCTCGCCGATGCTCTTTGCCAGCAGCTGCGCCGCCGCGTCGCCCTGGCCGGGCTTGAGGAACACGCTCACCGCCTGCCGCTGACCCATCGCATCGCCCATCCGCTGGACGTTGCCCAGCAGCAGGTAGAACGCCAGCGGCAGCGCGAGGGCGAGACCGATCACGGCTACCGTCATCAGGGTGCCGAACGGGCGACCGAGCAGGCGGCCCAGGCTGGCCGACGCGCTCCAGCGGTGGTGTTCGGCCCAGCCGGCGACGCGGCGGGACTCGCTGCGGCGGCTGCGCGCATCGCGCCCGGCCGCCTCGGCCGGGGTATCGGGACGGTCGCTCACAGCACCTCCTGCGCGGCGACGTCGGCCACCAGCCGGCCATGGTCGAGCACGACGACCCGCTTTTTCATGCGCTTGATCAACGGCAGGTCGTGGCTGGCCACCAGCACGGTGGTGCCGACCTGCTGGAATTCGGCGAACAGGCCCATGATCTCCACCGCCAGCTGCGGATCGAGATTGCCGGTCGGCTCGTCGGCGATCAGCAACGCCGGTCGCGCCACGATGGCGCGGGCAATGCCCACGCGCTGCTGCTCGCCGGTGGACAAGGTGTCCGGCAGTTGCCGCTCATAGGCGAGCAGGCCGACCTTCTCCAGCGCCGCGCGCACGCGCTTCCCACGTTCGGCCGGCGCCAGACCGCCGATCACCAGCGGCAGCTCGACATTGTCGAAGACGGTGCGATCCATCAGCAGGCGATGGTCCTGGAACACCATGCCGATGCGCCGACGCAGCTTCGGAATGCCGCCGCGACCCACCTTGCCCAGGTTCTGGCCGTCGAGGTGGATCTGCCCGTGCGAGGGCCGCTCGATCAGCGCGAGCAGCTTGAGCAGAGTGCTCTTTCCGGCGCCGGAGTGCCCGGTGACGAAGGCCATCTCGCCGTCGCCGACTTCGAACGACAGCTGTGAGATGGCCTCGTGGCCGCTTTCGTATCGCTTGCTTACCTGGTCAAAGCGGATCACCGCGTTCCCCGACGTTGCCGTCCCACCAAGCGTCAAGGATACGGGATGCGCCGCGCCAGTTGGGCCGCGGCGGACGACCGCGGCGACCCGGCGACGCGTGGCGCTCAGCGACCGGTGAACAACCGGGTCAGGCGGCGGAAAAAGCCGGGCTTCTTCGCCGCCGGGGTCTCGCTCGCCACGCCGGACTGGAGCGCGACCTGGCGCGACGGGCGCGCCCC
>JAGWVM010000067.1 GCA_018970895.1 Lysobacteraceae bacterium | reverse complement strand
TTGCCGGTAGGTGTCCTCGAGCGAACCCATCGCGCCCCTCCCCGGGCTCAGCCGGCCAGCATCGCGGCGATCTTGGCCATGTGCGATTCGGCGGTCTCGCGCACGGCTTCCTTGTCGGCCTCCAGGTCCTTGCCCTGCCAGTGCAGGTCGTCCTGCGGCAGCTCGTGCAGGAAGCGGCTGGGCTGGTTGGCGTTGACCTCGCCGTAGCGCCTGGTCTTCGCCGACCACGACAGCGTGAGCACTTCCCTGGCGCGGGTGATGCCGACGTACATCAGGCGGCGCTCCTCGTCGATGCGACCCTCGTCGATGGCGCCCTCGTGCGGCAGCGTGCCTTCCTCGCAGCCGACGATGAAGACGAAGCGGAACTCCAGCCCCTTGGCCGCGTGCATGGTCATCATGCGCACGGCGTTGCCCGGGTCGTCGCGGTCGGCGTGGCTGAGCAGGGCCAGCTGCGAGGCGAGGTCGCCGGCGCTGTTGCCGCCCTTCTGCATGGCGCGGAACCAGTCGATGAGTTCCTTCAGGTTGCCGAGCTTGCGGTCGCGCACGGTGGCGTCGGGGGTACTGGCGGCCACGTGGGTGGCATAGCCGGTGCGCTTGAGTACACGCTCGACCAGGTCGGCGGCGCTCTCGTGCAGCGAGGCGCTGCGCAGCTCGTCGAGCAGGCCGGAGAACGAGGCCAGCGCGGCGGCCGGGCGCGGACTGAGCTGGCGCAGCACGCTGTCGCTGCGGGTGGCTTCGAGCAGCGAACAGTGCTTCGACTGCGCGATCTGGCCGAGCTTCTCCAGCGTGGTCGAACCGATCTCGCGCTTGGGGCAGTTCACCACGCGCAGGAAGGCGGCGTCGTCGCTGGGGTTGGCCAGCAGCCGCAGGTAGCAGAGCAGGTCCTTCACCTCGGCGCGGTCGAGGAAGGAGAGCGCGCCGGTGAGGTGATAGGGCACGCGCGCCAGTCGCAGCGCCTTCTCCAGCGGACGGGCCTGGAAATTGCCGCGGTAGAGGATCGCCATGTCCTCCCAGCGCGCCTTGTGCTTCTCGGCCAGCGTGGTGGCGATCGAGGCGATCTTCTCGGCCTCGTGCTCGGCGTCCTTGCACTCCAGCACGCGGATCGGCGCGCCTTCCGGGTGCTCGCTCCAGAGCTTCTTCTCGTGCAGGTGCGGGTTGTTGGCGATCAGCCGGTTGGCTGCGCGCAGGATGCGCTTGCCGCAGCGGTAGTTCTGCTCCAGCTTGATCACCTTCAGGTTCGGCCAGTCGCGGCCGAGCTGGTCGAGGTTCTCCGGGTTGGCGCCGCGCCAGGCGTAGATCGACTGGTCGTCGTCGCCCACGCAGGTGATGTGGCCCTTCGGTCCGGTCAGCGCCTTGAGCAGGCGGTACTGCGCGTCGTTGGTGTCCTGGTACTCGTCCACCAGCAGGTAGCGCAGGCGCTCGCGCCAGGCGTCGCGGCATTCGGTATCCGATTCCAGGATCCGCAGCGGCAGGCGGATCAGGTCGTCGAAATCCACCGCGTTGAACGCGGCCAGGCGCTGCTGGTAGAGGTCGTAGAGGGTCGCCGCCTCCAGCTCCTTCGGGCTGCGCGCGGCGGCCAGCGCCTCCTCCGGTGACAGGCCCGCATTCTTGGCGCGACCGAGCAGGTTGCGGATGCCCCACAGCACGTCCGGCTTGGCACCCTTCGGCGCGAGCTCCTTGACGATGCCCTCGCTGTCGTCGGCGTCCAGCACCGAGAAGCCGCGGCGCAGGCCGGCGCGCTCGTGCTCGATCTGCAGGAACTTCAGGCCCAGCGCGTGGAAGGTGCACACGGTGAGCGCGGCAGCGTCCTCGCTGCTGACCAGCTTGCCGACGCGCTCGCGCATCTCGCGGGCGGCCTTGTTGGTGAAGGTGATCGCCGCGATTTTCGAGGCGGCCAGCTTCCGGCGCTGGATCAGGTGCGCGATCTTCTGCGTGATCACCGAGGTCTTGCCGGAGCCGGCGCCAGCCAGCACGAGCAGCGGGCCGTCGCAGTACTCGACGGCGGCCAGTTGTTGGGGGTTGAGCATCGGTTTCGGGTACGGCGGACGCGCCGCGGCGCGGGCCGGGCGATGGTAGCAGAGCCCTGTGCCGGCTCAGGGCTCGTCCGCGTCGCGGTAGACCGGCAGGTCCGGATTGCGGCGGAAGCTGAAGATCAGGCTGGTCTCGATGTGCGCCACCTCCGGCCGCGTGGTGAAGGCATCCAGCGCGAAGTCGCGCAGGTGGTCGCTGTCGCGCACCGCCACGTGCACCAGGTAATCGTTGGCGCCGGCCACGTGGTAGAAGCTCAGCACCTCGCGCAGGGTCAGCAGGTAGGCGTGGAAGGCGTCCACGTCGCCGCGCGCGTGGCGGGCCAGCCGCACGCTGATCATCGCCTGCAGCCCGATGCCCACCGCGCGCGGATCGATCTCGGCATGGAAGCCCTGGATCGCGCCGGCGGCGCGCAGCCGGCGCACCCGCTCCAGCGCGGTGGACGGCGCCACCCCGAGGCGTTCGGCCAGGGTCTTGTTGGGCAGCCGCGCGTTCTTCCGCAACTCGCGCAGGATGGCGAAGTCGGTTCGGTCCAGATGCATCGTTTGCGCCCATTTCCGAAGAATGTTCGGAAGTGTGCCGCCTCGTGCCATCTCGGTTCTACCCTCGGGGCCATTTCGCGAATCAGAGGGCAGGACCATGCGCCACGACCACGCCACCCATCCGGACACCCTGGCCGTCCACGCCGGCCGCGAGGACTTCGCCGAACTGGGCGTGCATGCGCCGCCGCTGGACCTGTCCACCACGTATCCGGTGCGCGACCTCGACGAGGGCACTGCCAGCTTCGACGCGCTGGTGGGTGGCGCGGCCGGTGCGTCCAATCCGATCTATGCGCGCCTGTTCAATCCCACCGTCGCCCGTTTCGAGGCGGCGCTGGCGCAGCTCGAGGGCACCAGCGACGCGGTCGCGTTCGGCTCCGGCATGGCGGCGATGTCGGCCTGCCTGCTCGCCGCCGGCCAGCGCGGCCGGCACGTGCTGGCGGTGCGGCCGCTGTACGGCACCAGCGACCACCTGCTGGATTCGGGCCTGCTCGGCATCCCGGTGCGCTGGACCACGCCCGCGGCGATTGCCGAGGCCATCGACGCCGACACCGCGATGGTGATCATCGAAACCCCGGCCAATCCCACGCTGGACCTGATCGACATCGCCGCGGTGGTGCGTGCCGCGGGCTCCGTGCCGGTGCTGGTCGACTCCACCTTCGCCACCCCGGTGCTGCAGCAGCCGGCCGCACTGGGTGCCAGCCTGGTGCTGCACAGCGCGACCAAGTTCCTCGGCGGCCACGGCGACGTGATCGCCGGCGTGGTGGCGTGCGACGCCGAATGGGCGAAGGCGCTGCGCCAGGTGCGCGCGGCCACCGGTGGCCTGCTGCATCCGCTGGGGGCCTACCTGCTGCACCGTGGCCTGCCCACGCTGGGGCTGCGCGTGCGCCAGGCGCAGGAGAACGCCCGGCGCCTGGCCGAGCGACTGGCCGCACACCCGCTGGTCGCAAGGGTCAGCTATCCCGGTCTCGGCACGGTGGCCAACGCGCACCTGGTGGGTACCCAGATGCGTGGGCCGGGCAGCCTGATGGCGTTCGAGGTGCACGGCGGTCATGCCGCCGCCGCGGCGGTGATGGCGGCCGTGCGACTGGCCACGCCGGCGGTGAGCCTGGGGTCGGTCGATACCCTGATCCAGCATCCGGCCGGGCTCACCCATCGCGTGGTCGATGCGGCAACCCAGCGGCGCTGCGGCATCACGCCCGGCCTGCTGCGGCTGTCGGTAGGCATCGAGCATGCCGACGACCTGTGGGCCGACCTGTCCCGGGCGCTGGACGCCGCGCGTCAGGTTCAGGCGGCCTGACACCAGGGAGTGCATGCGGCGCAACGCGCTCCGGTCGTGGCCAGCGCGGTCGTGCGCGGCGCGTCAGGTTGGACGCGGGCGCGCCATGCGCCGGCGCGTATCGACGTCGGTCCGCGCATCGCGTCGAGCCGGCTATGCTTTCGCGCTTTGCCGCCGGCTCGCCATGACTGCCCACCTGATCGACGCCACCGCGCTGCTCGTTCTGGCGCCGGTGCTGGCCATGCTGTTGGCGCCGGCCACGCGCCGTCGCGACGGCTGGCGCGCCACGGTGACGCCGCTGGCCTCGATCATCGGATCGGGCTTCCTGGTGGTGGGGCCGATCCTGGCCGGCGTCGCTGGACGGGGCGCCGCGCTGGCGATGGCCGGCCTGTGCGCGCTGGCCTGGCTGTTCGGCAGCGCGGTGCGCTTCAACATCGTCCACGCCGAACCCCTGGCCGACAGCGGTCGAGCCGGCGCGCTGCGGAAGCTCGATCGCTTCTCCGAGCTGGGCCTGTCGCTGGCCTATTTCATCTCGGTGGCCTACTACCTCAACCTGCTCGGCGCCTTCCTGCTGAAGGGCGCCGGCGTGGTCTCGCCGGACCTGGCGCGGACCGTGACCACGGTGATCCTCATCGGGGTCGGTGCGCTGGGCTGGTGCCGCGGCTTCCGCGGCGTGGAGCGGCTGGAAGTGTTCGCGGTGAGCTTCAAGCTCGCGGTGATCGCCGGCGTGCTGGCGGCGCTGGCCGCGGTGTGGGTAACGGTCCCCCCGGTACGCTCGGTGGCGCTGCCGGTGCGGCATCCGGGCGGGCACGAACTGCGCGTGCTGCTGGGCTGCGTGATCCTGGTGCAGGGGTTCGAGACCTCGCGCTTCCTAGGGCGCGACTACCCGGCCGCCTTGCGCGTGCGCAGCATGCGCTGGGCGCAGGGGCTGTCGACCGCGATCTACGTCGCCTTCATCGCGCTGCTGCTGCCGCACGTGCCGCCCGGCCACACCGGTGCCGCGGTGGAGGAAACCGAGATCATCGACATCCTCGGCCGGGTCGGACCGCTGCTCGGGCCGCTGCTGGTGCTGGCGGCGGTCGCCTCGCAGCTGTCGGCGGCGGTGGCCGACATGGGCGGTGCGGGCGGCCTGCTGGCCGAGCTGTCCGATCGGCTGCCGCCGCGCCGGGCCTACGTGGCGATCGTGGTGGTGGCGATCGCCCTGACCTGGATGGCCAACCTGTTCGGCATCATCGCCATGGCCAGCCGCGCGTTCGCCGTCTACTACGCGCTGCAGTGCGCACTGGCGACGGCGCTGGCCGGGCGGCGGTGGTGGCTGCGGACGGCGTACGCGCTGGGCGCGCTGCTGGCCGGCGGGGTGGTGCTGTTCGGGCTGCCGGCCGGCTGATCGTCCCGCGGCCTGATCGCGCGAGGCGCGGTCGGCTACCATGCCGGATCGTTCCACCCGATGCCGTACCCATGGCCAAGCTCTACTTCTACTACTCGGCCATGAATGCCGGGAAGACCACCACGCTGCTGCAGAGTGCGTACAACTATCACGAGCGCGGCATGCGCACGCTGATCCTCACGCCGGCGCTGGACGACCGCTTCGGCGAGGGCGTGGTCGCCTCGCGCATCGGCCTGAAGGCGAACGGCCGCCGCTTCGGTGCCGAGGCCAACCTGCTGGCGATGGTCGAGGCGGACATCGCCGAGCGCGGTCCGCTGCACTGCGTGTTCGTCGACGAGGCGCAGTTCCTCACCAAGGCGCAGGTGTGGCAGGTCAGCGACGTCGTCGACCGGCTCAACATCCCGGTGCTGGCCTACGGCCTGCGCACCGACTTCCGCGGCGAGCTGTTCGAGGGCAGCCGGCACCTGCTGGCCTGGGCCGACAACCTGGAAGAGATCAAGACCATCTGCCACAGCGGCCGCAAGGCGACCATGGTGGTGCGCGTGGACGAAAGCGGCCGCGCGGTGACCGAGGGCCCGCAGGTGGAGATCGGCGGCAACGACCGCTACGTCTCGGTGAGCCGCGCCGAATTCAAGAAGATCACCGAGGGTCGCGGCGGCATCGAGCTTCAGCAGAGCGTGCTGCCGCTGGGCGAATAGCCCTTCGCGAAGCGACGACACCACCCTACCCACACTTGTGTGTTTGCCGAAAGGACGTCCCGATGACCCCGACGATCACCCTGCCCGCCTGGGCCCGCCCGCACTGGCAGCCGAACGACGAGGAGATCGTGCTGCAGTTCTACGTGTTCGGCAGTTTCGAGGCGGTGCGCGTGCCGTCGCAGGACTACGGCAGTCCGGGGCTGCCCGCGGGCCTCACGGCCACCAACCACCATCATCACGAGCTGCGCAGCTGGGAGGGTTATCCGCTCGGCGGCAGCATGGGCAAGCTGTTCAAGGAGGAGGCGCCCGATGCCTATCGCGTGGCGGTGGACGCCCCGCAGGTGATGGTGGTGCGTGGGCGCCTGCCGGACCAGCCGGACACCGGCTACCTGCGCGACGTGATGGGCGTGATCGCGGGCCTGCTCGACATCGGTGGCGTGGCGGTGCTCGACCCGCAGATCGTCTCGCTGTTCGATGCCGACGGCTGGCGTCGCCGCTACCTGGTGCGCGAAGGCGCACCGATCCGCAGCCACCTGCTGATCCTGCGCGACGCCGAGGCCGAGCCCGGCCGCAGCTGGATCCACACCCGCGGCATGCGCAAGTTCGGTCGTCCCGATGTCAGCCTGCGCGACGTGCCGGACACCCAGGTCAACCTCGCCGGCAGCCTGTGCGAGCGCCTGGTGGAGATGGAAGCGCTAGGCGGTCGTTTCCAGGACGGCCAGCAGGTCGAAATCCCCGGGTTGTCCGAGGACCTGGTCGCCCGTCTGGGCGGCGGGCCGGAGCATCCGGACTTCAACAACAGCTTCGTCGAACTCCGCTGGCCGGTCTGACGTTGCCTGTGCTTCCCGAGAGGTAGGAGCCCGCTGGCGGGCGATGTTTTCTGGCTTCGATGTGGATCAGGAGCAGGAGCATCGCCCGCCAGCGGGCTCCTACCTACCGCGTCAGAGCTACTTCTGGCAGCGCGGGCACCAGAACGTCGAGCGCTGTCCCAGCGTGGCCTGGCGGATCGTCGCGCCGCAGGATTTGCACGGTTCGCCGGCGCGGCCGTAGACGAACAGTTCGCGGAAGAAATAGCCCGGCGCGCCGTCCGGGTTGAGGAAGTCGCGCAGCGTGGTGCCACCGCGCTCGATCGCCCAGGCGAGGATGCGCTTGATCTCCCCGGCCAGCCGCGCATAACGGGCGCGGGAGATGCTGCCGGCGGGCTTGCGCGGATCGATGCCGGCGGCGAACAGCGCCTCGCTGGCGTAGATGTTGCCCACGCCGACCACCACCGCGTTGTCCATGATGAACAGCTTCACTGCGGCGCTGCGGCCGCGCGAGAGGTGCCAGAGCCGATCGCCGTCGAAGTCGTCGGTGAGCGGCTCCGGTCCCAGCGTGGCGAGCAGCTCGTGGGTTTCGCCCGGCCACTGCCACAGCAGGCAGCCGAAGCGACGCGGATCGGTGAAGCGCAGCACGCGCGCCGGCTTGTTCGGCGCCGCGTCGATGGCGATGTCCACGTGGTCGTGCGTGTTGACCGGCGTGTCCGGCGGCAGCACGCGCAGCACGCCGCTCATGCCCAGGTGCAGCAGGGCGCTGCCGATCTCGGTGCGCAGCAGCAGGTATTTCGCGCGCCGCTCCACTGATTCGATCACCTGCCCGGGCAGCAGCTCGGCGACCTCGCGCGGGATCGGCCAGCGCAGGTCCGGCCGGCGCAGCGTCACCGCGCCGATGCGCCGTCCGACCAGGTGCGGGGCGATGCCGCGGCGGGTGGTTTCGACTTCGGGGAGTTCGGGCATGGGTGGGGATTCGAGTTGCCGTGGGCTACCTGTCCGTCATTCCAGCGGACGCTGGCATCCAGTGCCTGTGTTTGCCTCAGGGCACAACGACGCTGGATCCCGGCTTGCGCCGGGATGACGGCTTGGAGAGAGCGAGGTGAATGCTCAATTCCAGTCCGCGTGGAAACTGCCTTCGCGGTCGGTGCGCTCGAACGTGTGCGCGCCGAACAGGTCGCGCTGCGCCTGGATCAGGTTGGCCGGCAGGCGCGCGCTGCGGTAGCCGTCGAAGTAGGCGATGGCCGAGGCCAGGCCCGGCACCGGTACGCCGGCCTGCACGGCGGTGGTGACCACCTCGCGCAGCGCCGCCTGGTAGTCGGTGGCGACCTTGGCGAAGGTCGGCGCCAGCAGCAGGTTGGCCAGCGAGGCGTCGGCGGCGAAGGCGCGCGTGATGTCCTCGAGGAAACGCGCGCGGATGATGCAGCCGCCGCGCCAGATGCTGGCGATGGTGCCGTAGTCCAGATTCCAGTCGTACTCGGCGGACGCGGCGCGCAGCTGGGCGAAGCCCTGCGCGTAGGAGATCAGCTTGGCCAGGTACAGCGCGCGGCGCACCGACTCGATGAAGGCGGCGCGGTCGCCGTCGAACGCCTTGGCGGCCGGGCCGGTGAGCTGCTGGCTGGCCGCCACGCGTTCGCTCTTCAGCGAGGACAGCACGCGGGCGAACACCGACTCGGTGATCAGCGGCAGCGGCACGCCGAGGTCCAGCGCGCTCTGGCTGGTCCACTTGCCGGTGCCCTTCTGTGCGGCGCGGTCGAGGATCACGTCGACCAGCGCCTGGCCGGTTTCCCCATCACGCTTGCCGAAGATCTGCGCGGTGATCTGGATCAGGTAGCTGTCCAGCTCGCCGGCGTTCCAGTCGGCGTAGACCTTGGCCAGCTCGTCGTTGGACAGGCCGAGCACGCCCTTGAGCAGAGCGTAGCTCTCGGCGATCAGCTGCATGTCGCCGTACTCGATGCCGTTGTGCACCATCTTCACGTAGTGGCCGGCGCCGCCGGGACCCATGTACGCCACGCAAGGCGTGCCGTCCGGGGCGCGGGCGGCGATTTCCTTCAGGATCGGCGCGACCAGGTCGTAGGCGTCGCGCGGGCCGCCCGGCATGATCGACGGACCCTTCAGCGCGCCTTCCTCGCCGCCGGAGACGCCGGTGCCGATGAAGTGCAGGCCGGCCTCGGACAACTCCGCGGCGCGGCGCACGGTGTCGGTGAACAGCGTGTTGCCGCCGTCGATCAGGATGTCGCCCTTGGCCAGCAGCGGCCTGAGCGCGGCGATGGTGTCGTCGGTCGGCGTGCCGGCCTTGACCATCAGCAGGATGCGGCGCGGGCTTTCCAGCGAGTCGACGAATTCCTGCAGCGAGAACGTCGGCACCAGGCCGGCATCCGGGTACTCGGCGACGACCTCGTCGGTCTTCTCGCGGCTGCGGTTGTAGACCGATACCGCGTGGCCGCGGCTGGCGATGTTCAGCGCCAGGTTGCGGCCCATCACGGCCATGCCGACGACACCGATGGCCTGCTTGCTCATGGGGCTTGCTCCGAAAGAGTCAGTGCGGGGGAAGATGGGGCGTCCCGGCGCGCAGGCAAGCCGCGCGGCTCAGGGCTGCAGCTGGATCGCGTCGCGCTGCGGCGGTCGTGGCGTGGCGAGGATCGGCACCAGCGCCACCCGGTTGCCGACCTGCACGTAGCGCAGCGGGCCGGTGGCACTGGTGTCGCCAAAGCGCAGCGTGCGGTCGTCCAGGGTCAGCGTGGCCACCGGATGGCTCAAGCCGATCCGCGCCGGATCGAAGTCGGACAGCGGGCGCCAGCCGGAGGCCGGGGCGGCAGCGATGCCGGTGAGCTGCTCAAGTCGCCCCTCGTCGGCCGCGACCGGCGGCTTGCCGTCGCGCCACCAGTGGCCGTCGCGCCGCACGTAGTGCTCGGTAGGATGGCCCGGCAGCGCCAGCGTGACGCGGGTGATCGTGTCCGGATCCAGCGGCAGCAGGGTGGCCGGCGAGACGGCGGCATCGTGGCGCCATTGCCACAGCGCGGCGGCGGCCAGTCCGGCGACCACCAGGACGAGCACGAGCTGGCGGCGGATGGCGCGGCGCATCGCTCAGCGCCGCCGGCGGCGCCAGACCACCGCGCCGCCGACCAGCAGCAGCAGCAGCGGCAGGACGGCAAGGAAGCCGAAGGTCACCGCGTTCAGCCCGCCCTGCGACAGCTGCAGGAAGCGGTCCGGCGCACCGCGCGGCGGCAGGTCCACCAGCGCATCGTCGCCGAGCAGCCAGTCGAACACCCGCTCGCCCAGCGCGCGGTTGCCGCCGTTGCCGAGGTAGGTGTTGGACAGGAAGTCGCCGTCGCCGATCACCGCGGCGCGCTGCTCGCGCTTGGCCGGGCTGGGCGAGAGGCGGCTGAGTGCGAAGCCGAAATCCAGCGCGTGCCCGGGCTGGCTGTCCGGGTTCGGCTGGCCGGTGTCGATCCGCGTCTGCGGACTGGAGCGCAGGAACGGCACCGCCGACCAGTCCGTGCCCGGCCGCGCCGCCAGCGCCGCCACCTCGGGAAACAGCGTGGTGAGGGTGAAGCCGCGGGTGATCGCCTGCGCGGGGTAGTCGCCCAGCGCGATCATGTGCGGATCGTGCAGGCCCAGCGCGCTGCCCGAGGGGTCGTACAGCGTGCCCGGCAGCACGCTGATGCCCAGCGCGTCGGCCAGCGCCTGCAGGCCGAGGTCGTTGCCCAGCGGCTGGCGTGCCTGCGGGTCGGTCAGCCACAGCAGGTTGCCGCCGTCGGCGACGTAGTTCACCAGCGCCTGCACGCCACCCGGCGGCAGCGGCGCGTCGGGGCTCGCCAGCACCACCAGGTCGGTGTGTTCCGGCACCGCGGTGACCTGCGCGAAATTCAGCGGCACGGCGCGCATGCCGCGCGCCTCGAGCTGGTGCATGAAGGTGCCGAGGTCGGCATTGGCCTGGCCGTCGGCGCGGCGTTCGCCGTCGCCGGTGACGAAGGCGACGATGCGGTCGCTGCCGCGCGCCAGCCGCTCCAGCGCGTTGGTCAACGGCGCTTCGGAGGACAGGTCGTCCAGGTGCTGTTCGCGGCCGTGGTAGCGGATCACCAGCTCGCCGTCGACGGTGATGCCCTTCTCGCGCATCGCGCCGGGATCGAGCTGCGGATCGACGAAGCGCAGCGAGATGTCCGGCTTCGCCTGCTGGTAGCGCGCCACGAAGGTGGCGATGCTCTGCCGCAGCGAACCCTGCGGGTTGGCGTAGCTGGTGATCTCGACCGGGCCGTCCAGCCGGGCGAGCACCGCGCGGCTCTGCTTCGACAGGCTGGCGCGGGCGTCGTGGGTCCAGTCCGTGACGTGGTGGTAGCGGGTGGCGAGATAGCCGGCGGCGGCGAAGGCGAGGATCGCCAGGGCGGCGAACAGCCAGCCGTCGAGGCGCCGCAGGGTGCGTCGAAGCGTCGTCATCAGCCGCGCTCCCGGTCGGCGTCGAGCCGGCGGATGGCCAGCGCCAGCGCCAGCGCGGTGAGCAGAACGAACCACAGCACATCGGTGGTGTCGACCAGCCCGCGCAGCAGTGGCTCCAGGTGCGTGCCGAGCGCCAGCCAGTGGATCACCCCGCTGTCCACGCCGGCCGCCTGGGCGCCAAGGTTCACGCAGCACAGCGCCAGTGCGATCACCAGCGCGGCGGTGGCGGCGATCGCCGGATGCGAGGCGAAGGCCGAACAGGCCAGCCCGATCGCCGCCAGCAGCGCCAGCACCAGCACCAGTCCGATCGTCGCGGCGGCGAGCTTGCCCCAGTCCAGCGTGGTGCCGTGGGCCAGCGACAGCGGCATCGCCAGCACCAGCGCCAGCCACGCCACCAGCCACGCCAGCGTGGCCAGGTACTTGCCCAGCACGATGTCGGCCGGCGACTGGCCGCTGGCCAGCAGCAGCGGCAGGGTGCCGTTGCCGCGCTCGCCGGCGAGGCTGGACATGGTCAGCAGCGGCACCACCAGCAGCGCCAGTTCGGTCAGCCCGAACGGCACCAGCGAACCGGTGAACAGGCTGCTCAGCAGCGGCACCGCGACCAGGTCGGTGTAGCCCGGCCCGGCCGGCAGCGCGGCCAGCCGCACCTGGGCGGCGAGGAAGTTGCCCAGCAGCAGCACGAAGCGCCAGGCCAGCTCGCCCAGCGTGAGCGCGCCGAGCACCCAGCCCAGCGGGCGGACGAACAGGCGGCGAAGTTCCAGGCGCGCCACGGCCAGCGCGCTCATGCGGCCAGGCTCCGGCCGTTCATCGCGATGTCGAAGAATTGGCGCTCCAGCGTCGGCAGGTCGGCGGCGTCGACCGGGCCATCGTGGCGCAGCCGGCCCTCGTGCAGGATCGCCACGCGCCCGCAGACCGCGGTGACCTCGGCCAGCAGGTGGGTCGACAGGATCACCGCGGCGCCGCGGGCGGCCTCCTCGCGGATCAGCTGGCGCAGCGCGGCGACCTGCACCGGGTCGAGCGCGTTGGCCGGTTCGTCGAGGATCAGCAGGTCCGGTCGGTGGAGCATCGCGCAGGCCAGGCCCACGCGCTGGCGCTGGCCCTGCGACAGCACGCCGGCCAGCCGGCGGGCCATCGGCACCAGCTCCAGCCGCTCCAGCATCGCGTCGCAGGCGCTCGCCAGCGCCGTGCCGCGCAGGCCACGCAGGCGCCCGTGGGCCTGCAGGTGCTCGCGCACGGTCAATTCCGGCCACAGCGGGGCACGTTCGGGCAGCCAGCCGATGCGACCGCGCCCCAGCTCCGGATGCTCGAGGAAATCCTCGCCACCCAGCCGGATGCTGCCGCTGTCCGGCCGCATCGCACCGGCGATCATGCCCAGCGTGGTGGATTTGCCGGCGCCGTTCACACCCAGCAGGCCGAGCACGTCGCCGCGCTGTACGGTCAGGCACAGATCCTGCAGGGCCATTCGGCCGGCGCGCTGACGGGTGAGCCGGTCGATCTGGAGCAGGGGGGGCGGCGTGGTCATTGCATGATTGTCACGGCGCCCCCACTTTCAGACAACCGGCAGGGTTTTGCGCCAGGCGTGCATGCGTCACGCTGCGGCAAAGCGCGCAACGGCCATGCTGGTGGGTACGGAGACCCTGCACTAGACTGTTTTTCAATCACATAGAGATGACTTGGCGATGCTGGACTCCGTCCTCAACTTCCTGATCACCGGCCTGGCCCACATGACCTGGGTCGGCAAGCTGGTGTACATGCTGGTGGTCACCCAGCTCACCATCTTCACGGTGACGATCTACTACCACCGCTGCCAGACGCATCGCGGCGTGGACCTGCACCCGATCATCCAGCACTTCTTCCGCTTCTGGGGCTGGCTGACCACGGGCATGGTGATCAAGGAGTGGGTGGCGATCCACCGCAAGCACCACGCCAAGGTCGAGACCGTCGACGATCCGCACAGCCCGATGATCTACGGGATCAAGAAGGTGTTCTGGGACGGCGTGTCGCTGTACCGCGACGCCTCCGAGAACAAGCAGGACATGGAGCAGTACGGTCGCGGCACGCCGGACGACTGGATCGAGCGCCACGTCTACGGCGGCCACCCCTACTGGGGCCCGACCCTGATGCTGTTCATTAGCTTCGCGCTGTTCGGCGTGATCGGCGTGGCGATGTGGGCGGTGCAGATGATCTGGATCCCGTTCTGGGCCGCCGGCTTCGTCAATGGCGTCGGCCACTGGGCCGGCTACCGCAATTTCGAGAGTGCCGATACCGCGCGCAACCTGATTCCCTGGGGTTTCTGGATCGGCGGTGAAGAGCTGCACAACAACCACCACGCCTTCCCCAGCTCGGCCAAGTTCGCGCTGCGCAAGTGGGAGTTCGACATCGGCTGGGCGGTGATCTGCGCGCTGCGCTCGGTCGGCCTGGCCAAGGTGCTGCGCGTGGCGCCGACGCTGGACGTGCGCCCCAACGTGAACCTGCCGGATGCCGAGACGCTTCGCGCCGTGCTTACCCACCGCTTCCAGGCGATGACCGACTACTACCGCGGCGTGATCGTGCCGACCCTGCGCGAGGAAGCGCAGCATGCCGGCGAGAGCATCAAGGCGATGCCGCGTCGCGTGCGCCGCGCGCTGGCCGACGGCGGCCGCTGGCTGGATGGCGAAGGCCACGACAAGATGCAGGCGGTGCTGGCCAAGCGCCCGACGCTGCGTATCGTGGTCGACTTCCGCAGCCGCCTGGTGGCGCTGATGGAACAGCGCGGTACCGATCAGGCGCTGAGGGGCCTGCAGCAGTGGATCCACGAGGCCGAGCAGAGCGGCATCCGCGCCCTGCAGGATTTCGCGGCCAAGCTCAAGGGCTACGCGATCGCGAACTGACCCCCGGTCGGATTCGCTGCAATGGAAAAGCCCGCCTCGTCGGCGGGCTTTTTCTTTGCATCCCGGCACGGGTTCACAGCTTGTCCGGACCCCTCCGCAGCCAGCGGTCGATCAGCTGCTTTTCGAAGCGCAGGCTGTCCGTGTTGGTGGGGGCGGTATTGCTGGCAAGGAAGCCGGGGTCGCGGAGCTTGCGGGTCCCCTCGCGGATCACCTTGCCGTCGGCGCCGGTCAGCTTGAAGCGGAGGTCGATGCGCGGCGGATAGATGTCCTTGATGATGCGTACCTCGCGCATCTGGCCGCCGCGCCAGGGCTCGAACGAGCCCGCGCGGTCGATGTCGGTGACCACCACGTCTAGGTGCTGGCCGGGCGCGAGCATTTTCGCGCCGCGCTGCTCCATGTAGGTCTTGAGCGTGGCCAGGTAGTCGTTGCTGGCGCGCGTCGGCGCCAGCGCCTTTTCCTCGCGGGTCTCGGTGAAGTGCTCGGGGTGGTCGTAGGTCACCGTCACCGTCTGTGGCGATGCCTGCGCGGCATGCAGCCGAGGCGTCGAGGCCAGCAGGCCACTGGCGGCGAGGAGGGTGAACAGGGCAATCCGCGTCTTCATGGCAGTTCTCCTGGTCGGGGGCGGGGGCTCCACGGGACTTCGACAATACGCCCATGCCCGCGGTTCAGCGCACGGCGGCATCCGCCCCGGCGAGCGGGCAAGAAAAAACCCGCCACGGTGGGCGGGTTTTCGGAAGCTGGATCCCAGGCTTTCGCCGGGAGGACGTTCCGGCCATCCGTCCGCGCGGCGCGCGGACGGGGCGTCACGTCACTTGATCTTGCCTTCCTTGTAGATCACGTGCTTGCGCACGACCGGATCGTACTTCTTGAACTCGAACTTTTCCGGGGTGTTCTTCTTGTTCTTCTGCGTGGTGTAGAAGTGGCCGGTACCGGCCGACGAGATCAGACGGATCTTGTCCTGGGTCTTGTTCGCCATGGTCTAGCTCCTCAGATCTTCTCGCCGCGGGCACGCAGCTCGGCAATCACGGCCTCGATGCCATTCTTGTCGATGGTGCGCAGGGCGTGGTTGGACACACGCAGCTTGACCCAGCGGTTCTCGCTGGCGACCCAGAAGCGACGCTCATGCAGGTTGGGCAACCAGCGGCGACGGGTCTTGTTGTTCGCGTGCGAGACGTTGTTGCCGGTCCGCACACCCTTTCCGGTGACTTGGCATACACGGGCCATGATGACCTCCGTATTCGTGGTGTAACGCCCGTTGGCCAGGGCGACTTCGGCCCAGCGGCGCCTTGGCGCCACGCGATGCTGGAGGGTGCAGCTTTCGAGGCCGGTCGTGAGGTCCGCATCGCGTCGCGGACGGCCCGCGCGAGCGGGCGACAGGAGTCGAGCCGCGCATTATCGCGGAATTTCCCCGGGTTGCGCAATCCTTGACCAGTGCCGGACCCGGCCGGGGCGGTGACGGCGCGCCGGCATGTATGGAACAATCGCGCTCTTTGCGGTTTTCCGTACCGTCGTGGACGGAACCCGCCCCGAACTTTCGAAGAGGACTCCCGATGTCAGACGTGACCACCAACGGCCAGGCCGACGGCCAGGCGACCCAGCCGCAGCTCGCGCTGCAGAAGATCTACGTGAAGGATGTCTCCTTCGAGGCGCCCAACGCGCCGCAGATCTTCCAGGACATGGGCGTCACCGACGACCAGCCGCAGGTGCAGCTCAACCTCGGCCAGCGCGCCACGGATCTCGGCAGTGACCTGTACGAAGTGGTGCTCAGCCTGACCCTGACCTGCACCATCGGCGAGCGCACCGCCTACCTGGCGGAAGTGCACCAGGCGGGCCTGTTCGGCATCGCCGGCTTCGGGCCGGAAGACCATGCCGGGATCATCGGCAGCTACTGCCCGAACCTGCTCTTCCCGTACGCGCGCCAGGTGATCTCCTCGCTGGTGCTGGAGGGCGGTTTCCCGCCGTTCCTGCTGCAGCCGATCAACTTCGATGCGCTGTATGCCGAGCAGATGCGTCGCAACGCGACGGGCGGCCACACGGCGCCGACGCTGAACAGCTGATCCAGCCATGAGCACCCGACCGACCCTGGCGGTACTTGGTGCCGGTTCCTGGGGGACGGCGCTGGCGGCGCTCGCGGCACGCAACGGCGTGCCGACCCGGCTGTGGGGCCGCGACCGGCAGGCGCTGGAGGTGATGGCGCAGACCCGCCGCAACCAGCGCTACCTGCCCGATCTCGAGCTCCCGCCGGAGCTGCGCTACGAAAGCGATCTGGCCGCGGCGCTGCGCGGGGCGCAGATCGTGCTGATCGTGGTGCCCAGCCATGCGTTCGCATCGATGCTCGACCAGATCGCCCCGCTGCTCGAGCCGGGCGCAGCGATCGCGTGGGCCAGCAAGGGCTTCGAGCCCGGTACCGGCAGGTTCCTGCACGAACTGGTCGCCGAGAAGCTGCCGGGCCGTCCCGCTGCGGTGGTCACCGGCCCTTCCTTCGCCAAGGAAGTGGCGGCCGGCCTGCCCAGCGCGGTCACCGTGCATTCGGACGACGAGGCGTTCGCCAGGGAAATGGCGGGCCTGCTGCACGCGCCCAACTTCCGCGCCTACACCGGCAGCGACGTGCTGGGCGGCGAGCTGGGTGGTGCGATGAAGAACGTGCTGGCGGTCGCTACCGGCGTGGCCGACGGCATGCAGCTGGGCCTCAACGCCCGCGCCGGCCTGATCACCCGCGGCATGAACGAGATGCTGCGGCTGGGCCTCGCGCTGGGCGCCAAGCCGGAGACGCTGATGGGCCTGTCCGGCCTGGGTGATCTGGTGCTGACCTGCACCGGCGACCTGTCGCGCAACCGCCGGCTGGGGCTGGCGCTGGGCAAGGGCGTCGCGCTGGACGAGGCGGTGCGCCAGATCGGCCAGGTGGTCGAGAGCGTGCTTACCGCCGACGAGGTAGCGCGTCTGGCCGCCAAGCACGGGCTGGACCTGCCTATCGCCAGCGGCGTGCGCGCCGTGCTGCACGGCGAGGTGACGCCGGTGGAGGGCCTGCGCGCGCTGATGGCCCGCGAGCAAAAGCCCGAATATCCGCGCGGCCTGTTCCCCGGGACCTGAGCGCCCGGGGCGATCCGCCGCACGAATTTGCGGCCGGGACGTGGGCATGCCGTGGCGACCCTTGCTAAGCTCGAGGTTTTGATCGCCCAACGGACCGCATGCCCATGCAGCAACCGGACGACCGAAAGCCCGGCGATCCAGCCCCCGCGCGCACTATCGCCGCGTCCGGGCTGTCTGCGGTGTGGCGGCGCGTGCTGGAGCCGCCGGTCGCCCCGGCGCCTGCCGAGCGCGGGGTGCTGGGTTTCTTCCTCGACGTGATCCACGAGGACGGCGCGCCCTACGGTCGCGTCGACGTGGCGCCGGCCGTGCTGGCGGTGGCCGAGCATGGGCGCTTCGTGCGCCCGTCGCCGCTGGACAGCAAGCATCTGGCCACCGCCCAGCTGGAGCCGCACGAGCAGCGGCTGGCGGCCACCGTGCTGGGCCTGCCGCAGACCGTGCGCAAGAGCCGCAGCTACGCGCGGCTGGCCGGCCATGTCGGCGACGCGCTGCTGGCCGAGATCCTCGATACCGCGCCGTGTTTCCTCGGGGGGCTCGGCGGCCTGCGCCTCTCGCGCGGCAAGTCGCACCAGCTGAACTGGCACTGGCACTTGGACGGCGACGGCAGCCAGCGGCTGCTGCCGGCGCTGGCGAGTGGCCAGCGACTGCTGCGGGTTGACGGTCTCTGGTACCTGGACGCCGAGCGCGCCGAGGTGGGGCATCTGGATGCACCGGGCGAGGAGGTCGCCTGGCTCGACCTGCCGCCACTCAAGCACGACGACAGCCACCGTCTGCGCGACGTGCTGCCGAGCAGCCGGCTGGCACAGCGGGTGCCGCTGCCGCAGGTGTTCGAGGACCTGCGGCGCGAGGATCTGGCGCCGAAGCCGGTGCTGACCCTGCACGCCCTCACCCGGCACGCCCGGCTGGCCGCCGGCACGCCGCCGCTGGCCTATGCGCGGCTGGCCTTCGACTATGCCGGCGAGCGCCTGCCCGGGCGCGGCGGCGAGCCGCTGGTGCGGCGGGTGCGCCACAACCAGCTGGTGGAGATCGTGCGTCGCCGCGCCGACGAGCTGGCCGCGATGGAGCAGCTCGAGCGTGCCGGTCTCACCCCGGCCGTGGACACCGAAGGCCTGCCCTGGGACCTGGCCGATACCCTGCCCGACGACGCCTGGCTGTTCCCCGGCAAGGGTTACGCCGGCGCGCTGGAAGTGAACACCCCGGCGCGCTGGCTGGCGCTGCGCGCCAGGCTGGAGTCGGAAGGCTATGTGGTGGAGTACGCCCCCAGCTTCCCGTTCGAGGTGCTGGAAGGTCCGGTGCGCTGGTACGGCGACGCCACCGAGGATGCCGACGACCACGCCTTCGACCTGGAGATCGGCATCGAGGTGGAGGGCAAGCGGCACAACCTGCTGCCCGCCGTGGCGCAGGCGCTGGCCGAGCACCAGCTCAGCCTGAGCCCGGTGCCGAACGAGCCGGAGGATGCGGTGTGGTACGCGCCGGTGGACGACCGCCGCCGCGTGCCGGTGAAGCTCAAGGAGCTGCGCGACCTGCTCGCGCCGCTGGCCGAGTACCTGGAGAAGCCCCGCAGGCAGCTGCACCTGCCGCGCGTGCAGGCCGGCCGGCTGGAGGAGCTGGTCGACGTGATGCCCGAGGGCGGCCAGCTGCAGGCGCCCGAGGCGCTGCGCGGCTTCACCGCGCGCCTGCGCGACGCGGCCGAGCGCGCCAGCGACGCGATCCCCGACGGGCTCACGGTGGAGCTGCGGCCGTACCAGCGCGAGGGCCTGCGCTGGCTCAACGCGCTGGCCGAGGCCGGGGTCGGCGGCGTGCTCGCCGACGACATGGGCCTGGGCAAGACGCTGCAGCTGATCACCCATCTGCTGGCGCTGAAGGAGCGCGGTGCGCTGACCCAGCCGGCGCTGGTGGTGGTGCCGACCAGCCTGATCCCGAACTGGCAGGCCGAGTGCGCGCGCTTCGCGCCGTCGCTCAAGGTGCTTGCGCTGCACGGCCCGCAGCGCAGCGGCGATTTCTCCCAGCTCGGCGCGCAGGACATCGTGCTGACCAGCTACGCGTTGCTGCCGCGCGACGTGGTGGCGCTGCGCAAGCAGCCGTTCGGGCTGATCGTGCTGGACGAGGCGCAGCAGGTGAAGAACCCGCGCACCCAGGCGCGCCGCGCCGTGCTCAGCCTGCGCGCGCCGCGCTGCATCTGCCTCACCGGCACGCCGCTGGAAAACCACCTG
>JAGWVM010000213.1 GCA_018970895.1 Lysobacteraceae bacterium | reverse complement strand
CCCTGCAGCTCCAGCAGCGGCAGGCCGATGTTGCCGGCCAGCGCGGTGCGCACGCTCAAGGATCGCGCCAGGTGCGCGAGCAGTGCGGTGGTGGTGCTCTTGCCCTTGGTGCCGGTCACCGCCACGACGCGTGCCGCCGGGTTCTCGCCAAACCACAGCGCCGTGCCCGAGGTGAACTTGGTGCCCTGCGCCTGCGCGGTGGTCACTGCCGGCTTGTAGATCGAGATACCCGGCGACTTCACCACCACGTCGTAGCCGGACAGCGCTGCAGCGTCCGGCTCAAGTCCTTGCACGGCCAGTGCGGGATCGAACGCGCGCGCGGCTTCGACTTCCCCCTCGCTGCAGTAGAGCGCCAGCGGCAGGCTCGGCAGCTGCGCGCGGATCGCCGTGATCGCGGCGCGCCCTTCGCGACCGAAGCCCCAGACCGCGACGCGTTGATGGGCGAGATCAGCGATACGCACGGCCATCCCCGGTAGGAGGCCGCTCGCGGGCGATGCTCCTGGCTTTGATGGTGATCAGGAGCAAAGGCATCGCCCGCGAGCGGGCTCCTACAGTGGCGCGAGGGCGCATCAACCGATCGCCGCGAGGGCGGCCTGCAGCCGCGCCGGCACGCGATGCTCGCCCGACGGCACCAGCCATGGCTCCAGCGC
This sequence comes from Lysobacteraceae bacterium, assembly GCA_018970895.1. Classification (GTDB taxonomy): domain Bacteria; phylum Pseudomonadota; class Gammaproteobacteria; order Xanthomonadales; family Rhodanobacteraceae; genus Dyella_A. The sequence continues at coordinate 3,025 of JAGWVM010000213.1, read as the reverse complement.
CAGCTGCGAAGCGTCGAGCTGGGGCAGGATCTCGCTGCGGAAGCGGGCGACAAGCGCATCCTCGGCCCACTCCGGCCGCTGGCTCAGCGCGACCATCGCGGCGCGTGCCTCGGCGCCCTCGCCCACGCACTCGAACGGCTTGTGGTCCTGGTATTCGAGCAGCGCGTCGAAGCCGGCGGCCTGCGACTCGTCGTCCAGCAGGTTGCGGCCGAAGATGGTGAGCAAGCGCGGCTTGGGCAGGAACGGTGCCAGCGCGAGAAAGACGAAATGGCATTTCGGGCACTGCCCGCACCAGCGGTCCACCGGCTTGGGGCCGAGGATGCGGAAGTTGCGGTTGCAGCTGGAGAAGGTGTCGAAATACGGCGTCAGCCTCGCGAACGCGCGGGTGATCGCCAGCTCCGAATACGGGCGCAGCAGCGAGCAGTAGTCCAGATCCGCCGCCACGTGACTGTGCAGCCAGTCCGACAGCAGCGTCTCGAAGGCGTAACCCTTGCTCCACTGGTGGTTCACCTGCTGGCCTTCGTACTCCAGCGTCGCCGCCGAGGCCGAGCGCTCGTTGGCGAAGGCGATGGAATCGTGGCCGTAGAGGATCGCCGCCACCGCCAGGATCGCCGAGTTCACCGCGGTGACCGGGATGTGGCCGTTCCACGCGCCCAGCCGATTCAGCTCGAACAGCCCCGGCGCCAGCTCGCGCTGGATGTTCAGCGTCGGCAGACCGGTGCGCTCGGCGCAGGTGGCGATCAGCGGCGAGTTGCCGACCCACACCGCGGTGGCGTCGCCGCCGATCGACTTGATCGCCTCGACCGCCACCAGCGAATCCTTGCCGCCGCCGATCGGCACCAGGGTGCGCTTCGGCAGCCCGAGCGCAGGCGCCGCCGGCAGCGCCTGGCCACCCCGCGGAAAGCGGATGCGCCCACGCAGGTCCAGCCCGTTGCGGTAGGCGAACTCGGCCAGTCCGTGCAGGTACAGCGCGTCGAGCAGGTCGGCGGTGGCGTCGTCCAGCGGACCGTCGTCGACGGCGATCGTCGGCGGCACGCCGGCCTTGTAGTAGCTCACGCCGGCGATCAGGTGCAGCAGCTTCAACGCGGCGTCGAACGCCGGCTGCCGCGCCGGCGGCAGCGCCGGGGCGGCGGGAAAGCGGATGCGCTCGACCAGCGGCTCGCCCTCGTCGAAGGCGTAGGCCAGCTCGGCCACGCCATCGGCATAGCGGGCGTGCAGAAAACGAAACACCTGGGTCAGGCGCGGTTGGATCGGTTGGGTCACGTAGGTCTCCCTCGCCGGCCGCGGCTCGGCGCAAGCGCAGATTCTAACGGCGCTGCCCCCGCTCCGCCCGTCCGTCGGCGGGTCGGGCGGAAGCGGAACGCGGTCAGTCGAGGATCACTTCCCCGGCATCCTCGCGCAGGTTGTAGGGCGAGGACATCACCTTGCCGTAGGCACCGGCCTGGGCGATCAGCAACACGTCGCCCTCGCTGGCCTCGGGCAGTCGGCGGTCGCTGCCGAGCACGTCGCCGCTCTCGCAGATCGGCCCGACCACCTGGACCAGCGCGGTGGCCGGCTCGTGGAGGCGGCTGAGGTTCACGATCTCGTGCCAGGCGTCGTAGAGCGCAGGGCGGATCAGGCTGTTCATGCCGGTGTCGATGCCGAGGTAGCGCAGCGCGCCCTTGCCCTTCTGCTGGGTGACCTTGGCCAGCAGCACGCCGGCATCGGCCACCAGATAGCGACCCGGCTCCATCCACAGCTGGTAATGCGGATAGGCCGCCTTCACTTCGCGCAGCACCTTGTCCAGCGCGGCGATGTCCAGCCGCGCCTCGCCCGGGTGCGACGGCACGCCGAGGCCGCCACCGATGTCGAGGAAGGCCACGCTGCCGATGCGCTCGGCCAGGCTCGCCAGCTGGGCATACACCTCGCCCCAGTGGCCGGCGTCGAGGATGCCCGAGCCCAGGTGCGCATGCAGGCCGCGCACCGTGACGCCGTGGCGGTCGGCCAGGCGCAGGAAGGTATCGAGCTGCTCCACCGGCAGGCCGAACTTGCTCCCGCTGCCTCCGGTGCGCACCTTCTCGTGATGGCCCAGGCCGCGGCCGAGGTCCAGCCGCAGCACGATCTCGCGACCGCGGAAGGTGTCGCCCCAGTGCTCCAGCGGATACAGCGAATCCAGCGACACGGTGGCCCGCGTGGTCAGTGCCCAGGCGTAGTCCTCGCGCGGCGCGAAGTTCGGCGTGAACAGCAGCGGCGCGCTCTCCGGCACCACCGCCATCACCGCCTTCAGTTCACCCGGCGAGACGCACTCGAAACCGAAGCCTTCCTCGGCGATGGCCTCGAGGATGGCCGGGTGCGTGTTGGCCTTCACCGCGTAATGCAGGCGGTCCACCGCGGCCAGCGTCTTCAGCTCGCGTGCCTGCGCGCGCACCGTGGGCAGGTGGTAGACGTAGCGTGGCGTCGCCTCGGCGGCGATCGCCAACAGGCGCTCGCGTTCGGCCTCGCGCCACCAGGCCGAAGCGGCCACCGGCGCCTCGCCGCTGCCGTACAGCGCCTGCCAGCTCGGGCCGAACAGCGCGCTGTCGTCCGTGCGCAGCGCGCCGGCGGCGATCAGCAGCTCGTGCAGGTGCGGCAGCAACTCGTCGACCACGCTCTCGTCGACCACGAAGGTCAGGTTGAGGTTGTTCGACGACTGCGAGATCAGGTGCACCCGCAGCTGGCCGAACTCGGCCAGCACACCGGACAGCGTGTGCAGCATCGAGCGCATGCCGCGGCCGACCAGGGTGATCGCCGCGCACGGCGCGATCACCTTGACCCGGCACACCTTGGCCAGGTCGGCGGCCAGCGCGGCGACCGCATCGGAATCGAGCAGGTTCTCGGTCGGGTCCAGTGACACGGTCACGTTGGTCTCGGCCGAGCCGATCAGGTCCACCGACAGGCCGTGCTGCTTGAACTGGGCGAACACGTCGGCGAGGAAGCCGACCTGCTGCCACATGCCGACCGACTCCATCGACACCAGGGTGATGCCCTTGCGCGCGCTGATCGCCTT
>JAGWVM010000212.1 GCA_018970895.1 Lysobacteraceae bacterium | reverse complement strand
CGCCGTACCAGCACCATCGCGCGTTCCTGAAGGCATCCGCCCCATGACTGATACGCAAGACACTTCGCTTGCCGGCCGCCTTGCCGCGCGCTTCGGCGACATGCTGGCGGTCCGCGTCGAGCGCAACGAGACGATCGCCGACGTGCGCCCGGCCGACCTTGTCGCCGTGGCGACCGCACTGCGCGACGAGGCGTCGTTCCGCTTCGGCCAGCTGATCGACCTGTGCGGCATCGACTACCTCGGCTACGGCCAGGTGGAATGGGAGACCAACACCGCCGCAGGCGAGGGGTTCTCGCGCGGCGTCGAAGGCGAGGCGGTCGGCCGCTTCAGCTGGGTCAACCGCCCGCATCCGGGCCGCGATTCGCGGCGCTTCGCCGCGGTGATCCAGCTGCTTTCGATCGAGCACAACCACCGCCTGCGACTGCGCGTGTTCTGCGAAGACGACACGCTGCCGGTGATGCCGTCCGTTACCGGTATCTGGGCGGGTTCCAACTGGTTCGAGCGTGAGGCGTTCGACCTCTACGGCATCCTGTTCGAAGGGCATCCGGACCTGCGCCGCATCCTCACCGACTACGGCTTCGTCGGTCACCCGTTCCGCAAGGACTTCCCGTTGATCGGCAACGTCGAGGTGCGCTACGACGCCGAGCAGAAGCGCGTGGTCTACGAGCCGGTCTCGATCGACCCGCGCGTGCTCGTTCCGCGCACCATCCGCGACGATGCGGACCTTTTGCAGGCCCAGGCCGAGGCCGCCGACGACTGGCGCAGGAACTGACATGGCCCAGGAAATCCGCAACTACACGATGAACTTCGGCCCGCAGCATCCGGCTGCGCACGGCGTGCTGCGCCTGGTGCTGGAGATGGACGGCGAGACCATCGTCCGTGCCGACCCGCACGTGGGCCTGCTCCACCGCGGCACCGAGAAGCTGGCCGAGTCCAAGCCGTTCAACCAGTCGATCGGCTACATGGATCGTCTGGACTACGTGTCGATGATGTGCAACGAGCACGCCTACGTGCGAGCGATCGAGACCCTGCTGGGCATCGAGGCGCCGGAGCGCGCGCAGTACATCCGCACCATGTTCGACGAGATCACCCGCATCCTGAACCACCTGATGTGGATCGGCTCGAACGCGCTCGACCTCGGCGCGATGGCGGTGTTCCTGTATGCGTTCCGCGAGCGCGAGGAGCTGATGGACTGCTACGAGGCGGTCTCCGGCGCGCGCATGCATGCCACCTACTACCGCCCGGGCGGCGTCTACCGCGACCTGCCGGCGCAGATGCCGCAGTACCGCGAGTCGCCGTGGCACAAGGGCAAGGACCTCAAGCGCCTGAACAGCTGGCGCGAAGGTTCGATGCTCGACTTCCTCGACGCGTTCACCGCGGACTTCCCGTCCAAGGTCGACGAGTACGAGGAGCTGCTGACCAACAACCGCATCTGGAAGCAGCGCACCGTCGGTATCGGCGTGGTGTCGCCGGAACTGGCCCAGCAGTGGGGCATGACCGGCGCCATGCTGCGCGGTTCGGGCGTCGCCTGGGACCTGCGCAAGAAGCAGCCCTATGCCAAGTATGCCGAGATGGATTTCGACATCCCGGTCGGCGTCAACGGCGACTGCTACGACCGCTACCTGGTGCGCGTGGAAGAGATGCGCCAGTCCAACCGCATCATCAGGCAGTGCGTGGATTGGCTGCGCGCCAACCCGGGCCCGGTGATGCTGAAGAACTTCAAGATCGCTCCGCCCTCCCGTGTCGAGATGAAGGACGACATGGAAGCGTTGATCCACCACTTCAAGTTGTTCACCGAGGGCTACGGCGTGCCGGCCGGCGAGACGTACAGCGCGGTCGAGGCGCCGAAGGGCGAGTTCGGCTGCTACCTGGTCTCCGACGGCGCCAACAAGCCGTTCCGCGTGCATCTGCGTGCACCGGGCTTCGCCCACCTGTCGTCGATCGACACCGTCGTCAAGGGCCACATGCTGGCCGACGTGGTGGCGATGATCGGCACCTATGACCTCGTGTTCGGCGAAGTCGATCGCTGAGCGCACGGGAGCCAAGACCATGAAAGCCACCGGACATTACGATCAGGTCAAGGACGTCGATCCCCAGGTCGTCCTCAACGAACACACCCGCCAGCACATCGAGGAGTGGGTGGCCCGGTTCCCGCCGGACCGCAAGCGCTCGGCGCTGATCCAGTCGCTGTTCGCGGCGCAGGAGCAGAACCACGGCTTCCTCACCGATGAGCTGATCACCGCTGTCGCCAAGTACCTCGGCCTGCCGGCCGTGTGGGCGTACGAGGTGGCGAGTTTCTACTCGATGCTCGAGACCCGGCCGGTCGGCCGCAACAACGTGGCGATCTGCACCAACATCTCGTGCTGGCTCAACGGCGCCGAGGATCTGGTGAAGCACTGCGAGCGCAAGCTCGGCATCAAGCTGGGCGAGAGCACGCCGGACGGGCGCATCTACCTGAAGAAGGAAGAAGAGTGCATCGCCGCCTGCGTCTACGCGCCGGCGATGACGGTCAACGGGCACTACCACGAGCGGCTCACCACCGAGCAGCTCGACGCCATCCTCGATGGGCTGGAGTAAGACCATGGCGAACACCACCACCGGTCCGGTCGGACCCGCACCGAAGGATCACCAGGTCGTCTACACCACGCTGCATTTCGACAAGCCCTGGGCGATGTCGAGCTACGAGCAGGTGGACGGCTACAAGGCCTGGCGCAAGATCCTCGCCGAAAAGCCGGACCCGGCGACGATCGTCGAGGAAGTGAAGAAATCCAACCTGCGCGGCCGTGGCGGCGCGGGCTTCCCCACCGGCCTGAAGTGGTCCTTCATGCCGAAGGGCGACATGCAGAAGTACATCCTCTGCAACTCCGATGAATCCGAGCCGGGCACGTCCAAGGATCGAGACATCCTGCGCTTCAACCCGCATGCGGTGATCGAGGGTCTGGCCATCGCCTGCTATGCGACCGGCTCCACGGTGGCCTACAACTACCTGCGTGGCGAGTTCCACCACGAGCCGTTCGAGCACTTCGAGGAAGCGCTGAAGGAAGCCTATGCGGCCGGCCTGCTGGGCAAGAACATCGGCGGCTCCGGCATTGACGTGGACATCTATGGCGCGCTGGGTGCCGGCGCCTACATCTGCGGCGAGGAAACCGCGCTGATGGAGTCGCTGGAGGGCAAGAAGGGCCAGCCGCGATTCAAGCCGCCGTTCCCGGCCAACTTCGGCCTGTACGGCAAGCCGACCACGATCAACAACACCGAGACCTACGCCTCGGTGCCGGCGATCCTGCGCAACGGCGCCGACTGGTTCCTGGGCCTGGGCAAGCCGAACAACGGCGGCCCGAAGATCTTCTCGGTCTCAGGCCATGTCGCCCGTCCGGGCAACTTCGAGATCCGTCTCGGCACCCCGTTCGCCGAACTGCTGGAGATGGCCGGCGGCGTGCGCAACGGCAACAAGCTCAAGGCGGTAATCCCGGGCGGCTCCTCGATGAAGGTGCTGCCGGCCGCGACGATGATGGAAGCCACCATGGACTACGACTGCCTGCAGAAGGCCGGTTCGGGCCTGGGTTCCGGCGCGGTGATCGTGATGGACGAGACCACCTGCATGGTCAAGGCCTGCCACCGCATCTCGCGCTTCTACTACGCCGAGTCCTGCGGCCAGTGCACGCCGTGCCGCGAGGGCACCGGCTGGATGTACCGCGTGCTCAGCCGCATCGTGGAAGG
>JAGWVM010000066.1 GCA_018970895.1 Lysobacteraceae bacterium | reverse complement strand
TGATGCGGCTGGCCGGGGCCATCGTCGAACCGCTGCTGCGTCCGCTGCGCGGCAAGCTCACCGCCGGCATGCTCGACTTCTCGCCCATGGTGGTGATGCTCGGGCTGATTCTCGCGCGCATCCTGATTGCCGCGCCGCTGATCGACGCCGGCACCGCGCTGACGCTGGGCCGCTGAGCGCGGCCGCAGGTCCTCAACCCACCGCCGCCTCGATCCGCCGCCGGGTCGCTTCGTCCAGATTCGGCAGCCGGTCCAGCGTGTCCAGATTGTGCGCCAGCTGGTCGAGCTTGCTGGCGCCCAGCAGCACGGTGGAGACGTGCGGGTTGGCCAGGCACCAGGCCAGCGCCAGCTGGGTCATCGACACGCCCAGCTCGCGGGCGATCGGCTCGATCCGCTGCGCCCGCTCGACGCGGCCGCGGCCCTTGTCCAGCAGCTCGTCGCGCAGCCACTCGTAGCCGGGCTGGTTGAGCCGGGCGTCGCCGGGCACGCCGTCGCGATACTTGCCGGTCAGCAGGCCGGAGGCCAGCGGCGACCAGATCGTGGTGCCCATGCCGTAGCGATCGTACAGCGGGGCGTACTCCTGCTCGACCCGTTCGCGATGCAGCAGGTTGTACTGCGGCTGCTCGACCACCGGCGCGGCCAGGTGCTGCTCGCGGGCCACCCGGTGGGCCTGCTCGATCGCCTCGGCCGGCCACTCGCTGGTACCCCAGTACAGCACCTTGCCCTGGCGCACCAGCAGGTCCATCGCCGCCACGGTCTCGTCGATCGGCGTGTCCGGGTCGGGCCGGTGGCAGAAGTACAGGTCCAGGTAGTCGACCTTCAGACGCGTCATCGCCTGGTGGCAGGCCTCGATGACGTGTTTGCGCGACAGGCCGCGCTGGGTCGGCTTCGGGTCGGTCACGGCGCCGAAATACACCTTGCTCGACACGCAGTAGCTATCGCGCGGGAAGCGCAGGTCGGCCAGCACATCGCCCATCAGCTCCTCGGCGCCGCCGGCGTTGTAGGTCTCGGCGTTGTCGAAGAAGTTGACCCCGCGATCGTGGGCCAGCGCCAGCAGCTCGCGGGCCTGCGAGCGGCCGACCTGGCGCCCGAAGGTGACCCAGGCGCCGAACGAGAGGGCGGACAGTTTCAGGCCGGTACGGCCCATGCGGCGGTATTGCATGCGGTGTCTCCGTGTTTCGCTCAGAAGCGCAAGGATGCCCGGGACGACGTCAAGACCACGGCAGCGCCATGCCGGCGGCGCGAACCAGCAGCCCCAGCGCGACCGCCGCGAACGCACCGGCCAGCACGTCGTCCACCATCACGCCGAGGCCACCCTTGAGCCGGCGGTCGAACCAGCTGATCGGCCACGGCTTGCCCACGTCGAACAGGCGGAACAGCACGAACCCGGCCAGCACCGTCCACCACGGCCCGGCCAGCGCCGGCGCGAGCGTGATCCACTGGCCGACGAACTCGTCGATCACCAGCGCGCGGTGGTCGTCCACCCCCAGCCGGCGACCGGCCACGTGGCACGCCCACGTGCCGACCAGGAACACCATCGCCACCGCCAGCGCATAGGTCGGCAACGACCACTGCCGCATCCACAGCCAGGGCAGCAGCGCCAGCAGCGAGCCGGCGGTGCCCTGCGCCTTCGGCACCAGGCCCGACCCGAAGCCGCAGGCAATCCAGCCAGCCGGCGAGGTCACCAGCTGGCGGCGCTGGGCGGGCGTGAGGGTCTTGCGGTCGGCGGCGATCATCCTGGCAAGGTCTCGTCGGGAAAGTGGTCCCAGCCGGCGCGGCCGGAGGCCCGCCACGCGCCATCCTCGCCGCGCACGCGCACGCCGGCGCCTGCGACGATGCGGCCGATGCGGGTCGCGCCGCAGCCGAGCCGGCCCAGGTCGGCCTGCAGCTCGCCCGCCCGCGCGGGCGCCACGGTAAAGCACAGTTCGTAGTCGTCCCCGCCGGACAGGGCGTAGTCCCGCGCCGCGGCCTTGTCGCAGCAGCCGAGCAGCGCGGAGGACAGCGGCAGCGTCGACGCCTCCAGTTCCGCCCCCACCCCGCTGGCGGTGCAGACGTGTCCGAGGTCGGCCAGCAGGCCGTCGGACACGTCGATGCAGGCCGTGGCGCGGCCGCGCAGGGCGAGGCCGGCGGCGACCCGCGGCGTGGGCCGGTTCAGCCGCTCGCGCAGCACCGCGCGGCGGTTTTCCTCGTCCGGATCGTCGGCGACGGCCAGCCGCTGCAGGCCCGCCGCGGCATCGCCCAGCGTGCCGGTGACGAACACCAGATCGCCCACCCGGGCGCCCTCGCGGCGCAGCGCCTGGCCCGGCGGGACGAAGCCGTGCACCGCCACGGACAGCACGAACGGTCCGCGCGTGGTGTCTCCGCCGACCAGCGCCACGCCGTGCCTGCGCGCCAGCTGCGCAAAACCCTCGGCGAGTCCGTCGACCCGCGCCTGCTGGGCATCGGCCGGTTGCGCCGGCAGGGTCAGCGCCAGCAGCGCCCAGGCCGGCGTGGCGCCCATCGCGGCCAGGTCGGACAGATTCACCGCCAGCGCCTTCCAGCCGACGTCGGCCGGTGCCGTGCCGACCGGAAAGTGCACGCCCTCGACCAGGGTGTCGATCGCCACCGCCAGCTGCTGGCCGTCCGGCACGGCCAGCAGGGCGGCGTCGTCGCCGATGCCCAGCCGCACGTCGTCGCGCGCCTGCGCGGTCAGCGCCTGCAGGCGGTCGATCAGGCGGAATTCCATCAGCGCGGGCCCGGCACGGACGCGTCGCGGATGTAGACGCCGATCACCGCGCCGTTGAACACGGCGTCGTGCCGGTGGCTGAAGCCGCCCTTTTCCGCCACGCGGATCGAGGCGGCGTTGTCCGGCGAGATGATGCAGACGTCGCGGTGCGCGCCGAAGTGGGCATCGCCCCAGGCGGTGACCGCCGCCAGCGCCTCGCTGGCGTAGCCGCGGCCGTGGAACGCCGGCGCCACCGCCCAGCCGACTTCGGGCAGGCCGTCGAGGGGCGGTTCGATCGCGCGCTGGAAGTCGGCGTAGCCGAGATCCCCGGCGAAGGTGCCGGTGGCCTTGTCCTCGATCGCCCAGAAGCCGTAGCCGAGCATCGGCCACAGACCACCGTAACGCAGCAGGCGGAACCAGACCTCCTGCCGGGTCGGCGGCTGACCGCCGATGCGGCCGTACACGGCCGGATCGGACCAGAGCGCGTGAAGGGCGTCCAGGTCGTCGACCCGGTGCGGCCGCAGCCGCAGTCGCGGCGTCTCGAGCAGCGGCGCCGACGCGGTCGAGCCGAGCACGCGCGGGCCGCTCATCCGCCGCGCTTTTCCACCGCGCGCAGCTGCGCCGCCAGCTTGTCCAGCACGCCATTGACGTAGCTGTGGCCGTGGTCGGCGCCGAACCGCTTGGTGACCTCGATCGCCTCGTTGATCACCACGCGGTACGGCACGTCGGGACGATGCGCCAGCTCGTAGGCGGCCAGCCGCAGCGCGGCGCGCTCGATCGGATCGACCTGCACCACCTCGCGATCCAGGTGCGGACGCAGGCTGGCGTCGAGCTGCTCGACGTGGGCCTCCACGCCGTGCAGCAGGTCCTCGAAGTACTCCAGGTCGGCCACTTCCATGTCCTGCTCGTGGCGGAACTGCTCGATCACCGCGTTCATGTGGCTGCCGGAGAGCTGCCACGCGTACAGCGCCTGCAGCGCGCGGCGGCGGGCGCGCGAGCGCGCGCTGGCGTCGATGCCCGACCCCTGCGCGGCCATCACAGCTGCCCGAACAGGTTGACCATCTCCAGCGCAGCCAGCGCCGCATCGACGCCCTTGTTGCCGGCCTTGGTGCCGGAACGCTCGATGGCCTGCTCGATGGAATCGGTGGTCAGCACGCCGAAGGCGACCGGCACGCCGGTATCCATGCCCGCCTTGGCCAGTCCCTTGGCGCATTCGCCGGCGACGTAGTCGAAGTGCGGGGTGGCCCCGCGGATCACCGCACCCAGCGCGATCACCGCGGCGTACCGGCCGGAGGCGGTGGCCTTCTGCGCGGCAAACGGGATTTCCCAGGCGCCCGGCACGCGGATCAGCTCGATGTCGTCGTCCTTCACGCCGTGGCGCACCAGCGCATCGCGCGCGCCGGCGACCAGCGGCTCCACCACGAAGCCGTTGAAACGGCCCGCAACGATGGCGAAGCGGCCCTTGGGCGTGGCGAAGTGGCCTTCGATGGTTTTCATGCAATCGTCCTCGGTGGGCGCGCGGCCCGGGGCAGACCGCGCATTTTACGGGTTTGCGGCGCCCCCCGCTCGCAGCGGGGCGGCTCAGCCGTGATGGGGATAGCCGGAGAAACCCAGCCGGGCGCCCGGCCCCTCCACGCGCAGCCGGGCAGGCGCGCCGAATGGCAGGGTCAGCTGGCCGGTGCCGTGGCCATGCGGCAGGCCGTCGATCACCGGGATGCCGGCCACGGCGCGCAATTGCGTGAACACCGCGTCCAGGGTGTAGCCGTTGTCGCGCGGACCGGGCCGGCAATCGCTGAATCGCCCGAGCACGAGCGCGCGCTGACGACCGAGGACACCTGACAGGTGCAGGTGGTAGAACAGCCGCTCGATACGGAACGGCGGCTCGCCGACGTCCTCGACGCACAGGATGCCGCCGTCGATCCGCGGGAAATACGGCGTGCCGAGCAGGCTGCACAGCACGGCGAGATTGCCGCCCCACAGCGGGCCCTCGACGTCCAGCGATGCGTCACCGCCGCATGCCCAGCGGACCTCGGCAGACGGCGCGGACAGCACCCGGCGGAATTGGTCGAGCGTGCCGGCGTCCTCCGGCTCGGCGCCCAGGTCGGCGAGCAGCGGACCGGAAAACGTCACCAGGGCGCTGCGCGCATGCAGCGCCAGCTGCACGGCGGTGAAGTCGCTGTGGCCGACCATCGCCAGCGTGCTGCCGGCGAGGCGCTCGCGCAGCGCGTCGTAATGCAGGTGCTCCAGCAGCCGCGCCGCGCCGTAGCCACCGCGGGTGACCAGCGCGATATCCGGCAAGGTATCGAGGCGCGCCAGCGCGTTGATGTCCGCCGCACGATCGGCGTCGCTGCCGGCGAAGCGCAGCTCGGCGCGATCCAGCACCGCCTCGTTCTCCACGGCGTAGCCCGCCGCGCGCAGACGCGCCACGCCGCGGGTCATCGCGGCGGGGTCGGCGGCATGGCCGGAGGGGGCGATCAGGCGGACGCGCGGCATGGGTCGAAAGCCTGGGAGTGAGTGAAGAGAAGTGAGAAGTGAGAGTGGAGCATGTGCATGCGGAGTGTCACGGAGAGGGCCGGCAGCGGTCTACCGGGCGATGGATTGCCAGTCGGCACCGAAGGCCTCCTCTCACTACTGACGCCTCTCCACTCCCCTCCCGCTCAAACGTACTCGACCACCTCCAGCCCGAACCCGCCCAGGCCGACCAGCTTGCGCGGCGTGCCGATCACCCGCAGCCGGTGCACGCCGAGGTCGGCCATGATCTGCGCGCCCAGACCGAGCTGACGCCACTGGTTGTGCTGGGCGTCCTCGACACTGACCGTGGCCGGCTGTCCCTTGAGCCGCGCCAGCAGCGCCTCGGCGGTGTCCTCTCCGGACAGCACCAGCAGCACACCGCGATCCTCGTCGGCGATCCGGCGCAGCGCCGCGGTGACGGTCAGGCCAAGGTCGTCGCGGGTCAGGTGCAGCACGTCGGACAGGGTATTGCGCACGTGCACGCGGCTCAGCACCGGCGCGCCGTCGTCCACCGTGCCGCGCACCAGCGCGAAGTGCAGGCCGCGGCGGATCGCGTCGCGGTAGGCGACGAGGCGGAACGGACCGAACTCGGTCTGCACTTCCTCTTCGTGCACGCGCTCGACGGTCTTCTCGGTCTCCAGCCGGTAGCGGATCAGGTCGGCAATGGTGCCGATCTTCAGGCCATGCTTTTTCGCGAACACTTCCAGCTCGGGGCGGCGCGCCATCGAGCCGTCCTCGTGCAGGATCTCGATCAGGATCGCCGCCGGCTCCAGCCCGGCCAGCGCGGCCAGGTCGCAGCCCGCCTCGGTGTGCCCGGCGCGGGTCAGCACGCCGCCCGGCTGCGCGGTGAGCGGGAACACGTGGCCGGGCTGGGACAGATCCTGCGGCTTCGCGTCGGACTTCACCGCCACCTGGATGGTGCGGGCGCGGTCGTGCGCCGAGATGCCGGTGGTGACGCCCTCGGCCGCCTCGATCGAGACGGTGAAGTTGGTGTGGTACGGCGAAGTGTTGTCGCTGACCATGGGCCTCAAGCCAAGCTGGCGCGTGCGCTGTTCGGTGAGCGTGAGGCACAGCAGGCCGCGCGCCTCGCGCACCATGAAGTTGACGTCCTCCGGCCGCACCATCTGCGCGGCCATGACGATGTCGCCCTCGTTCTCGCGGTCCTCGTCGTCGAGGATCACGACCATGCGGCCGGCGCGGATGTCTTCGAGGATCTCGGGGATGGTGTTGAAGGGCATGGGGAGAGTCCGGAAACGGGGATGGATCATGGCCGTCATCCCGGCGCACGCCGGGATGACATCGGGGAGCTCAGGCAAATCCGTGCTGCTTGAGGAAATCGACGTCGATGCCGGAGGCCTGCCCGCTACCGATCAGCCGCTCGACGTAGCGCGCGATCACGTCCACCTCGATGTTCACCGCGTCGCCGACCCGGCGCGCATGGAAGGCGGTGTGCTCGACCGTGTGCGGGATCAGGTTCACGCCGAAGCGCGTGCCGTCGACCTCGTTCACGGTCAGGCTGGTGCCGTCGATGCACACCGAGCCCTTGGCCGCGATGTAGCGCGCCAGCGCCGGCGGCACCTCGAACGTCCAGCGCTGCGAGCGGCCGTCCGGGATGATCGCCACGACCTTGCCGACGCCGTCGACGTGGCCGGAGACCAGGTGGCCACCGAGCCGGTCGGCCAACCGCAGCGCCTTCTCCAGGTTCACCGGGTCGCCGGCCTCGTGCCGGCCGAGCGTGGTCAGCGACAGCGTTTCGTTGGACACGTCCGCGCTGAACCCGCGCGCGTCCAGCGTCACCGCGGTGAGGCACACGCCGGAGACGGCGATCGAGTCGCCCAGCTGCACGTCGGCGAGGTCGAGGTCGGCGGTATCCACGTGCAGCCGCACGTCACCGCCACGAGGCTCCAGCCGCACGATGCGGCCCACGCTCTGGATGATTCCGGTAAACACGAAACGTTCTCCTGAAGGCACAAGCGAGAACGCCCCAAGGCATGAGGCAAGCGCGACGCCCACGGAGGGCGCCGCACGGGCCGTCTTCTTTCATCCGGACTGTGACCGTCGGCTCCGGACTTGGACCGGATCTGCTGACCTCGCGACGGGCGTCGCGAGCGCTCGCGGGCTCGTACCCGAAGGCACCTACCGCCGGTGGGGAATTTCGCCCCGCCCTGAAGACGTCGCTGAATTGTCTTGCCGGCGGACCGGCCGGCGGATTCTAGCACCAAGCCCCGGACCGCCCCGCCCGGCAGCGTCCATCCGGGTGAACAGCGCGTCGCCACCGCCGCACGCGCAAGCGTCCCCAGATCAACCCGCCGGCGCCCCTATGTGCCGATCGACTGCCCGGTCGCCGTGCGCCAGTCGGCCAGCACCCGATCCATCACCCACGCGGTGCGCAGGGCCGCCGCCGGGGTGGACGGGCAGGCCCCCGCCTCGCCGCGCAGTTCGGCCACGATGGTCTCGATCAGCGGCTGCTGGATGTGCGGCGGGTTGGCCTCGTGGAAGCTTTCGCTGCCCTGCGCGGTCTCGAGCACGATCGGGCCGTCGCCGAAGGTGGCGAAGGCGAGCCGGCCCCGGTCGCCGGTGATTTCGATGCGGTCCTCATCGCGAAAGCTGCCGAACTGCCACAGGCCGGTGCCGACCAGGCCGCTGGCGAAGGCGTAGCCCATCGCCACGCTGTCCTCGGCGGCATAGGCGCCGAGCTGGTTGGTGGCCAGCCCCTTCGCGGTGGCGATCGGGCCGAACAGCCAGTCCAGCAGGTTGAGCGTGTGGCAGCCCAGGTCCATGAACAGGCCGCCGCCGGAAATCGCCGGCTGCACGTGCCAGTGCGAGGCGGCCGGGTCGGCGTAGCGCGCACGCAGCGGCTGGTGCAGCGACACGTGCACCGAGCGCGGCGCGCCGATCGCTCCGGCATCCAGCAGCGTGCGCACCCGCCGGAAACGCGGCAGGGCGCGGCGGTAGTAGGCGACGAACACCGGCACGCCCGCCGCCCGGCCCGCGTCGATGATCGCCTGGCATTCGGCCGCGTCCATCGCCATCGGCTTTTCCACATAGACCGGCTTGCCGGCGGCGATCGCCATCAGCGCGTAGGCCTTGTGCGTGGACGGAGGCGTGGCGACGTAGACCGCGTTGACGGATGGATCGTTGACCAGCGCCTGGGCGTCGTCGTACCACGCGTGCACGCCGTGGCGCTGCGCGTAGTCGCGGGCCCTGGCGCCGTCGCGGCGCATCACCGCCACGAGAGAGGAATGGGCAGCGCGCTGCAGCGCCGGGCCGCTCTTCACTTCGGTGACGTTGCCGCAGCCGATGATGCCCCAGCGCACGGCGTCCAGCGGCGGGAAGCTCATGCCGCGCTCCGCAGGCGCAGCCGCCAGTCGGGGCCGACCATGCGCTGGTCGAACACCTGCAGTTGCCAGCGGTCGGCCATCGCGTCCAGCGTCGGCAGCGCCATCAGCGGGCGCCCCTGGTCGCCGAGGAAGGTCGGCGCGATGTAGAGCAGCAGCTCGTCGGCCAGACCGGCGGCGAACAGCGCGCCACCGAGGCGCGGACCGGCCTCGACGTGCAGTTCGTTGACGCCGCGTCCGGCCAGCAAGGCGAGGATCTCGTCCAGCGCCAGCCGCCCGTTCTCGTCGACCGCCACCCCGGCATGCTCGATGCCGTCGGGTACCGGCACCGGGGGCGGGATCACCCGGTCGTGCAGCAGCAGCGTCGGCGCGCTGCCGTCCATCACGTGGAAGCGCGCGGGGATGCGCAGGTCGCGATCCAGCAGCACGCGCAGCGGCGGGGTGAAGTCCTCGCCGGCGGACAGGCGTACGGTCAGCCGCGGGTTGTCGGCCAGCACGGTGCCGCTGCCGGCCAGGATCGCCGAGCTGCGCGCACGCCAGCGCTGGCCGTCGGCGCGCGCCGCCTCGCCGGTGATCCACTGCGAGGCGCCGTTGGCCAGCGCGGTGCGTCCGTCCAGGCTCATCGCCAGCTTCACCCGCACATACGGCCGGCCACGTTCGATGCGGCTGAAGAAGCCGGGGTTGAGCTCGCGCGCCGGTTCGCGCATCAGGCCGGACTCCACCGCGATGCCCGCCGCGCGCAGCCGGGCCACACCGGCGCCTTCGGCCTGCGAGGTGTCTTCGGCGGCGATCACCACACGACAGACGCCGGCGGCGATCAGCGCATCGGCGCACGGCGGCGTGCGGCCGTGCAGGCCGCAGGGTTCCAGCGTGACGTAGGCGGTGGCGCCGCGCGCTCTTTCGCCCGCGTCGCGCAGGGCGAACACCTCGGCGTGGGGGCCGCCGGCGCGCTGGTGCCAGCCCTCGCCCACCACGGCGTCGCCGCGGGCGATGACGCAGCCGACGCGCGGATTGGGTTGGGTGGTGGTGAGCCCGCGCTCGGCCAGCGCGAGTGCGCGGGCCATGTGGGCGTGGTCGATGGTGGAGAACGGCATGGCGGGTCGGTCGGCGGCGGATCCGGCCGGCAGCATAGCGCCCGGGCGGTTACTTCTCGCCCTTGCGGGCCTTGCGCGCCGGGTCGGCGCCGAGCAGCGAGAGCTGCAGCTTTTCCAGCTCCGGCAGGTCGCGCTCGAGCTTCTCGATCTCCTCGCGGAACGCCTGCACGTCCTCGAAGCGGCGGTAGACCGAGGCGAAGCGGACGTAGGCGACCTGGTCGAGCTTGCCCAGCTCGCGCATCACCAGCTCGCCGATGTGCCGCGAGGGCACTTCGCGTTCGCCGCTGCGACGCAGGTCGTTGATGATCTCGCGCACCGAGGTGTCCACGTCCTCGCTGGCCACCGGGCGCTTCTGCAGCGCGCGCTCGAAGCTGGTGCGCAGCTTGCGCTCGTCGAACGCCTCGCGCCGCTCGCCGCTCTTCACGATCGCCGGCAGCTTCAGCTCGGCGGTCTCGAAGGTGTTGAAGCGCTCGCCGCACTGCGGGCACTCGCGTCGACGGCGCACGGTGGCACCGTCGTCGGCGAGGCGCGAGTCGATCACGCGGGTGTCTTCGTGCTGGCAGAAGGGGCAATGCATAAAGGCTCAGGAGTGAGAGTGGAGAAGTGAGGAGCGAGAGGAGAGCCTCAAGCCGGTCTTTCTCTCACTTCTCACTCCTCTTCTCGCGCTTCTGATTTCAACCGTAGACCGGGAACTTCCTGCACTGCGCCTCGACCTTGGCGCGCACCGCGGCGATCACGGTTTCATCGTTCGGTGCGTCGAGCACGTCGCAGATCCAGTTCGCCAGGTCCACGCAGTCGGCTTCCAGGTAGCCGCGGGTGGTGACCGCAGGCGTCCCCACGCGCAGGCCGGAGGTGACGAAGGGCTTCTGCGGGTCGTTCGGCACGGCGTTCTTGTTGACCGTGATGTGCGCCTTGCCCAGCGCCGCTTCCGCGTCCTTGCCGGTGACGCCCTTGCCGATCATGTCGATCAGCATCAGGTGGTTCTCGGTGCCGCCGGAGACGATCTTGTAGCCGCGCGCGACGATGGTCCTGGCCATCGCCTTCGCGTTCTTCACCACCTGCGCCTGGTAGTCCTTGAAGGCCGGCTCCAGCGCCTCCTTGAAGGCCACCGCCTTGGCGGCGATCACGTGCATCAGCGGGCCGCCCTGGATGCCGGGGAAGACGATCGACTGCAGCTTCTTCTCGATCTCCTCGGCCGCCTCGCCCATGCCCTGGTTGCTGGCGACGATGATGCCGCCGCGCGGACCGCGCAGGGTCTTGTGGGTGGTGGAGGTGACCACGTGGGCGTGCGGCAGCGGGCTGGGATACACGCCTGCGGCAACCAGGCCGGCGATGTGCGCCATGTCCACGAACAGGTAGGCGCCCACCTTGTCGGCAATGGCGCGGAAGCGCGCCCAGTCCAGCACCTGCGAGTAGGCGCTGAAGCCGGCCACGATCATCTTCGGCTTGTGTCCCAGCGCCAGGCGCTCGACCTCGTCCATGTCGACGATGCCGTTGGCGTCCACGCCGTACTGCACGGCGTCGAGGATCTTGCCGGACAGGTTGACCTTGGCGCCGTGGGTGAGGTGGCCGCCGTGGGCCAGGCTCATGCCGAGAATCTTGTCGCCCGGCTGCAGCAGGGCGAAGTACACCGCCTGGTTGGCCTGCGAGCCCGAATGCGGCTGGACATTGGCGTAGTCGGCGCCGAACAGTTGTTTCGCGCGCTCGATGGCCAGCTTCTCGGCCACGTCCACGTACTCGCAGCCGCCGTAATAGCGCTTGCCCGGGTAGCCTTCGGCGTACTTGTTGGTGAGCTTGGAGCCCTGGGCCTCCATCACGCGGGGGCTGGCGTAGTTCTCCGAGGCGATCAGCTCGACGTGATCCTCCTGGCGGCGGCCTTCATCGGCCATGGCCTGGGCCAGTTCGGGGTCGTAACCGGCGATCGTGCAGTCCTTCGGGAACATTCGGGGCCTCGGCAGGTTGGAGGGGTGGGCAAGACCCGAAAGTGTAGCGCCGGCGCCGGTTTGCAGCTACCGGGCCGTGCCGCGGCGAACGATCGCGGTGCGGGTCCGCCCGCCGCCGGCCGGAGCCGGTTCGACGGCCCCGCTCGCCGCGGAGGCCCCGCACAGGCCCGCCGATACCGGCCGCGGGCCCGCTTTACGCCCGGCCAACGCCGTGACGCCGCGCCCTTGCCCGGTGCGGGGATGCCTCCATGTCCAAGGGCGTCGTCACCCACGTCGCGCAGCCGCGCGGCGCGGCGGCCCGCCCGGGGGCTCCGCGGGCCCTGCCATGGCAGTGCAAACGCCGATCGGCGATAATCGGAGGCCTTTTCCCCTTTGTTCCTCACTTGCCGGGCCGCGCGCGAACGCGGCTTGCGGACCGCCTTTCGGGAGCCAGCATGCAGTACATCTACACCATGAACGGGGTCAGCAAGATCGTTCCCCCGAAGCGCCAGATCATCAAGGACATCTCGCTCAGCTTCTTCCCCGGCGCCAAGATCGGCCTGCTGGGCCTGAACGGTGCGGGCAAGTCGACGGTGCTCAGGATCATGGCCGGCGTGGACAAGGACTTCCAGGGCGAGGCCCGTCCGCAGCCGGGCATCAAGGTCGGCTACCTGGCGCAGGAACCGGAGCTGGATCCGGAGAAGACCGTCCGCGAGGCCGTCGAGGAAGGCGTGTCCGAAGTGCTCGACGCGCAGAAGCGGCTGGAGGAGGTGTACGCCGCCTACGCCGAGGAAGGCGCCGACTTCGACGCCCTGGCCAAGGAGCAGGAAAAGCTGGAGAACCTGCTTGCCGCCAACGACGCCCACGCGCTGGAGCGCCAGCTCGAAGTGGCGGCCGACGCGCTGCGCCTGCCGCCGTGGGACGCGAAGATCGGCCCGCTGTCCGGCGGCGAGAAGCGCCGCGTGGCGCTGTGCCGCCTGCTGCTGTCCAAGCCGGACATGCTGCTGCTGGACGAGCCGACCAACCACCTGGACGCCGAGTCGGTGGACTGGCTGGAGAAGTTCCTGCAGGACTACCCCGGCACCGTGGTGGCGGTGACCCATGACCGCTACTTCCTCGACAACGCCGCCGAGTGGATCCTCGAGCTGGACCGCGGCCGCGGCATCCCGTGGAAGGGCAACTACACCGAGTGGCTGGTGCAGAAGGACGAGCGCCTGAAGCAGGAAGCCCAGCAGGAAAAGTCGCGCCAGAAGGCGATCCAGAAGGAGCTGGAGTGGGTGCGTTCGGCTGCCAAGGGCCGCCAGTCCAAGGGCAAGGCACGCCTGAACCGGTTCGAGGAGCTGAACTCGGTCGAGTACCAGCGCCGCAACGAGACCAACGAGATCTTCATCCCGCCGGGCGAGCGTCTGGGCCAGGAAGTGATCGAGTTCAGGAACGTCACCAAGTCGTTCGGCGACCGCGTGCTGATCGAGGACCTCTCGTTCAAGATCCCGCCGGGCGCCATCGTCGGCGTGATCGGCCCGAACGGCGCGGGCAAGTCCACCCTGATGAAGATGATCATGGGCAAGGAGCAGCCGGACTCCGGCGAGGTGAAGCTCGGCCATACGGTCAAGCTGGCCTACGTCGACCAGTCGCGCGACGCGCTGGATGCGAAGAACAATGTGTGGCAGGAAGTGTCCGGCGGCTCGGACATCCTCACCATCGGCAACTTCGAGATCCAGTCGCGCGCCTACATCGGCCGCTTCAACTTCAAGGGCACCGACCAGCAGAAGATCGTCGGCAACCTGTCCGGCGGCGAGCGCGGTCGCCTGCACATGGCCAAGACCCTGCTGCAGGGCGGCAACGTGCTGCTGCTCGACGAGCCGTCCAACGACCTGGACGTGGAAACCCTGCGCGCACTGGAAGACGCGCTGCTGGAGTTCCCCGGCTGCGCGGTGGTCATCTCGCATGACCGCTGGTTCCTGGACCGCATCGCCACCCACATCATCGCCTTCGAGGGCGACTCGCACGTGGAGTTCTTCCCCGGCAACTACAACGAGTACGAGGCCGACAAGAAGCGCCGCCTCGGCGACGATGCCGGCCCGCACCGCGTGAAGTACAAGAAGCTGGCCTGACCGTGATGGGCGATGCCAGGGCCCCGGTCGCGATCGATGCCGGTGACGCGCCCGAGCGCACCGGCTCCGGCTATCCCGCGCCGTTCGGCGCGCGGATGGGCGACCGCTCGCGCCGGCGGCTGGGCGACGTGTTCGGCCTGACCGGCTTCGGGGTCAACCTGGCCCGACTCGGACCCGGTGCGCAGTCGGCGCTGCGCCACGCGCACCGGCTCGAGGATGAGTTCGTCTACATCCTCGAGGGCACGCCGACCCTGCTCACCGATGCCGGCGAGACGCCGCTGCGCCCGGGCATGTGCGCCGGCTTCAGGGCCGGCACGGGCGATGGCCACGCGCTGGTCAACCGCAGCGACGCCGAGGTGCTCTACCTGGAGATCGGCGCGCGCTGCGCCGGCGAGACGGTCGATTACCCCGATGTCGATCTGAAAGGCGCCACCCTCGACGGGCGCTGGACCTATCTGCACAAGGACGGCACGCCGTACTGACGGTGCGCCCTCCGAAGAGGAACCCGCGATGAGCTTCATGCAGACCCTCGCCGACGCCTGGCAGCGCCACGATTCGCTGGTCTGCGTCGGCCTCGACCCCGAGCTCGGCAAGCTGCCGTCGCACCTGCAGGGCCGCCCCGACGCGGTATTCGCGTTCTGCGCCGCGATCGTCGACGCCACCGCCGACCTCGCCTGCGCGTTCAAGCCGCAGATCGCCCACTTCGCCGCGCTGCGCGCCGAAGAGACGCTTGAGCGGCTGATTGCGCACATCCACGACAAGCACCCCGGCGTGCCGGTGATCCTCGACGCCAAGCGCGGCGACATCGGCTCCACCGCGCAGCATTACGTCACCGAGGCGTTCGAGCGCTTCGGCGCCGATGCGGTGACGCTCAACCCGTACATGGGTCGCGACTCGATCGCGCCGTTCCTGGAACGCGCCGACAAGGGCGTGATCCTGCTCTGCCGCACCTCCAACCCGGGTGGCGCGGATTTCCAGGCGCTGGACTGCGGCGGCGAGCCGCTCTACCTGCGCGTGGCCGAGACCGTGGCCCGCGACTGGAACGGCCACGGCAACTGCGCCCTGGTCTGCGGCGCCACCTGGCCGGAGGAACTGGGCCAGGTCCGCGCGCGTGTCGGCGACCTGCCGCTGCTGGTCCCGGGCATCGGCGCCCAGGGCGGCGACGTAGCCGCCGTGCTGCAGCACGGCCTCACCGCCGATCGCACCGGCCTGATGATCAACTCCTCGCGCGGCATCCTGTACGCCGGCCATGGCGAGGACTTCGCGCAGGCGGCACGCGCCGCGGCGCTGGACCTTCGCGACACGATCAACCGGCTGCGCCACTGACCGGACGACGCCCCCCCCGGAGGGGGGGCCGCACGGGCGTCGCGCCATGCCCTGAACGGAAAAGGCCGCGGCTTGCGCCGCGTCCTTCGTGTTTCCGGAATCGACTGTCCGGCTTACAACACGATCGGGTGCGAGATGTCGCACTCGGCGGTGTCGTTCGACCAGGTGCTCTGCATGGCGTAGGTGCCGTTGCCCATCACCACGTTGGCCGACTTGCCCTGGCCCGAGCTGATCCAGGCGCACTCGTCACCGTTCTCCTCCCCGTACACGCCGCTGCGGCGGTTCATGTTGGTCCAGCCGCCCGCCGGGTTCTGGTCGGTGATGGTCTCGGCGTACTCATGGCCCTCGACGATCGAGAAGCCGTCATCGGTACCGGCCGCACCGCTGTTGACGAAGTTCTGCCCGCAGCTGGCACCGGCATCGGTCACGTACGGCATGTTGGTGAACGCGATGTCACCGTAGCTGGACGTGGTGTAGTTGTGCCAGGCGCAGAAGTTGCCCTGCGAGGTGTTGAAGCCGTCCGGCGTGGTGCCCGTGGGCGACAGGATCACGTACTGCACGTAGCGGTTCGACGCTGCCGTGGTGTTGCCGAAGTGGGCGGCCGCGTTCACTGCCTCCTGCGCCAGCTGGGCCTGGGTGGCCGAAGCCGGCGACGGGGCGGCATTGTCGTACCACACACCCGCTAGCGCACCGTTGGTCGGATAGCCGACGTGCGGCGCACCTGACGGGCAGGACGTCGAGCCCTTGGCGACCAGCGAACCGTCGCAGTACTGGGTCATCGTCCCCGACCAGAGTTCGCCGCCGGTGCCCAGACCCTTCATCAGGTTCTGCAGATAGGGGGCGGCACCGTTCGGGTCGCCCGAGAACACCAGGTTGCCGTTCGAGTCGGTGCCGGAGCTGCCCCACTGGCTTCCGTAGAACACGATGTAGACCCGCGGCGTGCCGCTGGTCACGCCGATACCGTCGATGCCGCCACCGTAGCCGAGGTTCTTGGCCGAGCCACCGCTGGAGCCGCCGGGCTTGGCGCCGTGCGAGGCCGCCCACGCGTGCATCTGCATGTGCGCTTCGCGGGTGGGTACCGCGCCGTGGCGGTAGGGGTGGCCGTAGGCCGGAGCATAGGGATTGGTATCGGACGTGCCGTTGCCGGCACCGGCCAAGGCTGCGGCGGAAACGCCGAGCAGGGCCGAAGCTGCCAGCACGGAAAGCCAGCGGCTGCTGTTGTTGGTCATGCGAGAACTCCCCTCGTTGATGAGTCGAGAAAACGACCAGGCGAGTCACGTCTGAATGGCGCGACGCGACACGCGTGCTGTTGCCATCCTTGCCGTCAGGGCATTCGCCGTGATGGCGCAGATGCCTGATTTTCCCCCCGGAAAACCAGACGCCCGGACATTAATCGCTCCAGCGAATGGCAGCAATTGCCGCACCGAGCCTGTGGAACAAGGCGATCCGGAATGCGAACGGCCACCATTGGGCGACAATCGTTGCAGTTGAACGCCAATGGATGCGCATTTTGAAAAGCGACAGGAAAGCACGACGTCCCTGCCTTGAAAATACGCAAGTAGTTACGCGAGAAACTGCGTCCCGAGTTGCTTCGGGGCCCATCGCCCATCAAACGGAGAGGCCCCCACTGCCCCCGGCCGACCACCCGTCATGGCGACCGGCGCATCGCGGAACGCAAGGGCGATGCCGCCGCCCTGCCGCGACGGATCAGCGCGTGTGCAGCCAGTAGACGTGAAGTCCCTGCGCACGATCGTCTTCGCGGCGCCCTTCCCGGCCATCGACGACGACGCCCCAGGTCGAGCGCAGGCCGTCGGCCTGAATGCGGTCCACGCGGACCTGCTCGCCCTTGGGAATGATGGCCGGCGTCGCGACAACCAGCACACCGGGCTGCTCGTGAACGAGCGTGGCGGGTCGACCGGCACCTGCGCCCCAGCCCACATGGATCTCGCACGGCACCGGGCTGAACACGCCGCGGTTGTCCAGGCTCCAGCCCTCGGTCTTGCTCAACAGCGACTGCAGCTTCGGATCGCTCCAGTCGACGATGTTCCGCGCGGGTGGCCGGTCGGAATGATTCATGCCGGGAACAATCCCCCGACACGTGTCAACAACGCGTCGCGGCAGCGACCGGTCGGGCGGCAGGCAACGCGCCCCGACCCGCGGGCACGCGGCACGTCATCACGGCCGGCCTGCCGGAAGGCGCCGCTGCCGGGTACATCCACGCTCGCGCCTGGGCTCACCATGCCTTTGCTATCGACCGCAACGGCCGCAACTTGAGCGCGAGCGGGCCGGCGCGAGGGGCGGCGGCGGGTTCAGCCGAAACGGTGCAGCTCGCCCTCGTCCCTCAGGCTGAAAGGATTGAAGTGGGTGCCCGCGTCATACGTATCCACGCCTTCGTGGCGCTTGAGGAAACCGACCACGGCGTAGGTAAGCGGCGTGAACACCACTTCCACCGTCACCTTCATCAGCCAGTTGAAGACGATCACCTTGGCAATGGTCTGGCCCTCCCAGATGCCGATGAAGGCGATCGGGTAGAAAGTGAGGCTGTCCACGCCCTGGCCGACCACGGTGGAGCCGATCGTGCGAGTCCACAGCCAGCGACCGCGGGTCAGCAGCTTCATCTTGGCCATCACGAACGAATTGGCGAAGTCGCCGATCCAGTAGGCCACCAGCGAGGCGGCGGCGATGCGCCAGGTACCTCCGAATACCACCTCCAGCGCCGGCTGCAGCTGCGCGTTGAACGGCTCGGACGGGCTGGCCGGCATGCGCAGGATCACCTGGGTCATGAAGGTAGCGAACAGCATCGCGCCGAAGCCCGCCCAGATCGCCCGCCGCGCCCGCGCATAGCCGTACACCTCGGTCAGCACGTCGCCGAAGATGTAGCCGATCGGGAAAAACAGGTTGCCCGCGCCAAAGGTCAGCGCGCCGAGCACCGGGAGATGCATGGTGCAGACCTTCGCCGGTCCGATCAGGTTGGAACACAGCAAAACGGCGACCATGCCGCCGACCAGCAGGTCGTAGTAACGGAAGCCGCGCAGCGGAGCGGCGGAGGCAGGACGTTGCATGGAGTTCCCCGGCAGTCGGAGCGCGCAGCATAACCGGGTGGGCATACGGTCACGGCACCGGCTCCGATGCGGCGACCGTTGCAGGAACGGCTCAGTCCACCACGTGCACGCCCTTCCAGAACGCCACGCGACCGGCAATCGTGCGGGCAGCATCCTTCGGTGCCGGGTAATACCAGGCCGCCGCCGCATTCACTGCGTCGCCCACCACCACGTCGTAATAGCTGGCGGTGCCCTTCCAGGGGCAGGTGGTCCGGCGATCGCTGTCGCGGAAGTACTCGCGGCGCAGCGCAGCGGCGGGAAAGTAGTGGTTGCCCTCCACCACCACCGTGTCATCGCTCTGGGCCAGTACGGTGTCGTTCCAGATTGCACGCATGTCAGTCGTCTCCCAGGGATTGGCCCGGAAACAGCACGTCGGTGAATCCGAACCTCGAAAAGTCGGTGATGCGCGACGGGTACAGGCGACCGATCAGGTGGTCGCATTCGTGCTGCACCACGCGGGCGTGGAAGCCCTCGGCGCGACGGTCGACCGGTTCGCCCCGCGGGTCCACGCCCTGGTAGCGGATCAGGCTGTAGCGGCTCACCACGCCGCGCATGCCCGGCACCGACAGGCAGCCCTCCCAGCCCTCCTCCATGTCCTGCGAAAGCGGAGTGATGACCGGATTGAGCAGGATGCTGCGCGGCACCGGGGGTGCCTCGGGATAGCGCTCGGCGCGCTCGAACCCGAAGATCACCAGTTGCAGGTCGACGCCGATCTGCGGCGCGGCCAGTCCCACGCCACCGGCGTGGTGCATGGTGTCGAACATGTCGGCGATCAGCGCGTCGAGCTCGGCGCTCCCGATCATGCGGTCCGGTACCGGAGGCGCCACGCGCAGCAGGCGCGGGTCGCCCATCCTGAGGATTTCACGAATCATCCATGGCTCCTTCGGCTGGGATGCCACCGGTGTGAGGATGGCATGCCGACAATGCAAGGGTGGCCGGCCCTCAGCGGCCGCCGAACACCTTGCGCAGCAGGTCCGAAGTGCGCGCCGCGGGATGCTGGCGGATCGCCTGCTCTTCGTTGCCGATTTCGGTGAACAGCCCGTCGAGGGTCTTGCCGGTGACGTAGTCGTCCAGGTCGAGCGTGCCGTTCGCGGCCTTGCCCTTGCCGGCATGTCCGCCCAGCGCGCCGAGCTCGGCCAGCGTGCCGCCGAGTCCGCCCCCGCTCCCCGACACCAGGGCCTTGTACCGGCGGGTCACGCCCACGCTGTCGGTGGCATGGGCGACGATGGGACGGATGCGCGCGGCCAACTCGTCACCGGCGACGCGACGGAAGAAATCGGTGGCGGCGTGGTCGCCACCGGCGAGGATGCCGCGGGCATCCTGCAGGGTCATCCTGCGGATGGCGTTGCCGAAGATGTCCGCGACCTGCGGCACCGCTTTTTCCGCGGCCCGGTTGAGGCTCAGCTCGAAGGCGTCCACCTTCGCGCCCTGCCCGAGCTGGCGGGCCAGCGACGCCACCTGCTCCAGCCGGCCCGGGAGCGGGATGCGTACCTGCGGGTTGTTCCAGAAACCGCCGTCGCGACCCAGCGACCGGATCGCGCGGGTCGTACCCTGCGCCAGAGCTTCCTTCAGTCCCGCGGCGATGTCGCTTCCGGGCAGGCTGCTGGCCGCC
>JAGWVM010000065.1 GCA_018970895.1 Lysobacteraceae bacterium | reverse complement strand
GGCGACGCCCGCGCCTACGAATGGGTGATCGCGCTGCGCGCGGTGGAAACCATCGACTTCATGACGGCCC
Source organism: Lysobacteraceae bacterium (assembly GCA_018970895.1). GTDB lineage: Bacteria > Pseudomonadota > Gammaproteobacteria > Xanthomonadales > Rhodanobacteraceae > Dyella_A. The sequence goes on along the minus strand of JAGWVM010000065.1, from coordinate 19,673 downwards.
ACTGGGCCCATCTGCCGTTTGACTTCCTCGGACGCGTTTCGAACAGGATAATCAACGAGTTGCGTGGTGTTTCTCGTGTAGTTTATGACATCAGCGGCAAGCCGCCCGCAACCATCGAGTGGGAATAGGATTTTTCCGCTCGCCGCCATCGCAGGTTCTCGGCAATGTCGCCCAGGTGATTGATTTTCCTGCGCTTGTGGGCGAACTCGCGGCGCCCTTGGCGACGATGACGCGGATCGCGGAAGTGCCCCCTGGACGGCGGCTAGAATGAGCGCCCGACCGATTCCGGCCCGCCGTGCATGACCGACGACACCACGCCCGCCACGCCAGCATTCACCGACGACGACGAGCGTTACATGTTGCGGGCCCTGCAACTGGCCGAGCACGCCCGCGACGCGGAAAACGAGGTGCCGGTCGGCGCCGTGCTGGTGCACGACGGGCAGATCCTCGGCCTGGGCTGGAACCGGAACATCACCCTGCACGACCCCACCGCACACGCCGAGATCATGGCGCTGCGCGCCGCGGGCGAGAAGCAGCAGAACTACCGCCTGCCCGGAGCCACCCTCTACGTCACCCTCGAGCCGTGCTCGATGTGCGCGATGGCGCTGGTCCACGCGCGCATCGGGCGGGTCGTTTACGCCGCCAGCGATCCGAAGACCGGCGCGGCGGGCAGCGTGTTCGACACCCTGGTCGACCCGCGGCACAACCATCGCATCGAGGTCCAGGGCGGGTTGCTGGCCGGGCCATCGGCGGAGCTGCTTCGCAACTTCTTTCGGGCCAAGCGCTGAGTCGTCGCCGAGGAACGGACGAAAGGACTCGCGCGACCCGGGTGAAATGTGATCGACTTCACGCTCCTGCGCGTCGTGGCCGGTTCGGTCGCGAGCCACTTCAGGTTGCTCCGGGAGCGTCATGCGACTCGTTACCTATCTTCACCATGGAATGACTGGCGTCGGCCTGACCGATGCCGGCGCGACACGGATCCGTCCGCTCGACCAGGTCGACGGCACGCCCATCTCCGACATGCTCATGCTGATCCGCGAGGGCATCGCCACGGCGACGCCCAGCGTGATGCGGCCGACCCTGACGTGGGCCGAGGTGGCGCTGCTGCCGCCGATCCAGCGGCCACCGCGCGACCTGATCTGCGTCGGCAAGAACTACCGGAAGCACGCCCACGAGTTCGCCGACAGCGGCTTCGATACGGACAACGGTCCGGCCGTACCCGAGCATCCGGTGGTGTTCTCCAAGTCGGCCGGCGCGGTGATCGGCGCAGGCGAAAGCATCGTCTATCCGGAGGGGCTCAGCGACGCGCTCGACTACGAGGCCGAGCTGGCCGTGGTGATCGGGCGCAGCGGCCGACGCATCCCCCGGGCGCAGGCGTTCTCCCACGTCTTCGGCTACACCATCGTCAACGACGTCACCGCGCGGGATTGGCAGCAGCGCCACGGGCAATGGTTCCTGGGCAAGTCCTTCGACACGTTCTGCCCGATCGGACCGGTGCTGGTCACTGCCGACGAGCTGGATCCGTCGGCGCTGGCGATCTGCTGCTGGGTCAACGGCGAGCTGCGCCAGAATGCCAACACGCGCGACCTGATCTTCGACATCCCGACGCTGATCGAGACAATCTCCGCCGGCATGACCCTCCAGCCCGGCGACATCATCGCCACCGGGACCCCGGCCGGCGTCGGCGCGGGCTTCAAGCCCCCGCGCTTCCTGCGACGCGGCGACGAAGTCGCCATCGAGATCGAGGGGATCGGCCGGCTGGTGAACGACGTCTTCTGAGGCTTGCCGCGATCAGGCGAGGAACGCCAGCGCCTCGGCGCAGGGGGCATCGACCTTCAGCGTGACCAGCGGATCGGCGCGGGTCACGCCCAGGTTCACCGTGGCGATCGGCTTGCCGGCCTTCGCCGCTGCCGCCACGAAGCGGTAACCGGAAAACACCATCAGCGAGGAACCGACCACCAGCACGGCGTCGGCCGCCTGGCAGGCGTCGATCGCGGCCGTCACGCGTTCGCGCGGCACGTTCTCGCCGAAGAACACCACGTCCGGCTTCACGATGCCGCCGCAGGCCGGGCAAGGCGGCACGTCGAAGCGGCCGAAGTCGTGGCCGTCCAGATCGGCGTCGCCGTCCGGCGCGTCGGCGGCGTCGAGCCCGGCGAAATCCGGATTGCGCGCCACCAGCGCCTGCTGGAAGGCGTGCCGGTCCTGGCGCCAGTCGCACGCCATGCAGCGCACCGCGTCCAGCCGCCCGTGCAGATCGACCACCCGCTGGCTGCCGGCGCGCTGGTGCAGGCGATCGACGTTCTGGGTCACCAGCAGCTCCACCTGGCCGCGCCGCTCCAGCGCCACCAGCGCATGGTGGATGACGTTCGGCTCGGCGCGGCCGAAGCGCCGCCAGCCGACCAGGCTGCGCGCCCAGTAGCGCTGGCGGGTGGTCGCCTCGTGCATGAAGGCCTGGTAGGTCACCGGCGGCGTGCGTTTCCACTGGCCGGCACGGTCGCGGTAGTCGGGGATGCCCGAGTCGGTGCTGATGCCGGCACCGGTCAGCACGAACAGCCGGCGGTGCGCGTTGACGAAATCGCGCAGCCTCGGGTCGCCATGGGCGTCGGCGGTCACGGCGTTCATGCGTGCAGGCGCTCGGGATGGGTGTAGACGTTGTGGCTGCCGGGGCGGGCGAAGCCGACCAGGGTCAGGCCGGTGCTGCGGGCCAGTTCGATCGCCAGCGCGGTGGGCGCGGAGATTGCCGCCAGCACCGCGATGCCTGCGCTGGCGGCCTTCATCGCCATCTCGTAGCTGGCACGACTGGTTACCAGGGCGAAGCCCGCGGCCGGATCGTGGCCGGCCCGGTGCAGGGCGCCGACCAGCTTGTCCAGCGCGTTGTGGCGACCGACATCCTCACGCACCAGCACCAGCTCGCCGTCGGCACCGGCCCACGCCGCGGCGTGCACCGCACCGGTCAGGGCGGTCATCGGCTGGCGCTGGCGCAAGGTGTCGAGCGCCCGTTCGAGCGCGGCATGGGCAAGCCGGATGTCGCCGCGTACGGGCGCCGGCTGGCGTACGGCGCGCTCCAGTTGCCGGGTGCCGCAGATGCCGCAGCCGCTGCGACCGGGCAGCAGCCGGTCGGCGTCCGGGGCCAGGTGCGCGCCGTGGGCGTCCTCACGCACCGTCATCGCCAGCTGCGTACCTTCCAGCAGCCGATGCACCTCCACCTGCAGCATCTGCGCGGGCTCGGCGATCAGGCCTTCGCTCAGGGAAAAGCCCAGCGCGAAGTCTTCCAGGTCGCAGGGCGTGGCCATCATCACCGCGAACGCCGTGCCGTTGTAGGCCAGGGCCACCGGATGCTCCTCGGCGACCCAGTCTTCGGCGGCGGCGCTGGCACCCTGGCGCCAGCGTTCGATGCTGCGCTTGACGCAGCCCGGGGGATGGGCGGGCGGGGCGGAATCGGGAGTGTCTGCCATCGCCTCATGATAGCCAGCCGCGCGGGTCCGCTGCGCCTGCCCGCATCCGCGACCGGACGATCCGACGTAACACAAGCCCGAACGGTGGCGAATGGTCCGGGCGCCTTCGTCAAGCCTCGCCCGTTTCGACTTTGGGCGCGGTTGTCAAAGCCCACCCCCGGTTCCATGATCGTGCGGGTTGACGCGGCAGGCGTCGCCGTCGCGCCAGGCAAGGTTGTTTCATTCCATGAGCGAGCCCATCCCCGTCCACGAGGCCGAGCAGCGCATTCGCGCGAGCCTTCCGCGGTTCGGTACCGAGCACGTGGCGATCGACCTCGCCGCCGGCCGGGTGCTGCGCCAGACGGTGGTGGCCGAGCGCGACCAGCCCCCGTTCGACCGGGTGATGATGGACGGCTACGCCATTCGCCTCGGCGCCGGGTCGCGCCGCGAATTCGCGGTGGCCGGGCGCCAGCTGGCCGGCATGAGCGGCGAGGCGCTGGCCGATCCGGCGCAGGCGATGGAGGTCACGACCGGCGCCATGCTGCCGCTCGGCGCCGAGGCGGTGGTGCCGGTCGAGCAGGTGAGCCGTGACGCCGACCGCATTCGCCTGCACGATGACTGGCACCCGGCGATGCGCCAGTTCGTGCATGCGCGCGGCTCGGACTGCCGCGAGGGCGACACGCTGCTGGAGCCCGGCGTGCGCCTGCGCGCACCCGAGCTGGCCGTGCTCGCCGCCAATGGCGTCGCCGAGGTCGAGGTGGCCCGCGTGCCGGGCGTGGCGATCGTGGCCACGGGTGACGAGCTCGTCGACGTCGAGCAACCCGTGCTCGATCCCGGGCAGATCCGCCGCTCCAACGACCGCGCGCTGGCCGCCGCACTGCGCGCCCGCGGCTTCGACGACGTCACGCTCGCCCGCGTGCCGGACGATCTCGCGGCCACCACCGCCACGCTCGGGCAGCTGCTCGCCTCGCGGCAGGTGCTGGTGCTGTCCGGCGGCGTGTCGGTGGGCCAGCGCGACCTGGTGCCGGCCGCACTGGCGGCGCTGGGCGTGCGCCAGGTGCTGCACCGGATCGCTCAGCGGCCGGGCAAGCCGATGTGGTTCGGCATCGGGCCGGACGGGCAGATCGTGTTTGCGCTGCCGGGCAATCCGGTTTCCGCGCTGGTGTGCGCTGTGCGCTACCTGCTGCCGGCGCTGGAGCAGGCGCTGGGCCGGGTGATGCCGGCGCCCGAGCGGGTGGTGCTGGACGCGCCGGCGATCACCAGCCCGACATTGACATGCTTCGTCCCGGTGCGGGTGCATCATGATCCGGCCGGACGCGCCCTGGCCTCGCCGGTGCCGGCGCCCACCTCGGGCGATTTCTCCGCGTTGCCGCGCACCGACGGCGTGGTCGAACTGGCACCGTCCGGCGCCCACGCTGCCGCCGGCACCGTGGCCACCCTGCATCGCTGGTGACATGACCGACCCGCACGCCCACACCGAGATCGCCGCCGAGGCGCCGCCGCGGGATCGCCACGGCCGGCCGCTGCACGACCTGCGCATCTCGGTGATGGACCGCTGCAACTTCCGCTGCCCGTACTGCATGCCGGAGTCGACCTACGGCGAGCACTACCGCTTCCTCGGCAACGACGAGCGGCTGAGCTTCGACGAGATCGAGCGGCTGGCGCGGCTCGCTGCGGAGCTTGGCGTGAGCAAGCTGCGCCTGACCGGCGGCGAGCCGCTGCTGCGGCCCAGGCTGCCCGGGCTGGTGGCGCGGTTGCGGCGCATTCCCGGCATCACCGACCTGGCGATGACCACCAACGGCGTGCTGCTGGCCCGCCATGCACAGGCGCTGCGCGAGGCCGGGCTGGATCGCGTGACGGTGAGCCTGGACACGCTCGATCCGGCGCTGTTCCACCGCATGAGCGGTGGCCGCGGCGCGCTGGACGAGGTGCTGGCCGGCATCGAGGCGGCGCAGGCGGCCGGTTTCCCCGGCGGGGTCAAGCTCAACACCGTGGTGCAGCGGGGCGTCAACGAACACACCGTGCTCGAGCTGGTCGGGCGCTTCCGCGGCACCGGCATCGTGCCGCGGCTGATCGAATACATGGACGTGGGCAATCGCAACGACTGGAACCGCGAGGCGGTGGTGCCCTCGGCCGAGCTGATCGCCGCGATTGACGCGCGCTGGCCGCTGGACGCGCTGCCGGCGAAGTATCCGGGCGAGGTCGCCACGCGCTTCCGCTTCCGCGACGGTCAGGGCGAGATCGGCACCATCTCCTCGGTCAGCCAGCCGTTCTGCGGCGGCTGCTCGCGCGCCCGGCTCTCGTCGGAGGGCACGCTCTACACCTGCCTGTTCGCGGTGCAGGGCACCGACCTGCGCACGCCGCTGCGCGACGGCAGCAGCGACGAGGCGCTGCGCGAGCGGCTGCGCCAGGTGTGGCTGAACCGCAGCGACCGCTACAGCGAGGAGCGCGAGGAGCGCCGCCGGCGCTCGCGGCCGAAGATCGAAATGCACTACATCGGCGGCTGAGCCGTCGCACGGAATCCCATGACCGGCATATCCAGCAAGCTCACCCACCTCGACGACGCGCAGCGACCGCAGATGGTCGATGTCGGCGGCAAGGCGGTGACCCGCCGCACCGCCCAGGCGCAGGCCGAGGTGGTGTTTCCGGCCGAGGTCGCCGCGCAGCTGCACGGCGCCGGCTATGTCACGCCCAAGGGCGCGGTGCTCACCGTGGCCAACCTCGCCGGGGTGATGGGCGCCAAGGCCACCTCGCAGCTCATCCCGCTGTGCCACCCGCTGGCGCTGGATAAGTGCCATATCGACATCGCGATGGACGGCAGCGTCGCGCGCATCGTCTGCACCGTGTCCTGCGAAGGCCGCACCGGCGTGGAGATGGAAGCGCTCACCGGCGCCAGCGTCGCCGCGCTCACCCTCTACGACATGTGCAAGGCGATGTCCCACGACATCGTCATCCGCGAGGTGCGGCTGCTGCGCAAGACCGGCGGCAAGAGCGACCTGGACTACCGCCCGGAGGGCGCATGAGCGCCGCGCCGCTCTACGGCCTGCTGCTTTCCGGCGGCGCCAGCCAGCGCATGCGCCGCGACAAGGCGCAGCTGAACTACGCCGGCGAGCCGCAGCTGCTGCGCGCCTGGCGCGCGCTCGGCGCGGTGACCGAACGGGCCTTCGTCTCGGTGCGCGAGACCCAGCGCGACGACCCGCTGCGCGCCGGCCTGCCGCAGCTGGTCGATACCTACGATGCAGTTGGCCCGGTCGCCGGCATCCTCTCCGCCCAGGATGCCCATCCGGAGGCTGCCTGGCTGGTGATCGCCTGCGACCTGCCGCGGCTGGACGAGGCCACGCTGCGCGCGCTGATCGCCCGGCGCGACCCGACGAAGGAGGCCACCGCCTTCACCAGCCGCTTCGACGAGCTGCCCGAGCCGCTGTGCGCGATCTGGGAGCCGGCCAGCCACGCCCGGCTGGTGCAGCGTTTCGCGGCGGGCAGCTACTGCCCGCGCAAGGCGCTGATTCAGGGCGATATCGTGCTGCTGCCGGCGCCCGGCGAGGCGCTGGACAACGTCAACACCCCGGAGGAATTCGAACAGATGCAACGCCAGCTGGAGACGCAACGGTGACCCGCGTGACCCTGCAGTACTACGCGCAGCTGCGCGAACAGGCCGGCGCCAGCAGCGAGCAGGTGAGCACCGCCGCGTCCACCGTGCGCGACCTCTACGTCGAGCTGCAGGCACGGCACGGCTTCTCGCTGCCGGTCGACGCGCTCAAGGTGGCGGTCAACACCCGGTTCTCCGACTGGGACCGCCTGCTCGCCGAGGGCGACACGGTGGTCTTCATCCCGCCGGTGGCCGGCGGATGAACCGCTTCGAGCTCACCGCCGCCCCGGTCGACCTGGCCGCCCAGCGCGACGCGCTGAAGCATCCGGGCAGCGGCGGCTTCTGCGCGTTCGAGGGCTGGGTGCGCAACAACAACGAGGGCCGCGAGGTCAGCGGGCTGGAGTACGAGGCCTACACCGAGCTGGCGATCGCCGAGGGCGAGCGCATCCTCGCCGAGGCCACCGAGCGCTACGGCGTGCTCGCTGCCAGCGCGGTGCATCGCGTGGGCAACCTGGCCATCGGCGATCTCGCCGTGTGGATCGGCGTGTCCGCGCCGCATCGCGACGAGGCGTTCCGCGCCTGCCGCTACATCATCGACGAGATCAAGCACCGCCTGCCGATCTGGAAGAAGGAACACTACCTGGAGGGCGATCACGCCTGGGTGGCCTGCTCGCACACCGAGCGCGCGCACGAGATGGAGCCGCCGCACGTGCACGGCCATCACCACCACCATGTGCACTCCGCGCACGCCGAGAAGTTCGCGCCTGACTACTCGCGCCAGGAGCGCCTGCGCGAGGTGGGCGAGGGCGGCCAGCGCAAGCTGGCCGAGGCACGCGTGCTGGTGATCGGCGCGGGCGGCCTGGGCGTGCCGGTGATCAGCTACCTGGCCGGTGCCGGCGTCGGCACGCTGGGCATCGTCGACGGCGACGTGCTGGACGCCAGCAACCTGCACCGGCAGGTGATGTACGACGCCCGCGACGTCGGCCAGCGCAAGGTCGACCTGGCCGCGCGGCGCGTGGCCGCGCTCAATCCCACCGTCGAGGTGGTGACCTACGAGCAGCCGCTGCATGCCGGCGACATCGCCGACGTGTTTGCGCAGTACGACCTGGTGGTCGAGTGCACGGACGACCTGGCCAGCCGCTACCTCGCCAACGACGCGGCGGTGCTCACCTCCACGCCGCTGGTGCTGGCCAGCGTGTACCAGTACGAGGGCCAGCTGCAGGTGGTCACCGCCCAGCCGGGCGAGCCCTGCCTGCGCTGCCTGTGGCCGGAGCCGCCGCCGCCGGCGCTGGCCGGCAGCTGCGTGGAGTCGGGCGTGCTGGGCCCGGTGCCCGGCGTGCTCGGCACCATGCAGGCGATGGAGGCGCTGAAGCTGCTGCTCGGCCTGCCTCGGCCGGCCGACCACGCGCTGCAGCTGGTCAACCTGCTCGACGGCACCAGCCAGCGCCTGCCGATCGATGCCGCGGCCGGCTGCGCCACGCACGGCGGCTGCGTCGCGGTGGCGCGGCGCGCGCTCGAGCGGTCGCATGCGGTGGGCGAACTGGAGCGTCACTTCGCCCGCCTCGACGCCGCGATCGCCGCCGGTTACGCCATCGTCGACGTGCGCGAGCCGGAGGAGATCAGCGCCGCGCCGCTGCACGTGACCTCGCTGCAGGTGCCGTCCGGCGAGATTTCCGCCTACACGCTCTCGCAGCTGGAGCGCCCGGTGCTGCTGGTCTGCGCCAGCGGCAAGCGCAGCGCGCATGCGGCCCGGCTGCTGCGCGAGCAGGGCGTGGACGCGTGGTCGCTGGCCGGCGGCGTCGCCGCGCTGGCCGCGGCGTGAGCCGCATGCCGGACGGCGCACGATGATCGGCTACCGCGAGGCGATCGCCCGCCTGCTTGCCCATGCGTCGCGCCTGCCCGCCGAGACCTGCGCGCCGGCGGCCGCGCTGGGTCGCGTGCTGGCGGCCGATGTGACCAGCCCGATCGCGCTGCCCTCGTTCGACCACGCCGCGATGGACGGCTATGCGCTGGCCGCACCCGAGCCGCTGGAGCCGGGCAGCGAACACGCGGTGCACGGTTCGCAGGCGGCCGGCGACGCGGCGCGCGGTGCCGGCGATGGCGGCGCGTGGGAAATCATGACCGGCGCGCGCCTGCCCGAGGGGCTGGACGCGGTGGTCGCGGTCGAACGGACCGAACTGCTGGAAGCCGCCGCGGACGGCCGACCGACGCGCATCCGCCTGCTCGACGCACTGAGCGAAGGCCAGAACGTGCGTCACGCCGGCGTCGATCTGGCGCAGGGCGCGGTGGCGCTGCCGGCCGGCACCCGGTTCGGCCCGGCACAGCTGATGCTGCTGGCCGGCGCCGGCGTGCGCGCGGTGTCGGTGGTGCGGCGACCGCGCGTGGCCGTGATCGGCACCGGCAAGGAGCTGGTCACCGATCCCGCGCAGCCGCTCGCCGACAGCCAGATCTACAGCTCCAACGCGCCGTACCTGGCCGCCGCGCTGGGCCACGCCGGCGCCGAGGTGGTGACGTGCGAGGTGGTGGACGACACCACCGACACCTACGTCGACGCCCTGCGGCGCGCGCGGGTGGCCGGCGTCGACCTGGTGGTGAGCACCGGGGCGGTGTCGATGGGGCGCTACGACTTCGTGCCCGAAGCGTTGCGCCGGCTCGGTGCGGACGTGCTGTTCCACAAGGTGGCGATGCGTCCGGGCAAGCCGCTGCTGGCCGCCACGCTGCCGGACGGCCCGCGGGTGATGGCGCTGCCCGGCACGCCGATGGCGGTGGCGGCGGGACTGCGCTTCTTCGTCACGCCGGTGTTGCGCGCCATGCTGGGCTTGCCGGCCGAGCCGGTGCTCCACGCCGTGCTCGACACGCCGCAGCAGCCCAAGGCCGGGCTGCGGCACTTCCTGCGCGCCCGGTTCCAACTCGCCGCTGACGGCCGCCTGCACGCGCGGGTGATGCCGCAGCAGCAGCCGTTCCGCATCGCGCCGTACGCGCTGGCTGACGGCTGGGTGGTGCTGGACGAGGACGCCGGCGACTGCGCGCCCGGTCGCGTGGTCGAGGTGGCCTCGCTCGATCCGGAAACCGGCCTGGCGATCACGGGAGGTGCACCATGAAAGTTCAGCTGGAAGGGCAGCAGTGGCGGATACGCATCGACGAGGACGAGTTGGCGCGCCTGCTCGCCCGCGAGGCGGTGACGCTGGCGTGCGACGCGGCCGGCCGCTTCCGCCTGCATGCCACCGTGCGCCTGCACGGCGGCAGCGAGATCACGCTGGAGGGCGACGCCGCGCACTGGACGCTGGCGCTGCCGGAGGCACCGGTGCGTGAACTGGCCGGCCGGTTGCCCACCCGCGACGGCCTGGCATTCGAGCTGTCGGGCGCCACGCCGGCGGCCGCCGTGCAGATGCGCTTCGACGTCGACGTGCGCGACAGCGCGCGGCGCCTCAAGGCCGCGCGCAAGGGCAACTGAGGCTCAGTCCGCCGCCAGCCGCGCGTTCTGCGGAAACAGCGCGCGGCGAGCGTCATCGTCCACCACCGCCTTGAACGCATGGCGTTCCTTCAGCGTCTCGGCGCGCTGCGCGGCCGGGCGCGCGTTCACCGCGTCGAGCAGCCGCTTGACCTGCGGCAGTCGCGCCCACGCGTCGTCGCCGCCGAGGATGTACGGCACCATCCGCGCCCAGCCCCACACCGCCATGTCCACCAGCGTGTAGTCCTCGCCAAGCATCCAGCGGCGGTCGGCCAGGTGTGCGTCGAGGATCGTCCAGTGCCGCCACGCCTCGAAGTCGTAGCGGTTCAGCGGGTAGGCCCTGGGCTCCGGCGCGTAGTGGCGGAAGTGCACGCACTGGCCGGAATACGGGCCGATGCCGGTGGCCACGAACATCAGCCAGGACAGCATCTGTGCCCGTGCCGCCGGCGCGTCCGGCGGCAGGAAGCGGCCGGTCTTCTCCGCCAGGTAGAGCAGGATCGCGTTGGAGTCGAACACGGTGACGCCATCGTCCACCAGCGCCGGCACCTTGGCGTTCGGATTGATCGCGGTGTACGCCGGATCGTGCTGCTCGCCCTTGCGCGTATCCACCGGCACCAGCGTGTAGGGCAGGCCGGTTTCCTCCAGCATCAGCGCGACCTTGGCCGGGTTGGGCGTGGGGTGGTAGTAGAGCTTCAGCACGGGACGGTCTCCTGGGGAATGGGCTACCCAGTGTATCGGCGTCGCCCTGCCTGCTCGCACCGACCCGGGCCGGTGCCCGCGTCAGAACCCCAGCTTCGCGCCCGCACCCAGCAGCGTGGCGATGCCCAGCACGGCGAAGATTGCCGCGGCGATCGAGTGCACCAGCTTCATCGGGATCTTCGCGGCCAGCCGGTCGCCGATGAACACCGCCGGCACGTCGGCGATCAGCATGCCGATCGTGGTGCCCGCCACCACCATCAGCGGCTGCTGGAAATGGGCGGCCATCGCCACGGTGGCGATCTGCGTCTTGTCGCCCATCTCGGCCAGGAAGAAGGTGACCACCGTGGCGGTGAACACGCCCACGCGCTTGACGATCCGGGTTTCCTCTTCCTCGATCTTGTCGGGAATCATCGTCCACGCGGCCATGCCGATGAACGACAGGCCGAGCACCCAGCGCAGGATGTCCGGGCTCACCACCGAAGTGATCCAGGCGCCCAGCGCACCGGCCAGCCCGTGGTTGACGAGGGTGGCGGCAAGGATGCCGGCGACGATCGGCAGCGGCTTCTTGAAGCGCGCGGCGAGGATGAAGGCAAGCAGCTGGGTCTTGTCGCCGATTTCGGCGAGGGCGACGACGCCGGCGGAGACGAGGAGGGCTTCCATGGATATGTTCCCGGGCCGGACGAAGACGATTGACCACACGCCTCCCCGGCCGCAGTCGGAGGCGTGTGGTCAAAGGTCTTGCCAGGCGGATCGGCTGCCTGCGCCATGGCCGGTGGGCCAAGTGTGTTGACGCGGGCCTCTTCGTGCGACGAAGAGCGGCTACTCCCCAATGACCGGGCGATGATAGCCGAGCCGCTCCCGGCTGCGAAACCGTGGCCGCCGATCACGTCGGCGGCGCGTCCCGGGGCGGTGGCGTGCAGCGAGCGGCTGGGCCGGTGCAGCATCCGGTCCCGCACCCGCGCGGGATGCGGGCGGCTCGCGCCGGCCCGCACCCCGGGCCGATCATTCGCCCTGGGCCGCCGAGTAGCCGCGTTCGCCGTCGAAGCGGTAGAGGTTCTCGGTCTTGATCGGCGCCAGCCCCGCCGCCACCAGCCGCTGCTGCAGGTCGAGGATCGCCTGCGGCGTGGCCGGCTCGCCCTCGGCGAGGAAGCGGCAGCGCCAGTGGTCGCTGCAGAACGTGTCGGGGTGGCCCTCCGGCCACACCTTCACGCCGCGGTTGGTGATCACCGCCAGTCGCCAGCCCTCGACGCAGGCGGCACGGAGCGCGGTGGCCAGGATGTCCGGATCGCGGGTTTCCGGCGACCAGTCGAGGAACACGTCGACGCCGTCGCAGGTCTTGTCCGCCGCGTGCGGCGGCGCCGACGGCGGCGTGTCGTTGGCCGCGGCGGAGGTCTCCACCGGCATCGCGCCGTAGCGCACCGGCGCCAGCCGCCTCGGTTCGCGGCCCAGCCGGTCGGCCACCGCGTGGGCGAACTCGCGGGTGCCGACGCGGCGCTTGCTGGTCATCTCGTTGAACACGTCCGGCGTGTGGATGCCGTCCTCGAGCGTGCACAGCCACGCGTTGTGGATGCGCTCGGCGGCGTCGTGCTCGCCCAGGTGCAGCAGCATCATCACCGCGGCCAGCAGCATGCCCGAGGGGTTGGCGAGGTTCTTGCCTGCGATGTCCGGGGCCGAGCCGTGCACCGCCTCGAACATCGCCCCGTGCAGGCCCACGTTGGCCGAGGCGGCCATGCCGATCGAGCCGGCCATCTCGGCGGCGATGTCCGAGAGGATGTCGCCGTAGAGGTTGAGCGTCACCACCACGTCGAAATCCTTCGGTCGGGTGGCCAGGCGCGCCGCGCCGATGTCCACGATGCGGTGCTCGGCGGCGATCTGCGGGTACTCGCGGGCCACTTCCTCGAAGACGCGATGGAACAGGCCATCGGTCATCTTCATGATGTTGTCCTTGCTCAGGCAGGTGACCTTGTGGCGACCGTGGCGCACCGCGTAGTCGAAGGCGTGCCGCACGATGCGCTCGCAGCCCGGGCGGGTCACCAGCTTCAGGCACTGCATCACCTCGCCGGTCTGCCGATGCTCGATGCCGCCGTAGGTGTCTTCCTCGTTCTCGCGCACGATCACCACGTCCATGCCCGGGTGCGCCGAGTGCACGTAGGGGTGGTAGGCCACGCAGGGGCGCACGTTGGCGAACAGGCCCAGGGTCTTGCGCAGGGTGACGTTGATGCTCTTGTAGCCGCCGCCCTGCGGAGTGGTCATCGGACCCTTGAGCAACACGCGGTGGCGCGATAGAACGTCCCATGCCTCGGGCGGCACGCCGGCACCGTGGCCGGCGAGATAGGCCTGTTCGCCCATCTGCACCGGGGTGAAGTCGATCGGGCAGGCAGCGACGCGCAGCACGTGCAGCACGGCGTCGGTGATCTCCGGGCCGATGCCATCGCCATGGGCGACGGCGACGGTGTGTCGGGCTACAGTGGGCTGGACCGGCGAGCTGATGGAGGATGGGGCGAGCTGTGCAGACACGGGCGTCTCCTTTTGCGCGACATGGAAAACACGAAAACAATGTCAGGTATTAAAGGTCATCCTTCCGCCGCGGTCAAGCGGCAGATCGCCGCCGCCTCGCACAGGGATATCGACGCGCCGGCCACCGAGGTCCCGCGGCCGGCTTCCGGCTGGACCTTTTTCAGCAACCACGCCCACGTGCTGTTCTGCCTGTCGGCCGAGCCGACCATGCTGCTGAAGGACGTCGCCGTCCGGGTCGGCGTCACCGAGCGGGCGGTGCTGCGCATCGTGGCCGAGCTGGAGGACGCCGGCGTGCTGCAGCGCCAGCGCGAGGGCCGGCGCAACCGCTACGCCGTGATCCCGGGCGCGCGGCTGCGCCACGCGGTGGAATCCCACTGCACGGTCGGCGAGCTGCTGGCGGTGATCAACCGGCGCTGAGGCCCCGGCTCAGTGCGCGATGGCCCGCTTCAGGCGATCGCGCACGGCGGCCCACTCGGGCGTATCCGGCGGCAGGTCGATGGCGATCCAGTCGTAGCCGTGCGCGTCCAGCTCGTGCAGCGCCGCATACAGGCGCTGCGCGTAGGCCACCGGCTGGTCGGGCATCACCTGCAGGTGCGTCACCGGCAGGTGTTCGTAGTGCGCCGGCCGGTGCGTGAGCAGGGCGCCGGTGCCGCTGGGCACCGCCATCGCCGGATGCGCGGTCAGCGTCATCGTGCGGGGGCTGTAGTGGCGAAAGTGCATGCCCGGTGCCGCGTGCACCGCCCCCTTGGCCGGCGCCTGGCCGGGCAGGGCCACCGGCTGGCCGATCACTGCCTCGATCGCCTCGCGGCTCACGCCGCCGGGACGCAGCAGCACCGGGCCGTCGGGATACAGCGCCAGCACGCTGGATTCGATGCCCACCGTGCAGGGGCCGCCGTCGAGGATCACGTCCACGTCCGACCCCAGTCCGGCGTGCACGTGCTGTGCAGTGGTCGGCGAGATCTGGGTGAAGCGGTTGGCGCTGGGCGCGGCCACCGGCACGCCGGCCGCGGCGAGCAGGGCCAGCGCCACCGGATGGTTGGGCATGCGCACGCCGACGTGGCTGCCGCCGCCGGTGATGATGTCCGGCACGATGTCGCGCCGCGGCAGCACCAGGGTGAGCGGGCCGGGCCAGAACGCCTCGGCCAGTCGCTGCGCCGCTTCCGGCCATTCGGCCACCAGTTCGCGCGCGGCACCGATACGGTCCACGTGCAGGATCAGTGGACTGGTGCGCGGCCGGCGTTTGACCTCGAAGATGCGCGCCACCGCCTGCGGATCCAGCCCGTTGGCACCCAGCCCGTAGACCGTCTCGGTGGGAAAGGCGACCAGCTTGCCGGCGAGCAGGGCCTTGGCCGCGCGGGCCAACTGCGCCTTGCCGGGCATCTTCACCGGTCGGTCGGCACTGAGCGGTCGCAGCCTCATGCCGGCACGTTCTCGTCGAGGTCGCGCAGCCACGCATCGGGCGCCGCGTCGCTGGGCATGCGCCAGTCGCCGCGCGGCGACAGCGAGCCGCCACCACCGACCTTCGGCGCGTTGGGCACCGCGCTGCGCTTGAACTGCGCGGCAAAGAAGCGGGTCAGGAACACCCGCATCCAGTGCCTGATCTCGCCCAGCGTGTAGGCCGGGCGGCGATCCTCCGGCACCAGCGCGGGCCACTCGCCGCGTGTCGCATCGCCCCAGGCCTGGTGGGCGAGGTAGGCGATCTTGCTGGGGCGGAAGCCGAAGCGGGTGAGGTAGTACAGGGTGAAATCCTGAAGCGGGTAGGGACCGACGTGGGCCTCGGTGTCCTGCATCGCGCCGCCAGCCTCGGCGGGCACCAGCTCGGGCGAGATGGTGGTGCCGGCGATCGCTTCCAGCACCGCGCGGGTGGTCGCGTCGTGGCGGCCACCCTGCGCGAACCAGCGGATCAGGTACTGGATCAGCGTCTTCGGCACCGA
Source organism: Lysobacteraceae bacterium (assembly GCA_018970895.1). Lineage (GTDB taxonomy): Bacteria > Pseudomonadota > Gammaproteobacteria > Xanthomonadales > Rhodanobacteraceae > Dyella_A. Next base: position 4,049 of record JAGWVM010000065.1, on the reverse strand, counting down.
GGCGTTCACGTTGTAGTGCGACATGTGGTCGCCCACACCGTAGGTGCACCAGCCAAGCGCCAGCTCGCTGAGGTCGCCGGTGCCCAGCACGAAGGCGTGGTGCCGGTTGGCCAGCCGGAACAGGTGCGAGGTGCGCTCGCCGGCCTGCACGTTCTCGAAGGTGATGTCGTAGACCTTCTCGCCCCTGGCGTAGGGGTGACCGAGGTCGGCCAGCATCTGCAGGCACGCGGGGCGGATGTCGATCTCCTCGCCGCTCACGCCCAGCGCGCGCATCAGTGCGTGCGCCTGCTCCAGCGTCTGCGCGCTGGTGGCAAAGCCGGGCAGGGTGTACGCGAGGATGTTCCCGCGCGGCAGGCCGAGCCGGTCGAACGCCTCCACCGCCACCAAAAGGGCGAGGGTGGAATCCAGCCCGCCCGAGACTCCGATCACCACGCGCTCGGCCGACGTGGCGCGGATGCGCTGCATCAGCCCGTGCGCCTGGATGTTGACCGCCTCGTAGCAGCGCTGGTCCAGCGTGGCCGGGTTCGACGGCACGTAGGGATAGCGCGGCACCGGCCGGCGCAGTCGGGGGTCGGTGAGCGACGGCGCGCGGAAGGCGAACGGCACCCGGCGCATCGCCTTCAGCTGCGGATGCAGGTCGAGTACCTGGTCGTTGTAGCTGGTCATGCGTGAGCGCTCCTGCACCAGCCGCTCCAGGTCCACGTCGGCCAGCAGCAGGTGGTCGCCCTCGGCGAAGCGCGCGGATTCGGCCAGCACCGTGCCGTTCTCGGCAATCATCGCCTGGCCGTCCCAGGCCAGGTCGGTGGTCGATTCGCCCGCACCGGCCGAGGTGTAGACGTGCGCGGCCAGGCAGCGCGCCGAATGGCTCTCGGCCAGCAGGCGGCGGTAGTCGGCCTTGCCCACGGTGACGTTGCTCGCCGACAGGTTCACCAGCACGGTGGCGCCGGCCAGCGCCGCATAGGTGCTCGGCGGCACCGGCACCCACATGTCCTCGCAGATCTCCGCGTGCACGCGCAGCTGCGGGTGCGAGGCGGCGGCAAAGATCAGGTCGCTGCCGAACGGCACCTCGCGCCCCAGCACCACGGCGGTGTCGGCGATCGCGTGGCTGCCGGCGGTGTACTGGCGTGCCTCGTAGAACTCGCGGTAGTTGGGCAGGTAGCGCTTGGGCACCACGCCCAGCAGCTCGCCGCCCTGCAGCGCCACCGCCACGTTGAACAACTGGCCCTCCAGGCGCAGCGGCAGGCCCACGAACACCAGCGGCAGCAGATCGGTGGTCGCCTCGCGCACCGCGTCCAGCGCGGTGAGGCTGGCGTCGAGCAGGGCGTCCTGCTGGGCCAGGTCGTCCAGGCTGTAGCCGGACAGTCCCAGCTCGGGAAACACCACCACCGCCGCGCCTTCCGCCGCCGCCTCGCGCAGCTGCGCGATGGTCCGACCGGCGTTCGCCGCCGGATCGGCCAGCCGCACGGCCGGCACGGCCGCGGCGAGCCGGACGAATCCGTGGCGGTAGGGCGAGTGGAAATCGGAGGGCATGCACGGCTCCCGGAAGGGCATCGGTGAATGCTACGTGGTTTCGCCGGTGCCGCGAACCCGAGTCGGGCCGCCGCGCCCCCACGCCGCCACGCCCCACAACGTCGTCATCCCGGCGAAGGCCGGGATCCAGTGCCTTTCGCCTCTTCCCCCATCGAAGTCACTGGATCCCAGCTTGACCAGCCCTCCGGCTGTTGAGAAGCGCCTCGCCGGGATGACAGTGAGGAAGTGTGAAGCTCTGCGGCAAGGTGAAATCGCCCGCCGCGTTGCTCCATTCGCTGAGGTGATCGCGATCCTGACCCACCACCAACCGTCCCGGATTCCGCCGGGACCGCGAGACGAAAGCAACTCGCGAACCCCTCACTCCGGCAACGTGAACGCCACCAGCGCATCCCCGGTGGCCGCGCGCATCTTGCCGTGCCCGCCCGCGGCGATCACCACGTACTGCCGGTTGCCGACGGCGTAGGTCATCGGCGTGGCCATGCCGGCCGCGGGCAGGTCGCCGCGCCACAGCTCCCTGCCGGTGGCGCGGTCCAGCGCGCGCAGGTAGCCGTCGGTGGACGCGGCGATGAACACCAGTCCGCTCGCCGTCATCAGCGGCCCACCCATGCCCGGCACCCCCGTGATCGAGATCGGCCACGGCGCAAGGTGCCGGCCCGTGCCCAGCGGGATCGACCATTCCAGCTTGCCCGTCGAGAGGTTGAGCGCCACCACCTTTCCCCACGGTCGGGCGATGCACGGTGCGCCCAGCGGCGACTGCAGCAGGCGCCGGCGCATGCCGTACGGAGTGTGCTTCATGCGGGCGTACTCCCAGCCCTTTTCGCCGCCGGCCTTGATCTGCCGCAGCCACTCCTCGCGCGGCAACAGCTGCACCTGCATCGGGATGTCGTTGACGTTGGTCACCAGGGTCTGTGTGGCCGGGTCCCAGGCGCCGGAACCCCAGTTCACGCCGCCGGCGTAGCTGGGCATCTCGATGCTGCCCTGCAGGCTGGGTGGGGTGAAGATGCCCTCGCTCTTCAGCGGGGCGATCAGCGCGCGGCAGCGGTTGCGGTCCCAGAAGGTGAGGCCGTGCGCGTCGGCCGGTGTCACCGGTCCGCTGCGCACCAGCGAGGGCAGCGCCGAGAACGGCTGCGTCGGCGACAGCTTCTCGCCTGGCACGCCGTCCTGCGGTACCGGCCTCTCGGTGATGCCAAACAGCGGCGTGCCGTCGTCGCGGCGGAACACGAACACCTGGCCGGTCTTGGTCAGCTGGATCACCGCCGGGATGCTCTGTCCGTCGCGCTTGAGGTCAATGAGCATCGGCTGCGCGGCCAGGTCGTAGTCCCACACGTCGTGATGGACCAGCTGGCGCGCCCACACCCGTTTGCCGGTGGCGGTATCCAGCGCCACCAGCGAATTGGCCCAGCGGTTGTCGCCGGGGCGCTCGCCGCCGTACGGGTCCGGGCTGGCCGAGCCGGTGGGGATGAACACCAGGTGCCGCGCCGGATCCACCGAGAACACCCCCCAGGCATTGGCCGCGCCGTCCCAGGTCGGGTAGGGCCTGGCCTCGGGGTCGCCGGCCTCGGCGGTGTGCTCGATCGGGTTCCAGTGCCAGCGCAGCGCGCCGCTGCGGGCGTCGAAGGCGCGCACCACGCCCAGCGCGTTGGCCGCCGAGTAGTTGTCGCCGATGGACGAGCCCAGGATCAGCGTGTCGCCGTCCACCACGGGCGGCGAGGTGAACTCGTAGTCGCCCTTGTCGGAGTCGCGCAGCAGGTGCGCGGCGAGCTGCAGCTGGCCGTGCGTGCCGAAGCCCTCGCAGGGCTGGCCGGTGGCCGCATCCAGTGCGATCAGCCGTGCATCGACGGTGCCGAAGAAGATCCGCGTGGCGCAGACGGCACCGGCGGCCGCCGTCGGATCGCGCCACCAGGTGACGCCACGCGAAGTCAGTTCGGAAAATCCCTGGCGGCCATCGATGTGCGCGTCGTACTTCCAGCGCGGCTTGCCGCTGGCCGCGTCCAGCGCAAACACCTGGCCGGTGGCGGTGCTGAAGTACAGCGTGCCGTCCACGAACAGCGGCGTCGCCTCGAAGGTGAGCTTCTTCCCGGATTCCCAACCCCTGGCCAGCGCCCCGGTGTGGAACGTCCACGCCGGCTTCAGCGCCGCCACGTTCGCCGAGGTGATCTGCTTCAGCGGCGCATACCGGCTGCCGCCCGCATCGCCGCCCCAGGCCGACCACTGGAACGCGTGCGCCGCGGCATCCAGCGGCGGCACGTCGACCGGAGCCGGGCGGGAACAGCCGCCGAGCAGGGCGGTGATGGCGGCGGCGAGGATGAAGGTGGAACCACGCATGGATGGACGCTCCCTGTGACAGTGGGCGCAGGGTCGCGGGCGGGGTGGGTTGGGGCAAGTGGTTTGGGGTGAGTGGGATGGGGAATGACGTGGGCGGGTCTGAAAATCAGGGCGGCCATGTCCAACTATCGCCCTTGTGCTGCATCGTTGCCAGGGAAGTGCCGCACCCTGTGCGCGGAGCACGAAGGAGCAGG
>JAGWVM010000064.1 GCA_018970895.1 Lysobacteraceae bacterium | reverse complement strand
CAGCAGCTGGAGAAGATGCGCGCCACCGTCGACGAGAAACTGCACGCCACGCTGGAGACGCGACTGACCGAGAGCTTCGGCAACGTCACCCAGATGCTGGCGCAGGTGCACCAGGGCCTGGGCGACATGACCAAGCTCGCCGCCGACGTCGGCGGCCTGCAGCGGGTGCTGACCAACGTGAAGTCCCGCGGCGTGTTCGGCGAGGTGCAGCTGGCCGGCCTGCTCGAGCAGGTGTTCACGCCCGACCAGTACGCCGCCAACGTGGCCACCGTGCCGGGCAGCGCCGAGCGGGTGGAGTTCGCGGTGAAGTTTCCCGGCTCCAGTCCGGAAGCGCCGGTGTGGCTGCCGATCGACGCCAAGTTCCCGCGCGAGGACTACGAGCGGCTGCTCGACGCGCAGGAGCGCGCCGACGCCGACGCCGCCCGCGCAGCAGGCGACGCGCTGGAGCGCCGCGTGCGCGAAGAGGCCAAGCGGATCCGCACCAAGTACGTGGCGCCGCCGCACAGCACCGAGTTCGCCGTGCTGTTCCTGCCCACCGAAGGCCTGTACGCCGAGGTGCTGCGCCGGCCCGGCCTGTTCGAGGCGATGCAGCGCGAGCACCGCATCACCCTGGCCGGCCCGACCACCCTGCTGGCGCTGCTGACCAGCCTGCAGGTGGGCTTCCGCACGGTGGCGATCGAGAAGCGCTCGTCGGAGGTGTGGCGCATCCTCGGCGCGGCCAAGACCGAGTTCGGCAAGTTCGGTGACGTGCTGGACAACGTGAAGAACAAGCTCGACCAGGCCAGCAAGCAGATCGACCAGACCGGCGTGCGCACCCGCGCGATCGAACGCAAGCTGCGCGACGTGGAATCGCTGCCGGGTGAGGATGCCCCGGGCCTGCTCGGCAACGGCGAGAGCGAAGCAGACAGCGACGCATGAGCGAGACCCCGCGCCCGCTGGCCGAGCTGCTCCGGCGCGTCGAGCAGGTGGGCAAGGAGGTGTCGCAGCTGCGCCGCGCGCTGTCGGGGCGCGACCGGCTGCTGACCGGGCTGGCCTATGCATTGCGCGCCGTCGCCGCCGCCGCGCTCGGCTACTACGGCGCGCTGGCGGTGGGACTCACCCAGGGCTTCTGGGCGGCGATCACCGCGATCTCGGTGACCCAGGCCAGCTATGCGGAAGTGAGCCATTCCTCGCGCGACCAGTTCATCGGCGCCATCATCGGCGGCCTGGTCGGCATTGCCGCCGCGGCGCTGGTGCACACCCCGTTTCCCGCCTACGCGCTGGCGCTGGTGGTCGGGCTGACCTTGTGCTGGATGCTCGACCTCGGCGCCGCCGGGCGCGTGGCCGGCATCACCGTCACCATCGTGATGCTGGTGCCGCACGAGGGGACCTTCCTGCAGTTCGCGCTGTTCCGCCTCGGCGAGGTGGTGTTGGGCGCCGTCGCGGCGCTGCTGGTCACCCGGCTGTCCACCCCGATCGAGCGGCGCTTGCTCGGGCCGGGCGACCGCTAGGAGGTCCGGTCAGCCGCCGCTGCTTCCGGTGTCCAGGCGAAGGCCGCCACCGAGTTGATGAAGGGCGCCATCGGGCATGGCATCGGGTGCCTCGCTCAACAGGCGCCGATCGGCCCATGGCGCGGTCTCCCGCGGGCCCGGGATGTAGGTCCGCCACTCGCCGTAGCTCCGTTCGCGGGGCCGCTCGCCCCAGCGGTGCAGGTTGTACTTCACCGGCACGCGGACCACCCAGTAGGGATCGTTGGCGGTGGGCCCGACCGTTGGAACGTGGAAATGCCAGTGCCTGGCCGCATCGAGCGACGCGTCGGCAAACACGCGCCGGAAGCGCTCCATCTGCCGCTCGGTGCCGTACTGGTCCAGGTTGACCTGCTCGGCCACCGCATCATGCACCGTGCCGTCGCGGCCGACCTGCAACAGCAGATAGACCGTGCCGGAGACGCGCTCCTGGATCGCCACATGCGGATAAGCCGGCGGCCGGCGCGGCTCGGCGGTGATCTTCCGTGCCGGATCACGCGCCTGGTCGAACGACGCGCCTTCGATGCTCAACGCGTAGTTGTGGTCCGCTTCCGGTCGGGCCAGCACGCGCAGGTTCATGCCGGAATCGACCACGTGGCTCGTCGGCTCGCTGAGCTTGAACTTCCAGTGCGGGAGGTTGTGGGCGATCAGCGCGACCACCGGTGCCGGCAGCTTTTCCGGTGCGTCGATGCGGTAGCTCTTCAGGGTGCCGTCCGGATTCACCTCCACATGGCCGCTGACCAGCATGCTGGCCTCGGCACTATGGCGCACGGCACGTGCGGTGGCACCGGCATGGGCGATACCGCAGGCACCCAGGGAACCCAGCATGACCAGGGCAAAACGCTTCATCGTCGACTCCTTTCGTGGAAGCCCGGCAAGCATAGGCTCGCCCGATGACGCCAGCAATGCGGCGCAGCCGCATCCGGCTGCCCGTCCCGCGCGTAATGTCCGGGCAATCTTCCCCACACCTCGCCCGCCAGCGGCCCGCGCCGGCATGCCGGTAAACTTCCCCGCTTGATCTGACCCAGGAACACGCATGAGCGACCATCCCACGCGCAACGACGTCACCCGCGAGCAGGCCGAGGAGGCCGTGCGCACCCTGCTGCGCTGGGCAGGCGAGGATCCGTCCCGCGAGGGCCTGCTCGACACGCCCAAGCGCGTGGTGAAAGCCTACGGCGACTGGTTCTCCGGGTACGACGAGGATCCGGCCGAGTACCTCAAGCGCACCTTCAAGGAGGTGGAGGGCTACGACGAGATGGTGGTGCTGCGCGACATCGAGTTCGAGAGTCACTGCGAGCACCACATGGCGCCGATCATCGGCCGCGCGCACGTCGGCTACCTGCCGACCAATCGCGTGGTGGGCATCAGCAAGCTGGCCCGCGTGGTGGAGGGCTACGCCCGCCGCTTCCAGGTACAGGAGAAGATGACCGCGCAGATCGCCCAGTGCATCAACGAGACGCTCAAGCCGCGCGGCGTGGCGGTGGTGGTGGAGGCCAGCCACGAGTGCATGACCACCCGCGGCGTGCACAAGCGCGGCGTGTCGATGGTCACCAGCCAGATGCTCGGCGTGTTCCGCGAGGATCCGCGCACGCGTGCGGAGATCCTGCAGTTCCTGGGCATCCAGCGCACCTGCTGAACGTGCGAGGCGCCGCCTGGATGGCCGCCGTCGCGGCAGTGTTCGCCGCGGCCCCGATGGGCGCGCCGGCGCAGTCCTCGCGTGACGCCTACCTGGCACTGTTCGACCGCAACGGCGACGGCCGGGTCAGCGAGGCGGAGTACGTCGGGTATCTGGACCGCGGCTTCGTCGCCATGGACACGAACCACGACGGCGTGCTGGAGCGGTCCGAGCTGCCGGGCGGGCGCGGCCGCGCCGTGACCCTGGCCCGCCACGAAGCCGACCTGCGCCGGCAGTTCCGCCGGCTCGACCGCAATCACGACGGTTTTCTCGATGCACGCGAGCTGACCGCCCCGCCCGGCCCCTGATGCCCGGCACTGCCGGTGCACGGCGCGCTGGGCTATCGTTCGCGCCGGTCCTCCTCCCGCCCCCGGACGCCTTGGACACTTCCGCTTCCCCACGCCGCGCGGCCCTCGCCTTCATCTTCGTGACGGTGCTGCTGGACATGCTGGCCTTCGGCATCATCATCCCGGTGCTGCCGCACCTGGTGGAGCAGCTGATCGGCGGCGGCACGGCCCGGGCCGCCTGGTGGGTGGGCGTGCTGAGCACGGTGTTCGCGATCACCCAGTTCATCTTCTCGCCGATCCAGGGCGCCCTGTCGGACCGCTTCGGCCGGCGACCGGTAATCCTGATCTCCAACTTCGGGCTGGCGATCGACTTCTTCGTGATGGCGATGGCACCGACACTGTGGCTGCTGTTCGTCGGCCGCACCGTGATGGGCATGACCGCGGCCAGCTTCAGCACCGCGAATGCCTACATCGCCGACATCACGCCGAAGGAGAAGCGCGCCGGCGCCTACGGCCTGCTCGGCGCGGCGTTCGGCGTGGGTTTCGTGCTCGGCCCCGGGCTCGGTGGATGGCTGGGGGCGATGCACCTGCGGCTGCCGTTCTACGTGGCCGGCACGCTGGCGCTGTGCAATTTCCTCTACGGCCTGTTCGTGCTGCCCGAGTCGCTGCCGGCGGAGCGACGCACGCCGCGCTTCGAGCTGCATAGCGCCCACCCGGTCGGCGCGCTGAAGCTGCTGCGCCGCACACCGACGCTGCTCGGACTGGGCGTATCCAGCTTCCTGGTGTTCCTGGCGCACTACGCCCTGCAGATCACTTTCGTGCTGTACGGCGACTACCGCTACCACTGGGGCCCGCAGGCGGTCGGCCTGGTGCTGATGCTGGTGGGCGCGTGCGACGGCCTGGTGCAGGCGCTGCTGACCCGCCGGCTGACGCCGCGCTTCGGCGAACGGCCGGTGCTGCTGTTCGGCATGCTGTGCGGCATCGGCTCGTTCGTGCTGATGGGGCTGGCCAGTACCGGCGCGGTGTTCCTGCTCGGCATCCCGCTGATGGCACTGTGGGGCCTGTCCAACCCGCCGCTGCAGTCGATCATGACCCACCAGGTCGAGCCCACCGAGCAGGGCCGGCTGCAGGGGGCCAATACCTCGCTGGGCAGTTTCGCGGGGATCTTCGGTCCCTACCTGTTCGCGCAGGTGTTCGCCTGGTCGATCGCGCCGGGCAACGCCATGCACGTGCCGGGCGCCGCGTTCCTGCTCGCCGCGGCGCTGCTGGCCGTGGCGCTGCTGACCGCCATGCGCGCCACCCGCGGCCACGCCGCGCCGGCGGCGATCGCGGCATCGGCCGACCCCGATTCCGTCCTCACTCCCGTTACCTCCCACGAAACCACGGAGCACCCCCCATGACGCTGTCGATGTACCAGGCAACGGTTCCCGTTGCCGTGCGCGCGCTGGAAAACCTCGCCGCCGTATTGAAGAAAGGCCACGCCCATGCCCAGGCCCGGGGCGTGGACGATGCCGTGCTGCTGCAGACGCGGCTGATTCCGGACATGCTGCCGCTGGTCAAGCAGGTGCAGATCGCCTGCGACATGGCCTGCCGCGGCGTGGCCCGGCTGGCCGGCGTCGAACCGGCGGCGTTCGAGGACAACGAGACCACGTTCGAGCAGGTCTACGACCGGATCGCGCGCGCCATCGCCTACGTCAACGGCTTCGAGGCCGCGCAGCTCGACGGCAGCGAGCCCCGCGCCATCCACCTGAAGATGCGCTCCGGCGAGCTGCACTTCGAAGGCCAGGCGTATCTGCTGGAATTCGTGCTGCCGAACCTGTTCTTCCACTGCACGACCGCGTACAACATCCTGCGCGAGGCCGGTACCGAGATCGGCAAGCAGGATTTCCTCGGTCGCCGCTGACGACCCCGGCCTCCCGGCAACGATTTCGCCGGGAGGCCGCCCGCCGTTGGCCCCCCAAGTCACAGCCCTGGAGTGCCTCCCATGAACATGGATGACCTGGCCAAGGGACTGCGCCTGATTTCCGCCCGCCAGCAGGCGGACAGCGTGCTTATCGCCGCGCTGATCACCGCCCATCCCCATGCCCGGGTCGTGCTCGACCGGCTCAGCCGCCTGGCCGACGCCGATTCGGAGGACGCCGAGCGCAGCCAGCCGGCGGACGCCGAGAGCATGGCGGCCTACCGTGAACGCCTGACCCACTGGATCGGGCTCGCCCGGCACTGCGTGAGCGCCCAGCAGCCTCCGCCGGACTGAGCCCACGACGTTTCCGGTACGGCGGGTGACGCGATGCGTCAGTGGCGTCCCGTTTGGTCGCATTGCGCCGCGTCGGCCGACCGCAGCCACGCCATCGAAGGCCTTTGCGCGCCCGGTCGGGCGTCTTCCGGGGTCGGCGAGGGCGATCCGGACCGCGGTTTTGCCCATCGCGTCGGCACCGGGCCGGGCATGAGGCCCCGGACGCCGCCTGCCGCATCGCCGGACTGTGACGGATAAGGCATTTGCGGTCATGCCGGTGGCGCGGCCCCTGCATCTTTCCTGACAGGAAAGGCCGGCGGCTCCCCCACCCCAACGACGGTCTTCCAGGCGGTACACAGAGCGAGATCCCTCGCCAGCTGAGGACAGCACCATGGAAGCCATCATCGAATACGTCATCGTCGGCGGACCCCAGCACGGCACCGTGTGCCGGCACCCGGTCCCCTCCGTGCCGGCCGATGCGATCGCCATCGCCAGCCCGGATGGCGAACTGTGTCGCGCGGCGGCACGTCGCCACCGCTCGGCCACGGCCACGCGCCTGCTGCTGCTGCACCCGCGCGCCACCGGCGAGCAGTTCCGTTCCCTGCTCGCGGCCTGAGTGCCGGCGAGCCCGTTTTTCAGCGTCCGGCGGGCCTGGGCCATCCCCCTACCCCCGCCCAGCTCCGCCGGACGCTGACTTTTTGATTCCATCGGCATCGCGCCGCGTCCTCCGGGGCGCGGTTTTTGCGCCTTGTCGTCGCCGGGCCGCGCCGGGACAATGCGCGGTTGCGGCCAAGCGGCCGCCGCCATCGAGCCGAACCCGCGAGCGCGCCCATGTTGCGACTGACCGACCTGAAGCTGCCGCTCGACCACACCACGGCCGAGCTGGAGCAGGCCATCCTGGACCGCCTGAAGATCGGCCGCGGCGCGCTGCGCGGCTACACCGTGGCCAAGCGCAGCGCCGACGCCCGCAAGCGCGGCGCGATCGCGCTGATCTACGCGCTGGATCTTGACCTGGCCGACGAGCCCGCCGTGCTGGCGCGCTTCGCCGACGACCGCCACCTCGGCCCCACCCCGGATACCAGCTACCGCTTCGTCACGCAGTCGCCGGCGAAAAGCCCGCACCGACCGATCGTGATCGGCATGGGCCCGTGCGGCCTGTTCGCCGGACTGGTGCTGGCGCAGATGGGCTTCCGTCCGATCATCCTGGACCGCGGCAAGGCGGTGCGCGAGCGCACCAGGGACACCTGGGACCTGTGGCGCAAGCGCAACCTGCACCCGGAGTCGAACGTGCAGTTCGGCGAGGGCGGCGCCGGCACCTTTTCCGACGGCAAGCTGTACAGCCAGATCTCCGATCCGAAGCACTACGGCCGCAAGGTGCTGGAGGAATTCGTGAAGGCCGGCGCGCCGGAGGAGATCCTGTGGATCAACAAGCCGCACATCGGCACCTTCCGGCTGGTGTCAATGGTCGAGCACATGCGCGTGACGATCGAGTCGCTGGGCGGCGAGATCCGCTTCGGCCAGCGCGTCGAGGACCTGCTGCTGGAGCCCGAGGGCGACGACCGCCAGCGGGTACGCGGCGTGCGCCTGGCCAGCGGCGAGGAACTGCGCAGCGACCACGTGGTGCTGGCGGTGGGCCACAGCGCGCGCGACACCTTTGCCATGCTGCACGCGCGCGGTGTCTACGTGGAGGCCAAGCCGTTCTCGGTGGGCTTCCGCGTGGAGCACCCGCAGTCGGTGATCGACCGCGCCCGCTACGGCCCGCAGGCCGGCCACGAGCGGCTGGGTGCGGCCGACTACAAGCTGGTGCACCACGCGAAGAACGGCCGCAGCGTCTACAGCTTCTGCATGTGCCCGGGCGGCACCGTGGTGGCGGCAACCAGCGAACCGGGCCGCGTGGTCACCAACGGCATGAGCCAGTACTCGCGCAACGAGCGCAACGCGAATGCGGCGATCGTGGTCGGCATCGATCCGGCCGACTACGCCGCGTTCGATCCCAGCGGCAGCCCGCTGGCCGGCATCGCCCTGCAGCGCGCGCTGGAGAGCCAGGCCTACGTGCTGGGCGGGGAGAACTACAACGCGCCGGGCCAGCTGGTCGGGGACTTCCTCGCCGGGCGACCATCGTCGGCCTTCGGCGAGGTGCTGCCCTCGTTCAAGCCGGGCGTGACGCTGGGCAGCCTGGACAGCGCGCTGCCGGACTATGCGATCGCCGCGATCCGCGAGGCGATGCCCGCGTTCGACCGGCAGATCCGCGGCTTCGGCATGCACGACGCCGTGTTCACCGGGGTGGAGACGCGCACCTCCTCGCCGATCCGCATCAAGCGCGACGCGTCGCTGCAGAGCCTGAACACCACCGGCCTGTACCCGGCCGGCGAGGGCGCGGGCTACGCCGGCGGCATCCTCTCGGCGGGCGTGGACGGCATCCGCGTGGCCGAGGCGGTGGCGCTGAGCCTGGTGGGCGGTTGAGTCCGGTGCACCGCGTCTCCATGTGCAGATCTCTGGCCGGCCCGTCGCCGGCGTCTTCCGGACCCATCGCATGAACCCGTCCACGACCGTCCGCATCGATTTCGTCTCCGACGTGGTGTGCCCCTGGTGCGCCGTCGGCCTGGCCTCGCTGGAGCGCGCACTCGACGCGCTGAAGGACGAGGTGCGGGCGGAGATCCATTTCCAGCCGTTCGAGCTCAACCCGCAGATGCCGCACGAGGGCGAGGACGTCGGCGAGCACATCGCGAAGAAGTACGGCCTGACCCCCGCACAGCTGGCGCAGAACCAGGAGGCGATCCGCCAGCGCGGCGCGGCGGTGGGCTTCACCTTCGCGCACCAGGAGACGCGGCGCATCTACAACACCTTCGACGCCCACCGGCTGCTGCACTGGGCCGGCGAGCAGGGCGGTCAGCACGCGCTGAAGCGCGCGCTGCTGGTGGCCTACTTCACCGACGGACGCGACATCGGCGACCACGCGGTGCTGGCGGAGGTGGCCGGCGCGGCGGGACTGGACGCGGCGGAAGCCGCCGCGGTGCTGGCCAGCGACCGCTACGCGGAGGACGTGCGCGGCGACGAGCAGTTCTTCCTGCGCGCCGGCATCCACTCGGTACCGGCGATCATCATCAATCGCCAGCATCTGATCTCGGGCGGGCAGCCGCCGGACGTGTTCGAGCAGGCGCTGCGCCGGCTCGCCGCCGGCTAGCTAGCTGGCCCGACTCAGGCGGCCGCCATCGACCAGTGCCCGACCGGCGCCGGCCGGCCGAGCAGGAAACCCTGGCCCAGCTCGCAGGCCATGTCGCGCAGCAGGACACGCTGGCGCGGCGTCTCGATCCCCTCGGCGATGACGTGGATGTCCAGCGCGCGTGCCAGCGCGAGGATCGCCTCGACCACCGTGGAGCTGTTGGCGCTGCCGGCGTCCAGCGCCTGCACGAAGCTGCGGTCGATCTTCAGCAGCCGCAGCGGCAGCGAGTGCAGGTAGCTGAGCGAGGAGTAGCCCGTACCGAAGTCGTCCAGCGCCGCGCCGATGCCGGCGCCGCGCAGCCGCTCGAGGATCGCGCGCACGCGGTCGGGATCGTCCAGCAGCGCGCCTTCGGTCACCTCCACGATCACCCGGGACGGCGACACGCCGACCCGCTCGACCATCGCCAGCAGGCGACGGTCGAAATCCTCGTGACGCAGGTGCTGGGCCGACACGTTGAGGGTGAGGAAGTCGTCGTCGCCGGGCAGCGTCTTCAGCGCTTCGCAGGCGCGCTCGAACAGCTGCCAGTCGATCGCCTCGATCTGGCCGCTGTCCTCGGCCACGCGCAGGAACGCCCCGGGCAGCAGCACGCCGCGCTCGGGATGGTGCCAGCGAAGCAGCGCCTCGTAGCCCACCAGCTCGCCCGTCTCCAGCCGGCAGATCGGCTGCAGGTAAGGCTGGAACTCGCCGCGCTGCAGGCCCTGGCGCAGCTCGCCCTCCATGCTCAGCTCGTCGACCAGGTTGTCCAGCAGGGTGTCGTCGAACACCTCGTAACGCTTGCGGCCCTGATCCTTGGCACGGTACAGGGCGACGTCGGCGTCGCGCAGCAGCTCGTCGGCATCGCCGTAGGCGGCGTCGCCCAACGCGATGCCGAGGCTGGCGCTGGGCTGCAGCTCGCGGCCGGCCACCGGCAGCGGCCGGCCCAGCGCATCGAGCACGCGCTGCGCCACCCGGGTGGCGGTCTCCAGGCCGTCGACGTGGTCGAGCAGGATCGCGAACTCGTCCCCGGACAGCCGCGCCACGAGGTCGGGCTCGCGCACGCAGCCCTGCAGCCGCGCGGCAACCTCCTTCAGCACGGCGTCGCCGGCGAGATGGCCGAGGCTGTCGTTGATCACCTTGAAGCGGTCGATGTCGATGTAAAGAAGCGCGCAGCGCGCGTGCGGTTCCCGCACCATGCGCTCCAGCGCTCGGTCGATGCGGCTGCGCAGGAGCGCGCGGTTGGGCAGGCCGGTCAGCGGATCGTGCATCACCTGGTGGCGCAGCTGTTCCTGGACGCGCTCGCGTTCGCAGATCTCGCGCCGCAGCTCGCGCGTGCGCTCGTGCACGCGCTGCTCGAGCTGCGCGTAGGCGTGCTGCAGAGCGTCGGCGACGCGGCGGCGCTGCAGGCTGGTGGCGATCTGCGAGGCGACGAAGCCCAGCAGCTCCAGCTCCGCCGGACCGTAGGCATCCGGACCGGTGTAGCTCTGCACCGCCACCACGCCGATCGGGCGCTCGCCGTCGCGAAGCGGCACCCCGAGCCAGCACTGCGAGGCGGTGCCGGTGGTGTGGTGGTCGATCAGGCCACGCTCGCGCATCTGGTTCATGGCGTCGTCGTCGAGCAGCAGCGCGCCGTGCCCCAGCACGTATTCGCACAGACCGCGGCCGAGCGGACGCGGCGCGTAGCTCTCGCCGGTGACGTCCACCGCGTAGGGAAATTCCAGCGTGCCGGCGGCCTCGTCGACCAGCGCGATGAAGAAGTTGCTGGCCTCGATCAGCCCGCCGACGATGTCGTGCACCTTGTGGTAGAACGCCCGCCGGTCGATCTCGTCGGTGGCCAGACGCGCGATGCGGAACAGCGCCGACTGCAACCGCTCCGCCCGCTGCCGCTCGGCTACCTCCTGCTGCAGGCCCCGGTTAAGTGCAGCCAGCTCGGCGGTGCGCTCGCGCACCCGCTGCTCCAGCTCCTCGCGGCCCTGGCGGCGCTGCAGCGCGGTGAGGATGTGGCTGCCGACGAACTGCAGCAGGGCGAGATCCTCGGTGGTGTAGCGCCCGCCGGGCTCGTAGGTCTGCACCACCAGCGCACCGCACGCGGTGCCGTCGACGAGCATCGGCACGCCGAGCCAGTGCTCGCACGGCGGCCCCATCAGCCGGAGCGTGCCGCCGAGCTGCCGGTCGATCTCGTCGGTGGTGCCGATCAGCGGCCGGCCCCCGGTGAGCAGGTGCCAGGTAAGGCTGCCGTGCAGGCGCGTCAGCGGGATCTCGCCTTCCGGCTGTCCCGCCTCGTCGCGGCTGTCGGCGTAGTACAGGAAGCGCAGTGACCCGCGTACGGGATCGTGGCGGACGATGAAGAAGTTCTCCGCGTACATCAGCGTGCGGACGATGTCGTGGATGCCGCGCAGCAGCTCCGGCATCTCCAGCGCCGAACCGGACAGGTCGGAGATCCTGAGCAGCGCGCGCTGCAGTCGTTCGGAACGCTGCAGCTGCTCGTGCGAGCGCTGCAGGCCGACCAGTTCGAGACTGCGCCCCAGCTGGCGTCCCGCCAGTTGCAGCAGCGGCATCGACAGACGCGCGAAGGCCTCCGCCGGATCGCCCTCCACATCGGCGAGCTGCAGCAGCAGCAACGCCCGCGCCGGCCGGCACAGGCGCAGCGCGAGCAGTCCCGGCCCGGGGCAGTGCGGCGTCTCCTCGTCGAGCGCCATGGGGACAGCCTCGAGCAGTCGCGGGTCCGGCGGATGGGCCGGCCGGCACTCCGGCTGCGTCTGGTCGGGTGGCCACCACAGCACCCACGCCCCGACCACGCCGGGCGTCGCCCCGGCCATCGCGGCAAGCACGGCGGCCACCCCGGCCGGACCCGGCGCCTCGAGCAGCCGTTCGAGCCACGCCAGCGGGCTGGCGAGGGGCGTGCCGGGCATCTCGTCGAGGGGCGGGGCTGGCTTCATCGGGTTCTCGTGGTCGCGCGGGCACGGGCGGCCGGGGGCGATCCGATACACTGGAGCGCCGTCGCGCCGGCTGCCGCTTCCGGCCCCGCGCCCCTGTATCGACCGAATGAATCCCGGCTTGACCCCGTGCTGACCGACGCCACCAAGGACGCCATCCGCGCCGCCTACACCCGCCTGAAGGACGGCCTGCCCGGGTTCCGGCCGCGTGCGTCGCAGGGACGGATGATCGCCGAGGTCGCCAAGGCACTGGCCGAGGAAGGCGGTGGCGCGGTGATCGAGGCGCCTACCGGCACCGGCAAGTCGATGGCCTACCTGATCGCCGGGCACGCGGTGGCGCGGGCGCAGAAGAAGAAGCTGCTGATCGCCACCGCCACGGTCGCGCTGCAGGAACAGCTGGTGCAGCGCGACATCCCGCTGTACCTGTCGCTCAACGGCATCGAGGCGAAGGTGGCGCTGGCCAAGGGCCGCGGCCGCTATGTGTGCCCGCGCAACCTGCTGATGGCCGGCAACAGCCTGGCCGCCGACGCACAGATGGGGCTGGGCTTCGACACCGACCTGGCGCTGTGGAGCAAGCCGCCGGACGCGCGCGACAAGGCTGCGCTGGGCAAGCTGGTCACCGCGCTGGACACCGGCCGCTGGGACGGCGACATGGACGCGGCGCCGGAGCCGGTCGGCGACATGGTCCGCGCGATGATCACCACCAGCGCCGGTGGTTGCACCGGCCGCCGCTGTGCGCAGTTCATGGGTTGCCCGTTCTTCGCCGCGCGCCGCGCGGTGGCCGATGCCGAGATCGTCGTCGCCAACCAGGATCTGGTGCTTGCCGACCTGACCATGCCCGGCAGCGAGGAGGACAGCTGGGGCGGCGTGATCCTGCCCAAGCCGGACGAGACACTGTACGTGTTCGACGAGGCCCACCACGTGGCAGCCAAGGCGATCGACCGCGGCACCGCCGAGGTGTTTCTCGGCGCCGCGGTGCGCCAGCTGAGCCGGCTCGGCCGCCAGGTGCACGCGGCCTACTCGCTGACCGACAAGGAATCGCTGGGCCGGCTCACCCTCGACCAGGGCGATGCGAAGCTGCAGGAGCTCAGCGACGCGCTGGAGGAACTGGAGCGCGAGATCCGCCTGGCCTGGGTGCCCGATCCGGGCGAGGACGAGCCGGTCTACCGCGGCTCGCTCGGCCAGCTGCCGGAGCAGTGGACGGTGCATGCCGAGCACCTGGCCGTGCTCACCGGCGAGGTGCAGCGCTGGCTCAACGCGGTGCGCCGCGCGGTGGTGGAGATGAGCGAGGGCGGCCCGACCCAGGAGGCGCTGGCGCGCGAGCTGGGCATCGCGCTGGAGCGGCTGGAAAAGCAGTCGCGCTGCTGGCGTGCCTGGTCCACGCCCGACCGCGAGCACGCGCCGCCACTGGCGCGCTGGGTCACCCTGGCCGGCGACCAGCAGCTGGTCTGCCACGCCTCGGCGGTGTCGGCCGCGGGCCTGCTGCGTAGTGTGCTGTGGGGCAACGCCAGCGGCGTGGTGATGACCTCGGCCACGCTCAGCGCCGGCGCCAACTTCCGCCATTTCGCCGACGCGGTGGGGCTGCCCGACGAGGCGGTGACGCTGAGCCTGCCCTCGCCGTTCAACCTGGCCGAGCAGGCGCGGCTGGAGGTACCGGCGATGACCACCCTGCCCGACGCCCGCGACGCGCACGCCGAGGAGGTGAGCGAATGGCTGGCCGAACACCTCGACTGGGACGCCGGCAACCTGGTGCTGTTCACCTCGCGCGCCAAGCTCGACCGCGTGCTGCAGAAGCTGCCGATCGCGATGGTGCGCAAGGTGCGCGCACAGGGCTCGCTGGGCAAGTCGCAGCTGGTCGCCGAGCACTGCGCCGACATCGAGGCCGGCAAGGGCAGCACGCTGTTCGGCCTGGCCTCGTTCGGCGAGGGTCTGGACCTGCCGGGCAAGCTGTGCGAGACGGTGGTGATCACCCAGCTGCCGTTCGCCGTGCCGACCGACCCGGTGGGCGCCACCTACGCCGAGTGGCTGGAATCGCGCGGACGCAATCCGTTCATCGAGGTGACCATCCCCGAGGCCACGCGGTTGCTGATCCAGTACTGCGGCCGCCTGATCCGCAGCGAGGCCGACCGCGGCCGCATCGTGCTGCTGGACCGGCGCGTGGTGGTCAAGCGCTACGGCGAACGCATGCTGCAGGCGCTGCCGCCGTTCGAGCGGGTGATCGAGCGCGCCGCATGAGTGCCGGCCGCCTCCTGCGCGCGGAGCAACTGCAGCCGGTGCCCTGGCGCAACGGCCAGGGCATCACCCGCGAAATCGCGGTGATGCCGCCGGGCGCGGGCATGGACGATTTCCTGTGGCGCGTGAGCCTGGCCGATGTGGTCGGCGCCGCGCCGTTCTCGCGCTTTCCCGGTGTGGACCGGACCATCGTGCTGATCGACGGCGCCGGCTTTCGCATGACGCTCGACGGCGCACAGGTCCACGCGCTCACCACGCCGTGCGTGCCGTTCGCCTTTCCCGGCGAGGCCGGGGTGGCGGTGGCGCTGGCCGGAGGCCCGACCCGCGATTTCAACCTGATGCTGCGGCGCGGCCGCGCCACCGGCGGCATCGAGGTGTGGAACGACAGCGCCACGCGGGCGGTGCCGCCGGACCTGGTGCTGCTGCACCTGGTGCACGGATGCGCCCGCACGCCGGCCGGTGATCTCGGCCCGGGCGACAGCTGGCGGCCCGAGGGCCCCGCACCCGGCCCGATCGGCATCGACGGCGTGGCGCTGGCGGTGCGGGTGGTCATCCACGTCTGAAGCACCGCTACACTCGCCCCTGACCTTCCCGGCGTGGAGTCCCCTGCGATGGCGATGCTGATCCTCGGTCTGCTGGTGTTTCTCGGCGTGCACTCCACGCGTGTGTTCGCCGACGGCTGGCGGACGCGGCAGATCACCCGGCTCGGTCCGATCGGCTGGAAGGCGATCTACTCGCTGCTGTCGCTGGTCGGCTTCGTGCTGCTGGTGTGGGGCTTCGGCCAGGCCCGCCAGCATCCGGTGGTGGTGTGGGTGCCGCCGATGGCGCTGCGCCATCTCAACGCGCTGTTCACCCTGCTCGCCTTCGTGCTGCTGGCGGCGGCCTACGTGCCCGGCAACGCAATCAAGGCGCGACTCGGCCATCCGATGGTGGCCGCGGTGAAGCTGTGGGCGTTCGGCCATCTGCTGGCCGCCGGCATGCTGCACGACGTCGTGCTGTTCGGCGCGTTCCTCGCGTGGGCGGTGGTCGACTTCATGGTGTCGCGACGCCGCGACCGTGCGGCCGGCATGAGTTACCCGAAGGGTCCGGCCTCGCGCACGGTGGTGACCGTGGTGGCCGGCGTGGCAGCCTGGGCGATCTTCGCGTTCTGGCTGCACGTGCGGTTGGTTGGGGTGAGCCCGTTCGTTTGACGGCGTATCATCGGCAGCCTTTCCCACCCGAGCGCGAGGTGCGCCATGGCCGGTTTCCTGCTCTGGTTGCTGCTGCTGGTGTTCTGCTGGCCGCTCGCCCTGCTGGCGCTGGTGCTGTATCCCATCGTGTGGCTGATCGCGCTGCCGTTCCGGTTGATCGGGATCACCGTGGGCGCGGCGTTCGCCTTCCTCGGTGCCCTGCTGATGCTGCCGGCCCGCGTGCTGCGGGGTCGCCCCGCCTGGTAGATCCGGCCGGTCCGGCAATCCGCCGGGCCTAAAGTTTTCCTCCCGGATGCCGATGCGCTCAGGCAGTGCCCGCGCCGGCAAGGCGCCGGTCGACCTGCAGGATGCCGCCGCGGCTGCTGTCGCGCGCGACAGCAGACCCGCCGCACGCGGGCCGACGGCTTCGAGGGAACGCGACATGCACTGGTCCCATCCATCATCCCTGCCCACCGCGCCGAACAGCGGGATGGTGCGCCCGGCGCCGGCGCCGGGAACGATGCAAGCCGTATCCAGGCTGGACACCGTACGGATGCTGGGGCGCTGGCATGAAATCGCCCGGCTGCCCACGCCGCTGCAACGCCTGACCGACCGCGACATCCGCCTGGACCTCGACGAAACCGTGCCTGGCCTGTTCCGGTTGCGGCGGACCGTCACCGAGCCCGATGGCAACGAACGGGTGCACGATACCTTCGCCCGCCGCCGCTTCGCGGTGGAGGAACCCGGCCAGTTCCAGCGCACCACCGCTCCGGCCTGGGCGCACTGGCTACCGTCGGCGTGGAAGGAGCTGTGGGTCCTTGCCGTGGATGCGGACTATCGCTGGATGATGCTCGGCGAATCGCGCCGGCGCGAACTGTGGATCCTCTCGCGCGGGCCGACCATGGAGCGCCAGGTGCTCGAAGCGCTGAAGTCGCTCGCGCGCGGCCAGGGCTACGACCTGGCGCCCCTGGTGGTCAGCGGGCGGCTGCAGACCTTCCAGGTGCTCTGACGCCACCTGCTTGGCAACGCAGCGTGCGGCATGCACCATCGCCGGCCCGACTCTGTCGCTTCGTGCTGCCGCCATGCCCGCCCTTCGCGACCCCTGTCCCTGCGGCCTGCCGCGCGAGTACGCCAACTGCTGTGGTGCCCTGCATGCCGGCGGCGTGGCCGCCGATGCCGAGGCGCTGATGCGCTCGCGCTACAGCGCCTACGTGCGCGGCGACGAGGCCTATCTGCTGGCCAGCTGGCACCCCCGCACCCGGCCGGCCGCGCTCGACCTCGCCGCGCAGTCCCCGCCACCGACCTGGCTCGGGCTGGACGTGAAGCGCCACGCACCGGACGGCGACCACGCCGTGGTGGAGTTCGTCGCCCGTCTGCGGCACGGCGGCGGCAAGGCCCGGCGGATGCGCGAGGTGAGCCGCTTCGTGCGCGAAGACGGGCGCTGGTACTACGTGGACGGCGACCTCCGCGACTGAGCCGGACTCAGAACCCGGCGACGCCGGCGGCGTGCAGCCGACCGGCCAGCGCCACCACCTCCGGGGCATGGAAGAACGCGTGCAGGCGGCGCGCGCGCACCGCACCCATGCCGGGCTGCGCCTGCCAGTCCGTTTCGCCGCGCGCAGCCAGCGTGGCCCAGTCCGGCGCAGGAGCATCGCCCATCGGCGGCGGTGCCAGCGCGGCGAGCCAGCGCCCAAAGGGCTGCCGGCGCGCCGCGGCAAAAGTCCGCGCCAGTGTGCCGGCGCGCGCCGGACCGAGCCCGTCGACGGTCGCCAGCCGCGCCGCGTCCAGCGACAGCCAGTCCAGCAGCCCGTGCACCCGGCCGGCATCGACCAGGCGCTGCCAGGTGCCTTCACCGACGCCGTCGAGATCGAGCCCGTGCCGCCCACCCAGCCAGGCGAGTCGCGCCAGGAACTGCTCCCGGCAGCCGGGACCATCGCGCCAGCAGTCCATCGGACCGTGGCGCGTTGGCGGTATGGGGCGCGGGGCCCGCTGCACCGGACGCCAGGCCACGCCGTCCAGCCGGGGAATGGTCAGTCCGGCCAGCGACAGGCTGACCCGGTCGCCGGGCCGCACGTCCAGCCGCTGCCAGCGGGCCAGCGAGCCGGCGCTCACCCGCTGCACGCGATGGTCGCCAAGCTGGACCGGATCGAGCACCAGCACCACGCTCACACGGCCGCTGCGACCGGTATGGAAGTCGATCGTGCGCACCCTGGCCAGCGCCTGCGCGGCCGGGTACTTCCACGCCACCGCCCACGCCGGCGGCGCGGCGTGCCAGGTGTCGGCCGCCGGTCGCGTGCCCTGCCTCAGGACCACCCCGTCGGCGGCGAACGGCAGCGCCTGCCGATACCACCGTTCGCGCCAGGCGGTCGCTTCGGCCAGATCCGCCACCGGCTCGGTGAGTGCGGCGCTGTCGCCCAGTCCCATCGCACGCAGGCCGGCGAGACGGTCGCGCATCGTGGCCGGGCCGGTCGGCCAGTCCCACACAAACAGCCCGATGTGCGCCGCGGTGGCATCGTCCAGGCGCTCGCGCGCCAGCGCGCCGGCCACCCGTGAACGCGCGTTGTCGCCACCATCGCGGGCCTGCACGTGGCCGGGCAGGCGCCATACCAGCTCGCCCTGCAGCACCACCCGCGCCGGCGCGTGCGGAAGCTGCTTCGGCACGGCTACGATGCGGCGCACCGCGGCGGTCCAGTCCGAGCCGTGCGTGCCGTCGCCGCGGCTCACCGCCTCGCGCAGCTGGCCGTGCTCGTAGCGCAGGGTGACCGCCACGCCGTCGGCCTTGGGCTGGATCCACAGGTCGCGATCGGCGCGCGCCGCCATCCACGCCGCCACCGCCGCTGCATCGGGCAGCTTGGCCAGTCCGGTCTGCACCACCGGCGCGCGCACCCGTCCACCGGCATCGGCCAGGTGCGGCAGGACCGCGGGCGCCTGTGCCGGAAAGCAGGCGCGCCACGCGCGGTACTGCGCCTGCGACTGGTCGTACACCGCGTCGCTCACCGGCGACACGCCGTCGACGCGGTAGGCGTGGTTCCAGCCGGCGAGGCGATCGTGCAGCGCCTGCAGCTCCCGCCGTGCCCGCGCCGCCGGCCACGCCGGGCACGCCGCACGTGCGGCGCCGCCCATCGCAGCCAGCACCAGCAGCAGGCCGGCGGCCATCGTGGTCCTCCCTGACATCGGATCTCCTCCTCCGGCGCGACCGACACGCCGCTTGCATCGAGGCTAGCCGGGCTGGAGGGGACGGAGCAGCGGCCGAGGGGCCGGATCATCGTGGGCGTCGTCGGACCGGCGAGGCCGTCCCTCGCCGCCTCGCCCGGCGATCAGGCGGCCGGTCCGAAGCGCAGCGTGGACTGGCCGTCGCCCCGGCCGTCGGGACCGAATCGGCGTTCGATGATGGCGCCGGTGCCGTCGTGATCGATCAGCACCACGGTGCTCGCGCGGGTGCCGTAGCGATCGCCGCGGATGAAGGCGGAGGACAGCCAGCGCTCGCGCTCCAGCCCGACGCCGGTGTCCGGCAGCAGCGCGTCCGCCGCGCGCTGCTCGTCGGACAGCGCGGCGAACAGCGGCTCGACGTCGATGGCGTCGCCGGCCAGCCACGCCTCGATCCGCGCCATCAGCGCGCGCGTCTTCGGCCACGGCGTGTTGAAGTCGGCATTGGACAGACCGTGCACGCCCGGTGTCACCGGCTGCACCCGCGGCGCCGGGCGGTTGCCGAGGTAGAACGCCGCGTGCGCATCGAAGGTGAGCAGGTTGAACGGCCGGTAGTGCGCCGCGTCGGCGCGCAGGCACGCGGCGTGCGCCGTCGCGTCGCTGGCGCCGGTGAGGTAGTCCAGCGCCAGCAGCCCGCGCGAGCGTCCCAGCTGCGGATCGCGCGGATCCCGCACGTTGGTCACCACCGCGCAGCGACCGTCATCGGTCACGCCGAGCCAGGTGCCGCCGGCTTCCAGGTCGCGCCCGGCGGCCATCGCCGTATCCGGCCAGCGCGCCAGTGGCTCGCTGGGACGGCCGTGGAATTCGTCGCGATTGCCGGCGAGCACCAGCCGCCAGCGGGGATGGGCGTTCCAGGCGAATCCGATCAGGCACATGCCGCCCGCCGCCTTGCCGCCTCGGCCCAGCGCGCCGCGACCCGCGGCGTGGTCATGCACACGGCCTCGTCGGTGACGGTGGTGACGGCGCGCTCGAGCAGCTGGATGTCGGCCTCGTGCTGGCGCGGCACGTGCGGATCCTCGAAGAAGATCGCCCGCTGGCAGCGGTGCTCCAGCACCCGGTCGGCGATCTGCGCATCGCCGCCCATCGGGCCGCTCTGGTAGCGCTGCACCCATTCCCGGTCGCTCGGCCAGCCGCGGCTCCAGGCCAGCTCGTTGAGGCGCTGGCCGGTGGTGCCGGTGGCCACGCGCGCTTCAAAGCGCGAGAGCACGTCGAAGTGCTCGGCGGCGAAGGCCAGCATCTGCGGCTTCATTGCATCGTGGGCGATCAGCGCCAGCGTCCGGGACTCCAGCGCGAACAGCGCGTCGGCGCCGGGATCGGGCGGCAGGCCCGCGTGCACACGCTCCATCTCGATCCAGTCGCGCGCCGAGGCCACGGTGGAGATGAACGGCTTGCCGTGGATCACGCACTGGCGCTTGAGCGCCACCGCCTCGGGAAAGATCGACGACGGATCGACCGGGTCGATCAGGTAGATCGCCCCGTCGAGCGTGCGCTCCGGCCCCATCCCGACC
>JAGWVM010000063.1 GCA_018970895.1 Lysobacteraceae bacterium | reverse complement strand
TAGGCATCGGTAAGCCACAGGGTGTGCCGGGCCATGGCGGCGATCTGCTGGTCCAGCCGGTACAGCCCCGCCGTGGAGGGTTCGGTCGCGATCACCCGCAGCGCGACCTTGCCAGCTGCTTCGGTCACCGGACGTGGCCATACCGGCAGCAGGCCGCCGCTGCCCTGCCAACTGCGCGCAAACGCCGCTTCCACCTCAGCCACGGCAGGGCCGCGCAGCGACACGCCGGTATCCCGCCAGGGCGCCACGCCGCGAGCGGCATCACCCAGCCACTTCTCGCTGATGCAGACGCCGGAGAGGAATCCGTGTTCCCCGTCGACCACGAGCACCTTGCGATGGTCGCGACTGACCCAGCCGAACGGCTTGCCCAGCCGTGGCGGGTTGTAGACGCGCACCTGGCCGCCGGCATCACGCAGCGGTTTCCAGAACGCCGGGCCGGACTGGTTCAGGCAGCCCATCCAGTCGTAAAGCACCGCCACGAACGCGCCCGACAGCGCCCGCTCCACCAGTGCGTCGCGGAACGCCCGGCCGACCGCATCGTCGCGGATGATGTAGTTCTCCAGCAGCACCCGCGAACGCGCCTGGCGGATCGCCGCCAGCCATCGCTGGTAGTGCACCGCCGCGTCGATCAGCAGCTCCACGGCATTGCCGCCCACCAGGGGCGCTCCGGCCGCGCGACTGAGCGCCTGGGCAGCCAGCAGGCGGTCGGGGCGGGAGATGTCGAACGGCGATGCTGGCATGGCCGGAGTCTAGGGCATGCCCCGCCATCCGGGCTTCTGGCATGATCCGGGCATGCCCCTCCAGCAGCGCTTCACGGACACTGCCGCCTGTGCCCAGGTGATCGCCGACCGGCTCGGATCCGACCTGCGGGTGGCGGCGCCGCTTGGCCTGGGCAAGCCTCACGGCCTGCTCAATGCGATCTATGCGCTGATCAAGGCCCAGCCGGCGCGTTCGCTCACCCTGTACACCGCGCTCTCGCTGGCCCGGCCGCAGCCGAAGCCGGGTCTGGAGGCGCGCTTTCTCGAACCGTTCCTGGCGCGGCACTTCGGGGACGACTGCGTGGATCCGCAGTACGCGCTGGACCAGGCGCGCGACGCGCTGCCGTCCAATGTGGCGGTGCACGAGTTCTACATGCAGTCGGGCGCGATGCTGCATTCGGGCAGTGCCCAGCGCAGCTATATCAGCCAGAACTACACCCACGTGGCGCGCGACCTGGCGGTGCAGGACATCAACCTGCTGGTACAGCTGGTGGCGCGGCGGGAGACACCGGACGGCGTGCGCTACAGCCTGTCGTGCAATCCCGACCTGACGCTGGATTTCCTCGAGCGTGCGGTGGCTTCCGGTCGACCACGGCCGTTGTGCGTGGCGGTGGTGCATCCGGAGCTGCCCTATCTGTCGGGGCATGCCGAGGTGCCGCAGGATTACTTCGACATCGAACTGGCGCCGCGCCGCTCGCCGCCGCTGTTCGCGCTGCCCCGGCAGCCGGTGTCGGCCGCCGAGTACGCGCTGGGCCTGCACGCCAGTGCGCTGGTCAGGGACGGCGGCTGCCTGCAGATCGGCATCGGCGCGCTGTCCGATGCGCTGGTGCAGTCGCTGCTGCTGCGCCAGCACCACAATCTGGAGTGGCGCGCTGCGCTGGAGGCGCTGGACACCGGTTACGTCAGCCACACGCTGGCGCTGCAGCTCGGTGGCATGGAACCGCTGCGGCAGGGCCTGTACGGCGCCAGCGAGATGGTGATGGATGGCTTCATGCACCTGCAGCGTGGCGGCATCCTCAAGCGCCGTTCGTGGGACAACCTCGCACTGGAGCGGGCCGCGGTAGCTGGCCGGCTGCCGGGCGACGCGCCGGGCGGGCATTACCTGCGCGGCGCGTTCTTCCTGGGCTCGCGCGAGCTCTACCGCTGGCTCGACGAGACCGAGGCAGCCGACCCCGATGCGATCGACATGTGCCGGGTCTCCAACGTCAACCAGCTGTACGGCGACCATCAGGTGCTGGCCGCGCTGCAGCGCCGCGGCGCGCGCTTCTTCAACACCTGCATGATGGCCACGCTCACCGGTGCCGCGGTATCGGACGGGCTGGAGGACGGCCACGTGGTCAGCGGCGTGGGCGGCCAGTACAACTTCGTGGCGATGGCGCACGAGCTGGCCGACGGCCGCTCGATCCTGCTGCTGCGGGCCACCCGCGACGGCCCGCACGGGGTCGAGACCAACATCCGCTTCAACTACGGCAACACCACCATTCCGCGCCATCTGCGTGACCTGTTCGTCACCGAGTACGGCATCGCCGACCTGCGCGGCAAGACCGACGAGGAATGCATCGAGGCGATGCTCTCGGTATGCGATGCCCGTTTTGTCGACGCGCTGGCCGCCGAGGCCAAGGCCCACGGCAAGCTGCGTGCCGGCTTCGTGATCCCCGATGCCTGGCGCCGGCACCTGCCCGGAATGCTGGACCAAGCCCTGGCGCCGCTGCGGGCAAAGGCACTGGCCCCGACCTTTCCCTTCGGCAGCGATTTCAGCGAGGTCGAGCAGCGCCTGTTGCCGGCGCTGGGCTGGCTGAAGCGGGCCAGCGCCACCTGGCGCGGCCGGCTGTCCATCGGGCGTGCCTGGATGCGGCCCGGCGCAGCGGTGCAAGGCGAAGCCGAGGCGCTGGCGCGGATGGGCTTCGGGCAGGTGGCGACGCTCTCCGATCGCCTGCAGCGGCGCCTGCTGCAGGCCGCATTGCGTCGCGCCGCGCGCTGACCCGGCGGGGGACGGCGGGGGCGCATCGGGTATCCTTGACGGCTACCGCCGCGCCGTTGCGGCAACGCATCCAAGCCGTCCCCATGAGCGAAACGTTCGAGTCCGTCCCGCGTCCCGCCGAAGCCGAACCGCGCCGTCCCAGCGTCGGCGTGCAGATCGGCAAGGTCACCGTCGGTGGCGGTGCACCGGTCGTCGTACAGTCGATGACCAACACCGACACCGAGGATGCCGTCAGCACCGCCAAGCAGATCGCCGAACTGGCCCGCGCCGGCTCCGAGCTGGTGCGCATCACGGTGAACACGCCGGCCGCTGCCGCGGCGGTGCCGCGCATCGTCGAGCGGCTGCAGATGATGGGTGTGGACGTGCCGATCATCGGCGACTTCCACTACAACGGCCACCAGTTGCTGGAGGCCGAGCCGGCCTGCGCCGAGCTGCTGGCGAAGTACCGCATCAACCCCGGCAACGTCGGCTTCGGCAAGAAGAAGGACGCGCAGTTCGGCGCGATCATCGAGAAGGCGATCGAATACGGCAAGCCGGTGCGCATCGGCGCCAACTGGGGCTCGCTGGACCAGTCCATGGTCGCCATGCTGATGGACGAGAATGCGAAGCGCGCGCAGCCGTGGGATGCCGCCCACGTGGCGCGCGAGGCGCTGATCCGCTCGGCGCTGGACTCGGCCGCCAAGGCCGAGGAAATCGGCCTGCCGCGCGAGCGCATCATCCTGTCGGCCAAGGTGTCCGGGGTACAGGAACTGATTGCCGTGTACCGTGACCTCGCCGCGCGCGGCAATTACGCGCTGCACCTGGGGCTCACCGAAGCGGGCATGGGTTCGAAGGGCATCACCGCCTCGGCCGCGGCGCTGGCGGTGCTGCTGCAGGAGGGCATCGGCGACACCATCCGCATTTCGCTCACGCCGGAGCCCGGTGGCGCGCGCACCGGCGAGGTGATCGTGGCGCAGGAGCTGCTGCAGACCATGGGGTTGCGTGCGTTCACGCCGCTGGTCACCGCCTGCCCGGGCTGCGGCCGCACCACCAGCGAGTTCTTCCAGGAACTGGCCAAGACCGTGCAGGCCCACGTGCGCGAGCAGATGCCGCTGTGGCGGGTGAAGTACGACGGGGTGGAGAACCTCACCCTGGCGGTGATGGGCTGCGTGGTGAACGGGCCGGGCGAGTCCAAGCACGCCAATATCGGCATCTCGCTGCCGGGCAACGGCGAGGCGCCGGCGGCGCCGGTGTTCATCGATGGCGAGAAGGCGATGACGCTGCGCGGTGACAGCATCGCCAGCGAGTTCATCGCCATCCTCGATGACTACGTGGCCTCGCATTACGCGGCGCGCGGCTGAGGCGGCGAGGTTTTCCCCGAAAGAACAAACGCTTGTCACGACAGGCGTTTGGCGCGAGGCTTGAGGGGCCGTCGGGTCCGCTGTCATCCGACGCCGGTCGACGGCTCTTCAGCGAGGGATCTGCGATGAAGCTTCGAGTGAAGGGGGCCACTGCGGTGGCCGGACTTATGGTGATGGCTGGCGCGGTGCACGCGGCGGCCACGGCGTCCACCCGGCCGGTGGACGCGCTGGCGACCATCGATGCCCAGGGGCACGTGCGCCAGGTCGTGACGCGCCAGCGTCTTACGCCCCGGCTGACCGAGACGCTGCATCAGGACCTGGCCGGCTGGGTCCGCGGCCCCGCGCGTCACGACGGGCGCAGCAGCTGGTCGCAGATGATGTTCCACCTGGCGCTGGAAACGACGCCGACGACGGACGGTCGGGTCGATGCCCGTTTCCGGCTGCTTTCGATGGAGCCGGCTGCGTACGATAGCCACTCGATCGCGGCCCGCTGGCAAGGGCATTACCGTCCACTGACCGTTCCACGCGACCCGCCGCCGCCGCCGGCGAGCTACGTCGCCAAGGCCGGCGGCACCGAGTTGCCGTGATGCCGGGCCGCATGGCCCGGCGACGCCGGCCGGATGCGCTGCTCGGCCATACGTGCTGACCCGCGGGCGTGACGGGTATCGATCCGGCGCGCTGCATCCTCGCCGCCCGGCACGCGGACGCGTCGGCGTGGACGCGAGCCGTGCGCGCGAGGCGTATCGCCAGCCGCCGGCTGGCAATTGAGGCGGCGGTCATCGCCGCCGTGCTTGCGCGCGCCACGGCGGGTCATCGACATGGGCTGCGGTGAAGGCTGGCTGGTGCGCGAGCTGGCCGGGCGGGGCATCGACGTGCTCGGCGTGGATGCAGTGCCGGGGCGGGTTGAAGCGGCGCGCGAGACCGGTGGCGGCCGCTTCGCAACGATGGATCACGCGGGCGTCGCTGCCGGTGATCTGGACGCGCAGGCAGACACGGTGGTGTGCAACTTTTCACTGTTTTGCGGTGCCCCGGTCGAACACCTGCTCGCGGCCATGCCGCGTTTGCCGGTTCCGGGCGGCGCGGTGGTGATCCAGACCCCGCACCCGTGGAGCGCCGTCGGCGACGAGGACTACCGCGACGGCTGGCGGGCAGGCTCGTGGGCCGGCTGGCGGCGGATATTCCTTGCGGCAGGCCTGACTCTGCGCGAGGTCGTCGAGCCGCTGCCCCCGCAGACCGGCCGGCCGGCATCGATCCTGTTCACCCTGGCGATTGACGACCCGGCAGCGCCAGCGCCGCCGCATCGATAGGGGGCATTGCGCGCCACACCGCGCGATCCATCGGTTCGACGACCAGCTCGCGCAGCGCTGCGATGAATGCGGTGCGCGGCATGTGCTCCGCGCCCAGTGCAAGCAGGTGCGGGTTGCTGACCTGGGCATCCAGCAGCGGAAAGCCCCAATCGTGCAGGCACTGTGCAAGCGCCAGCAGGGCGACCTTGGAACCGCCGCTCTCGCGGCTGAACATCGACTCGCCACTGAACATCCGGCCCGAGGCCACCCCGTAGATGCCGCCGACCAGCTCGTCGCCGCGCCAGACCTCGATGCTGTGCGCGTCGCCTGCGGCATGCAGGGTCGCGTAGGCCTGGATCATGTCATCGCTGATCCAGGTGCCCGGCTGGCCTCCGCGAGGAGCCGCACAGGCCTGCATCACGCCAAGGAAATCGCGGTCGACGCTGACCCGCCAGTTGCAGTGCGCGAGCAGCCGGCGCAACGAGCGATTCGGCCAGCGCAGCCGTTCGGTGCGGAACACGCAACGCGGATCCGGCGACCACCAGAGGATCGGCTCGCCGTCGTTGAACCAGGGGAACACGCCTTGTGCGTAGGCCGCGCGCAGGCGCTCGGGCGACAGGTCGCCACCGAATGCCAGCAGGCCCGGCGGATCGACCAGCGCCTGCGACGGATCGGGAAAGCGCTGTGGCGGCCAGTGGTCGAGCAGCGGCAGCCGGATCATGCGTCGCCTCCGGGTTCCCGGTCGCGCGCGTAGGGGCTGTGGGCGCGGAGCTCGTCGGCATACGCGCGCACCGAGGCGGTCTCGTGCACCAGCGCGTCGCGCACCGCGCGGCGGAACTGCGGATGGGCCAGGTAGTGGCGCGAATGGGTATGCGTCGGCAGGAAACCGCGCGCGAGCTTGTGCTCACCCTGGGCGCCGGGCTCGAAGCAGTCCAGTCCGCGCGCGATCGCGTGCTCGATGCCCTGGTAGTAGCAGAGCTCGAAGTGCAGGCCGGGCACTTCCACCGCGCTTCCCCAGTACCGGCCGTACAGCGTGTGATCGCCCTGGATCAGCAGTGCCATCGCCACGATCCGATCGCCGTCACGCGCCAGCGCCAGCTGTACCGCGTCGCCAAGGGTGTCGCCCAGCGCAAGGAAGAAGGCGCGGGTCAGTGCGGCGTGGTTGCCCTTGGCATCGAACGTGGCCTCGTACAGGGCGTGCACGCGGTGCCACTCCGCCGGCGACAGGCGGGCGCCACCGCATCGCTCGATGCGCAGTCCGCTGCGGGCGACCTGGGCGCGTTCCTGCCGGATGTTCTTGCGCTTCTTGTGGTTGAGTGCGGCGAGGAAGGCGTCGAAATCGGCGTAGCCGTGGTTGTGCCAGTGGAATTGCACATCGGTGCGTGCAAGCCAGGCCTCGTCGAAGGCGGGCAGGTCGTCCCCGGCGAGGAAGTTCGCGTGCAGCGAGGACAACCCGAGCCGGTCGACCTCGCCGCGCATCGCGGTGACCAGCGCGCGGCGCCGGGCCGGGGCGTGGGCATCGCGTCCGGCCAGCAGCCGCGCGCCGGAGACCGGCGAGTAGGGCACGGCGTTGAGCAGCTTGGGGTAGTACTCGCCCCCGGCCCGTTCCCAGGCGCTGGCCCAGCTCCAGTCGAACACGAACTCGCCGTGCGAGTTGCCCTTCAGGTACAACGGCGCGGCGGCGACCAGCCGCCCGCCGTCGTACAGGCCGAGGTGGTGCGGGGCCCATCCCCACCCCACGCGAATGCAGTCGGTGCGCTCCAGGGCGTGCAGGAACGCATGCGAGAGGAACGGGCTGTCGTCGGCGCGCAGGGCGTCCCAGGCGTCGGCCGGGATCTCGTCGATCCGCGCGTGGAAGCGCGGCTGCAGCGCGGCGGCCGGCCCGTTCACGTGGCGTGTCGCCAGTCGGCGAGGCGGTGCAGGCGCTCGCGGTCCGAGGCCAGCGCCAGCCGCGCGTCGGACAGTTCCAGCGCCCGCGTGGCCTCGCCGCGAGCCGCGTCGCGCAGCGCCGGATGGCCCAGCGTCGCCAGCGTGGCGAGCGCCTTGTGCAGGTGGATCGCGACCTCCAGCATGCCCGCGCTGTCCCGCGCCAGCGGGGCGAATACGTCCTCCAGCAGTTCGCGCGGATCCAGCGCGCGCAGCCGCACCCGCGGATGGCGCGGGGCCGGCCGCGGTCGATGCCCGTCGCCGGCGGCGTGGCGCGAGGTGGCGGCCCAGTCGCACAACAGCCGGGTCACCGTGCCGAGCACGTCGATGGCGGTGCCGGGATCGTTCACGGCCGGCGACAGGGCCCGCTGGGCGACCTCGGTCAGCACCACCAGACCGAACCGCGGATCCTGCTGGAAGTCGCGCTGGTCGGTGATCACGAAGGCGTCGAGCAGGCCCGCCCGGACGGCTTCCTGCGGCCTGGCCGACAGCCACGCCAGCGGTTGGTCCGGGGTCGCGAAATGGCCGGCTTCGGCTGCCACCCACACCGTCAGGTCGTGCTCGTCGGCGACCGACTGCAGTGCGGCGAGATCGACGTGGGCGACGTAACCCACCGACTCGCCGTGCAGCGCGGCGGCGTCCTCCGGCAGCGGCTCCCAGTCGGCCGCGGCGAGCGTCGGCGCCTCGGCGCGCTGCTGCAACGCACGTCGCGCCGCCCGCTCGACGCGGTCGACGGTTTCCGCGACGCGACCCAGCCTGGACAGCTGCTCGATCCAGCGCAGCAGGGTCACCACGATCACCACGATCATCACGATCGTCACGCCGAACAGCACCACTCGGCCGCTGTCGCCGTAGATGCCGGTGCTGAGCGCGATCAGCCCGACCACGCTGAACAGGAACACGCCGATGAAGGTGGCCAGCGCGCGCTGGGCGATGGAGTCCTCCACCAGCAGGATCGCCGCGCGCGGCGTGGCGCTGCTGCCGGCCGTACTGTAGGCGGCCACCATGGTGGACAGCGAGAAAGTCGTCACCGCCAGCATGCTGGAGGCGAGGATGCCGAGGATGTTACCCACCGCCGAGGCGCCGATGCGTGCGGCCACGCCCTGCGGCAGCCACGGGCGCAGCACGGTGCCGAGCAGGGCGGTGCCGACGCCGACCAGCGCGTAGAGTGCGGCGCGGAACCAGAGCCTGCGGGTCATCCGCATCAGCACCAGTCGCAGGCGGGCGCTCAGGGCCGGCATCGGCACTCCTTGGGGGGCGGGGGCGGGACGGCGGTCACGGGGCGATCATGCCAGCGCGGGCACGCGATGGCTCCCTTCCGCGACGGGAGAGGGAGCCGGAGCCGGGTCAGGCCGCGTCCTGCTGCTCCAGCCAGCGCTCGGCGTCCAGTGCCGCCATGCAGCCGAAGCCGGCCGAAGTGATGGCCTGGCGGTAGACGTGGTCGGCCACGTCGCCGGCGGCGAACACGCCCGGTACCGAGGTCATCGTGGCCATGCCGTTCTGCCCGCTGTGGGTCTTGAGATACCCGTCGTGCATCTCGAGCTGGCCCTGGAAGATGCCGGTGTTCGGCGTGTGGCCGATCGCCACGAAGAAGCCGGTCGCCTCGATGTCGCGGGTGGCGCCGCCGTCGACTGCCTTGACGCGCACGCCGGTGACGCCGGAGTCGTCGCCCAGCACCTCGTCGATGGTGTGGTTCCACACCAGCTCGATCTTGCCGCTCTCGGCCTTGGCGAACAGCTTGTCCTGCATGATCTTCTCGGCGCGCAGCGTGTCGCGGCGGTGCACCAGGTAGACCTTGCGGGCGATATTGGACAGGTACAGCGCCTCTTCCACGGCGGTATTGCCGCCGCCGACCACCACCACGTCCTGTTCGCGGAAGAAGAAGCCGTCGCAGGTGGCGCAGGCGGACACGCCCTTGCCCTTGAACTTCTCCTCCGAGGCGATGCCCAGGTACTTGGCGGTGGCGCCGGTGGCGATGATCAGCGCGTCGGCGGTGTACTCGCCGGAGTCGCCCTTGAGGGTGAACGGCCGCCTGGTCAGGTCCACCTGGTGGATGTGGTCGAAGATCATCTCGGTGTGGAAGCGCTCGGCGTGCTCGGCCATGCGCTGCATCAGCATCGGACCCTGCAGGCCCTCCACGTCGCCGGGCCAGTTGTCCACCTCGGTGGTGGTCATCAGCTGGCCACCCTGCTGCAGGCCGGTGATCAGCGTCGGCTTGAGGTTCGCGCGGGCGGCATACACGGCGGCGGTGTAGCCGGCGGGGCCGGAGCCGAGGATCAGCAGGCGGCTGTGCTTGGGGGTTTCGGACATGTGATAATCCCTAGGTTTGCTGAACGGCTTTGATCGCTTTCGGCACGGTGGCCAGCGTCGTCAGAAGCCCCCGGCACGAAAGGCGGCGGCAGGTTTCCGAGTCCGCAAGGATGGGGAACCGGGCAGCCCGATTCAAGCGGCAGGCAGATGGCTTTCCCAACCCACGCCGGCACCGCTTTGGCGCCGACGCCACGAACTCCACAGGACTGCTTCCCCATGCGTATCGGTATTCCTTCCGAAACCAAGACCCTCGAAGGTCGCGTTGCCCTGGTTCCTGCCGCCGCCGCCGACCTGGTGCGCCGCGGCCACGAGGTCTTCATCCAGGCCGGCGCCGGCGAGAAGAGCGGCTTCGCCGACGAGGCCTACACCCGCGAAGGCGTCACCGTGGTGCCCGATGCGGCCGCGGTGTACGAAAAGGGCGAACTGATCGTCAAGGTGAAGGAGCCGATCGCCGGTGACCTGGCCCTGCTGAAAAAGCACCACCTGCTGTTCTGTTACCTGCATCTGGCCGCCGAACCGGAGCTGACCCAGAGCCTGCTCGACATCGGCCTGACCGGTGTGGCGTTCGAGTCGGTGGAAGAGAACGGCGGCCTGCCGCTGCTGCTGCCGATGTCGGTGATCGCCGGCCGCATCGCCACGCAGATCGGCACCACGCTGCTGCACCGTCCGCAAGGCGGCAAGGGCAAGCTGCTCGGCGGCATGGCTTCGACCTCGCGCGGCAAGGTGGTGGTGCTCGGCGGTGGTGCCGCCGGCAAGGCGGCGGCTTCGCTGGCCGCGGCCGCAGGCGCCCGCGTCGTGGTGTTCGACAAGCGCCAGGACCGTCTGGCCGAGATGATGGAGATCGGTCCGAACGTCACCGCCCTGTATGCCTACGAGTCGTCCGTGGCCGAGGAAGTGCGCGACGCGGACCTCGTCGTCGGTGCCGTGCTGATCCCCAGCGCCAAGGCGCCGCGCGTGGTGACCGAGGCGATGGTCAAGACCATGGAGAAGGGCTCGGTGCTGGTGGACATCTCGATCGACCAGGGCGGTTGCTTCGAGACCTCGCGCCCGACCACCTGGAAGGAGCCGACCTACGACGTGCATGGCGTCACCCACTTCTGCGTGACCAACATGCCGGGCGCGGTGCCGCAGACCTCGTCGCTGGCGATCTCGGCGGCGATCCTGCCGTACGTGCAGCGGCTGGCCGGCGGCAACGAGTGGCGCGACTTCGCGCCGCTGAAGGCCGGCATCAACGTTGACGGCGGCAAGCTGGTGCATCCGGCGCTGCTGGGCTGATTCGACGGGACCGACGGCAGCCGGCCCGTGCCGGCCGCCGGATCGAGGCCGGGCCTTCGGGTCCGGCCTTTTTCGTGGGCTGCGCCCGGTTCCGCAAGCTTCTGAAGGGTGGGCCGCCTGTGTAGACTTGGGCGGATGCTCTCATCCAGGGAAGTCCGTACCGGTGGCGCGTAGCGCGAACGTCAAGAAAGCCAAGAATCCCGCCCCGGCCCTCAGCGACGAGTTCAGGCGTCGCCTGCGCGAGGCCGGTGCACTGCTGCTGTTGCCGCTGGCGCTGTACCTGCTGGTCTGCCTGTTCAGCTACAACGAACAGGATCCGAGCTGGGGCCACGTCGGCACCCTCGAGCACGCGCGCAATTTCGGCGGCGCCATCGGCGCCAACATCGCCAACCTGCTGCGCTACATCTTCGGCCTGGTGTCCTATGCGTTCCCGCTGCTGCTGCTGGTGCTCGGCGTGCAGGTATTGCGCCACCGCGGCGAGCGCAGCGTGCATCCGTGGGAGCCGTCGCTGCGGCTGATCGGTTTCGTGTTCTTCTTCATCACCCTGCCGGCGCTGTTCGCGATCAACGCCAGCCGGCCGGATACGGTGATGCCGCAGGGCCTGGGCGGCATCACCGGGCAGTGGCTGGGCAATGCGCTGCTCGATGCGCTCGGCTCCACCGGTGCGCCGCTGTTGCTGCTGGCGGTTTTCCTGGTGGCGGTGACGCTGGCCACCGGGCTGTCGTGGTTTCGCCTGATGGACTGGACCGGCCAGGCCACGCTGCGCCTGGCGGGCTGGCTCGGCGGCAAGCTTCGCAAGGCGCCGGAGGTGATCGCCGCGCGCCAGGCCCGGGTCGAACGCGAGGCGGTGAAGAAGACCGAGGCGGTCAAGCAGGCCAAGCGCGAGCCGGTCCGCATCGAGGCGCCGCCGACGCCGGTGGCCAAGAGCGACCGGGCCCGCCAGGAAACCCAGATCCCGCTGTTCGTCGGTGCCGCCCAGCCGGGCGAGCTGCCACCGCTGTCACTGCTCGACGAGGCGCCACCGCAGGGGCCGGGCTATTCGGAGGAGACGCTGGAGGTGCTCTCGCGCCAGGTCGAGCTCAAGCTCAAGGACTTCCGCATCGAGGCCAAGGTGGTGGGCGTCTATCCCGGCCCGGTGATCACCCGCTTCGAGCTGGAACCGGCTGCCGGCGTGCGCGGCTCGCAGGTGTCCAGCCTGGACAAGGACATCGCCCGCGGCCTGTCGGTGGTCAGCGTGCGCGTGGTCGACGTGATCCCCGGCAAGAACGTGATCGGGCTGGAGATCCCCAACACCAGGAAGCAGATCGTCTACCTGTCCGAGATCCTGCGCTCGGACAGGTACGACGCGATGAAGTCGCCGCTCACGCTGGCGCTGGGCAAGGACATCGGCGGTCGCCCGACCGTGGCGGACCTGGCCAAGATGCCGCACCTGCTGGTGGCCGGTACCACCGGCTCGGGCAAGTCGGTCGCGGTCAACGCGATGGTGCTGAGCCTGCTGTACAAGGCCAGCCCGAAAGACGTGCGGATGATCATGATCGACCCGAAGATGCTGGAGCTCAGCGTCTACGAGGGCATCCCGCACCTGCTGGCGCCGGTGGTCACCGACATGAAGGAGGCGGCCAACGCGCTGCGCTGGTGCGTGGCCGAGATGGAGCGCCGCTACAAGCTGATGGCCGCGGTCGGGGTGCGCAACCTGGCCGGCTTCAACAAGAAGGTGGCCGAGGCCGACAAGGCCGGCCAGCCGCTGCTGGACCCGCTGTTCCGACCGAACCCGGAGATGCCGAACCTTTCCGCCGAGCCGCTGGAACCGCTGCCGTACATCGTCGTGATCATCGACGAGTTCGCCGACATGATGATGATCGTCGGCAAGAAGGTGGAGGAGCTGATCGCCCGCCTGGCGCAGAAGGCGCGTGCCGCCGGCGTGCACCTGGTGCTGGCCACGCAGCGCCCGTCGGTGGACGTGATCACCGGCCTGATCAAGGCCAACATCCCGACCCGCATCGCGTTCCAGGTGTCGAGCAAGATCGACTCGCGCACGATCCTGGACCAGTCCGGTGCCGAGGCGCTGCTCGGCCACGGCGACATGCTCTACCTGCCGCCCGGTACCGCCGCGCCGGAGCGCGTGCACGGCGCCTTCGTCGACGACCACGAGGTGCACAACGTGGTCGCGTGGCTCAAGGCGCAGGGCGCGCCGCAGTACGTCGAGGGCGTGCTGGAGGAAGTGCAGGCCACCGCCGACGGCAAGTTCATCAACGAGTCCGGCCTGCCGCAGGACGGGGACGAGGGCGGCGACGCCGACACCCAGCTGTACGACAAGGCGGTGGCGATCGTCACGCAGACCCGGCGCGCCTCGATCTCCGGCGTGCAGCGCCATCTGCGCATCGGCTACAACCGGGCCGCGCGCCTGATCGAGCAGATGGAGGCCGACGGCGTGGTCAGCGCGCCGCAGCACAATGGCAATCGCGAGGTGCTGGCGCCGCCGCCCCCGAAGTAGGGTGGCGCCGGCCTTGCCCCGCCATTAAGCCAGCGCCCGCCAGACTTTGCCGCACTTTTCCCACGCCAGGCCGCCATGAACCGCTTCGCTTCTCTCGCCCTTGTCGTGATCGCGCTGGCCGTGGCCGGTACGGCGCAGGCCGCCGACACGGCGCGCGCACGGCTCGACGCCTTCGCCCACGACCTGCACTCGCTCACCGGCCGCTTCACCCAGACCCTGACCGATCCCAACGGCCGCGACGGCAAGACCAGTTCCGGCACGCTGGCGCTGGAGGCGCCACGGCAGTTCCGCTGGGACACGCTGGCGCCCTACAAGCAGACCATCGTCGCCGACGGCAGCCGGGTGTGGCTGTACGACCCGGAGCTGGAGCAGGTCACCGTGCGCACGCAGAGCAGCGCCGAGTCGCACAGTCCGCTGACCGTGCTCACCAACGTCAAGCGGATGGACCAGGAGTTCACCGTGACCGAGGAAGGCGCGCATGACGGACTGCTGTGGCTGCGCCTCACCTCGAAGGCGAAGGACCCTCAGTTCGACCATGCGGAGCTGGGCTTCGGCGAAGATGGCCTGGACGAAATGGTGTTCCGCGACCAGCTCGGCGCCACCACGCAGATCCGGTTCTCCGACTGGAAGCGCAACGCGCCGATTCCCGACAGCACCTTCAACTTCACCCCGCCGCCGGGTGCCGACGTGATCGGCGACGCGCCGGTGCTCACCACCCAGCCGATCAAGGACTAAAGCCACCGCCATGCTGCGTCAGCTGCCGCGTTGGGCCTGGATCGGCGGCGGCCTGCTGTCGCTCGCGGCCGGCTGCATCAATTCGGTCGGCTACCTGTGCTTCCGCCACCAGCCGATCAGCCATCTGACCGGCACCAGCACCGAGCTGGGCATGGCGGTGGCGCGGCTGGACCTCGGCGAGATCGTGCACTGGGGGCTGGCGATCCTGTCGTTCCTGGGCGGCGCCATGGCCAGCGGCTTTATCGTGCAGCAGCGCACCCTGCAGCTCGGTCGGCGCTACGGCGTGGTGCTGATGATCGAGTCGCTGCTGCTGTTCGCGGCGTTGCCGCTGCTGCTGGGCCACCACGACCTGGGCATCTATCTGGCGTCCACCGCCTGCGGTCTGCAGAACGCCATGGTCAGCACCTACAGCGGCGCCACGTTTCGCACCACGCACGTCTCGGGCATCTTCACCGACCTGGGTATCTATCTCGGCCAGCGACTGCGCGGACTGGAGGTGGACATGCTGCGCATCCATGTCTGCCTGCTGGTGGCCAGCCATTTCATCATCGGTGCGGTTCTCGGCACGCTGGGCTTTGCCGTGATGCGCGAGCGCGTGCTGCTGATCCCGGCCACGCTCACCGGCCTGGTCGGCCTGGGTTATGCGGTCTACCGGCATTACGCGATGCAGCGCGACGGTGCATCCGGTCAACCGGACTGACCCGGCCGGCCGGATTCACTCCGACGCCAGCACCACGCAGTTGCGGCCCTGGTGCTTGGCTTCGTAGAGCGCGGCGTCGGCCCGTGCCAGCCACTGCTCGAGACTTTGCTGCCGGTGGATCGCGGCAACGCCGATGCTCGTGGTGACCCGGATGGTGTGTCCGGCATGCGCCACGGCGGTGGCAGCCAGCGCCCTGCGGATCCGTTCCGCTACCCTCATGGCTTCGTCCGCCGGGCAGTCCGCCAGGCAGATCACCAGTTCCTCGCCGCCGTAGCGACCCACCAGGTCGCCGGGACGGCACTGGCTCACGATGACATCCGTCATCGCCCGGATCACCGCATCGCCGGCGAGATGGCCGTGGCTGTCGTTGATCTGCTTGAAGCGGTCCAGGTCGAGCACGGCGAGACAGGCCTGACCCTCGGCGGACAGGGCACGCACGCCCTCGGCCAGTGCGAGGAAGCGGCGGCGGTTGTAGACCCCGGTGAGTTCGTCGGTGCCGGCCAGCTTGTCCAGCCGCGCATTGGCTTCCTGCAGGTCGCGGGTACGCTCGTCGACCTGGCGCTGCAGCCGCTTGGCCTGCCGGCGCAGGTAAAGAGTGCGCAGGTGCACCAGCAGGAACACCGCCACCATGCCGGCGATGGCGGCGAGGATCCGCAGCCACGTCGTTTCGTACCAGCGTGGTTGCACCACGACGCCGAGGTCGGTCTCCACGGTGGTCGGGAACAGGCCGCGCGTGCTGGCCCGCAGTCGCAGGGTGTATTTGCCGTGGGGCAGGTTGGTGTACACCGCGGTGGGGGGCGATCCGACCGGGATCTCGGTCCAGCCGTCGTCGAAGCCTTCCATGCGATAGCTGTAGTGGGTCTCCAGCGGAGCCCGGTAGTCGAGCAGGGCGAAACTCAGCTGCATCCCTCGGCGGCCGTCGGCCATGGTCAGCGAGTCGCCTGAACGGGGAAGCTGGCCGGGCGGCAATTCGCGACCGCCGACCCGCGCCAAGGTGACCGCCGGTGGCGGTACCCGGGCCGGCTCCTCGTGTGCGCTGCGCGCACGCACCAGGGTGAGGCCGCCCTGGCCGCCGAACAGCATCGAGCCGTCAGGTGCACGAGCCGTGGCCAGGTAGATGTAGCTACTGATGTGCAGACCGTCGCGTGCGCCGAGATTGCGGATCTCGCCGCTCGTGCCGTCGATCACGGCAATCCCGTTGGACAGGCTGGCCCACACGTGCCCGCGTCCGTCCGGACGTACCGCGTTGACCTTGTCGCTGGACAGCCCCGAGCCGGTATCGAAGACGCGGAACCGCGGCGTCGCGCCGAGTGGACCGGCGGGAAGTTCGGCCACGCCGCCGAAGGTGGCGAACCAGAGGTTGCCGCGGGTGTCCGCGGCGATCGAGCCGACGTAGTCGTTGGGCAGGCTTGCCGCCTGTCCCGGTTGCTGGCGGATCTGGCGGAAGCCGCGGTCGTCGCTGGCACGGTCCGCCACGCTGATGCCCGCGGTGGTGGCGTACCAGACCTTGCCATCCACCGTGGCGATGTAGCGGACGGTGTCGCTGGCGAGCGATCCGGGATCGCCCGGATCGTGCCGGAAATGGTCGAGCCGGCCCGAGGCGAGGTCGTACCGGTACACGCCGTCGTAGGTTCCCATGAGCAGGAATCCGCCGACATCGGCGAGGCTGAGGATCGGCTGTCCCGAAAGCTGCGGCAGCACGTTGCTGGTGACCTTGAGGGTGTCCGGATTAATCCGTGCGAGCCCCAGCGAGCCGGCCCAGATCGTGCCGTCGGGCGTCTCGTCGAAAGCCAGCACGTCGCGGTGGCCCTGCGCGCCATCCAGGGCAAGGTGAAGCAGGCGCTGCCGCTGCAGGTCCACCAGGTCGATGCGACCGTTGCCCAGTCCCAGCCAGACGCGCCGGCGGCTGTCGACGAGGATGCCCTGCACGTTGCTTTCGGACAGGCCGAAGCGTGCCAGCGGCGAGGGCAGCATCGAGCACACGAGCTCGGCCTGCGTATTGGTGTGCGCGGCGCCGAGATCGGTGGCCGCCCACATGTTGCCGGCGTGGTCGAACAGCAGGTCGCGGATTGAGTCGCCCTGCAGCGACGAGCTCACCGCGGGGTCGTGGGCCAGACGCCTGAAGGACGACTCGCCGGGGCGGTAGACCAGCACGCCCTCCCCATCGGTGGCGATCCATTCGTCGCCCGTGGCCGCCTGGGCGAAGTGGCGCACGGTGGGGAAGTTCTTCCGTTGTGCCGAGGGACTGAACCCGGGTACGGCGAACCAGCGCCCGTCCGGATCGCGGTAGGCGACGCCCCGCTGGCCGCTGCCCACCCACAGGCGCCCCTGGCGGTCTTCCTGCAGCGCCCACACCTGGTTGCGCAGGATCGCCGAAACCACCGGATCGCCCACATCGACCCGGGTAAAGCCGCGCGTCCCGGTGCGACGCA
Source organism: Lysobacteraceae bacterium (assembly GCA_018970895.1). GTDB lineage: Bacteria > Pseudomonadota > Gammaproteobacteria > Xanthomonadales > Rhodanobacteraceae > Dyella_A. The sequence goes on along the minus strand of JAGWVM010000063.1, from coordinate 2,988 downwards.
CGAACAGCCCGCGGTCGTTGCCCAGGAACAGGTCGCCCGCGGCGTCCTGCAGCACGCTGAAGTTGCGTGGCGCGGCCTCGTTGCCGAGCGGCACCGGTGCGATGCGGCCCGTGGCGACGTCGAGGTGATCGATGCCGCGGTCGGTCGCCACCCAGGCTCCGCCGCGGCCGTCGTCCGCCAGGTCGTAGATTTTCGGATCGGACAGGCCGCCGCGACCGACCGGATAATTCAGGAAGCGTCCGTTGACCGTCTCGAAACGCGCCAGCCCGCCGGCGTTGGTGCCGACCAGCAGGTCGCCGTCGGGCAGGGCAAGCAGGCTGCGCACGTAGGCGTCGCGCAGGGCGTCCGGGGCGTGGCCGGCATCGAACACTTGCATGCGGAAGCCGTCGTAGCGCACCAGGCCGCCCATCGTGCCGATCCACACCACGCCCCGTGCATCCTGGGCGAGTGCGGTGGTGACGGAGTGGGGCAGGCCGTCGCTGGTATTCACCCGCTCGAACCACGGGCTGACAAACGGCGTCCACGGATCGACTCCGCTGGCATGCAGCGGCGGCGCCGCACACGCGAGCAGGACCAGAAGCAGCCATGTCCACCCGGTCCGGATGTGCCCCTGTCGCATGCTCATGCCCGCATCACGCGTCCGTTCCGGATCGATGCGGCCGTTGGCGGTAGCGGCGATGGAATGGCAGGCACGGCGATCCAGGCATGGGATCCGGTCCGGAGGATGGATGCAAAACCAGCATTTTACCGAGTGGCCCGTCCCTTGTCGGGTGACCGGCATGTCAGGTGTCGCATCGGGGCGCGCGGCGGCTTGCCTTATCATCGGACGATGTCCCGCCCTTCGATGACTGCTCCCGGCAACCTGTTCGCTGAATCCGAGGCCCTCAAGCCGTTGGCCGAACGCATGCGGCCGCGCACGCTCGACGAGGTGGTCGGCCAGCAGCGCGTGGTTGGAGCCGGCAAACCACTGCGCCGCGCGCTGGAGGCCGGGCGGGTACATTCGATGGTGCTGTGGGGGCCACCCGGCTGCGGCAAGACCACACTCGCGTTGCTGGTGGCCCGCTACGCCGACGCCGATTTCCGCGCCATCTCGGCGGTGATGTCCGGCCTGCCCGAGGTGCGCAAGGCGCTGGCCGAGGCGGAAGCCAACTTCGCACAGGGCCGACGCACGGTGCTGTTCGTGGACGAGGTGCACCGTTTCAACAAGGCCCAGCAGGACGCGTTCCTGCCGCACATCGAGCGCGGGGTGATCGTGTTCGTCGGCGCCACCACCGAAAACCCCTCGTTCGAGCTGAACTCGGCCCTGCTTTCGCGCTGTCGCGTGCACGTGCTGGAGGCGTTGTCGCCCGGTGATATCGTGCAGGCCCTGCAACGCGCGCTGGCCGACACCGAACGCGGCCTGGGCGGTCAGGGACTCAGCGTCCCTGACCAGGCGCTGCGGCTGATCGCCGAGGCCGCCGACGGCGACGTGCGCCGTGCGCTCACCCTGCTGGAGATCGCCGCCGAGCTGGCCGACGAGGGCCGCATCGACCAGACGACGCTGGAGCAGGTGCTGGCCGACCGCACCCGCCGGTTCGACAAGGGGGGCGAGCAGTTCTACGACCAGATCTCAGCGCTGCACAAATCCGTGCGCTCGTCGGATCCGGACGCGGCGGTCTACTGGCTGTGTCGCATGCTCGACGGCGGCTGCGATCCGCTGTACCTGGCCCGGCGCCTCACCCGCATGGCGGTGGAGGACATCGGCCTGGCCGAGCCGCGCGCCTGGCGCATGGCGCTGGACGCCTGGGATACCTACGAGCGGCTGGGCAGCCCGGAGGGCGAGCTCGGCCTGGCGCAACTGGCGATCTGGCTGGCCATCGCGCCGAAGAGCAACGCCGCCTACACCGCCTACAACCAGGCTCGCGCCGTGGTCGCGCAGACCGGCACGCTGGATGTGCCGATGCACCTGCGCAACGCGCCGACCAGGCTGATGAAGGGCCTGGGCTACGGCAAGGGCTACCAGTACGACCACGACGCGGAAGGTGGCGTCGCGCTGGACCAGCAACTGCTGCCCGATGCGCTCGTCGGCACCGAGTTCTACCAGCCGGTCGACCGCGGGCTGGAGATCAAGCTGCGCGAGAAGCTCACCGCGCTGCGCGTGGCGCGGCGCCGGGCGCGCGGAGAGTCTTAGTCAGCGCAACGCGGCGCCTGCGGAAGGCATGAACCGGAGGTCCCCGAACCACGCGTTGGCCTGGGAACGGGTATTGTCCGTGTCCGCGCCGATGGCGATGCCGGTGATCGCCGGCGGGTCTCGACCGAAGGCCTTGCGGAAGTCGGCCGCCAGGTCGCGGCTCTCGGCGACCCACTGGCCGGCCTTCGCATTGCCGCTCTCGATCACGAAGGTGCGTACCGGCGCGTAGAACGGGTTGGGGGCCACCGTGCCGATGGCGTGGTGGTTGTCCCACACGTAGCAGATGGCCGCCGCGGGCAGGTTCTCGCCGGTGAGGTGGCGGGCGATCGACAGCGTCATCCGCTGGCCGAGGCTGAGCTGGCGGGTCGGCACGTCGAAGAACACGTAGACCCGCGCGGCGAAGTCGTCGCCCGAACGCCGGGCGAGGTCGCCCCTGGCCACGGTGTGATCGATCTTCCAGCGCCAGGCCAGCGTCGCGTCGGGCGCGGCGCGGAAGCGGTCGACGATGGCGCCGGCGCTGCGGTTGGCGTCGATGTGCACCACGCTGCGGCCATCGAGCGTTTCCACTGTCACCGCGGCCGGCGGCTTGTGCCGCGACATGGTGTAGCGCTGCCAGCCGGCGGGCAGGGCGGTGCCGGCCGGTGCGCGCGCGAAATCCAGCGAGCCGGTGTCGGCGAGCGCGGGCAGGGCGAGGGCCAGGAGCAGGGCCACGAGGGCCGGCCGGTAGCGTCGATGCATCGGGATTCCACGGTGGTGCGGCGCGCCGGGCGGGCGTCGGTCGGGCGGCGCAGTCTGGCGGACCGGACGTGCAGCCGGTG
>JAGWVM010000211.1 GCA_018970895.1 Lysobacteraceae bacterium | reverse complement strand
TTGTCGACGCCGCCAAAAAAGTCTCGCGCGACCTGCGTGGATCGTGACCAGCATCACACTCGGCGCACATCACCTGCAACGGATTGCAGGTCATCCGGTTCCAGCGTGCGCGGAAGGGCACGCCAGGTCAGGTCAGGGACTGACGCGCCTCGGCAATTTTGCGCCTGTGCGTGCGGAACACGAGCCTCTCGAGCGCGGCGGCATGGGCCTCGCCGAGCGGCTCGAAGGCAAGGAATGCCTGACCGTCGTCCAGCGCACGCTCCAGGGAGGCCGGCAGCTCCAGCACCAGGCCCGGGCAGGCCTCGGGATGCAGCCGGACGCACAGGGCGCGACCGGCCGGCAGCAGCTCGGCCGGCACCACGATGCCGAGCGCGTTGAAGCGCACGCGGCGGCGCGGCGGCAGGCTGCCGACCGGCTGCAACGCGCGCGCCACCAGGTCCACCAGCGCGTTCAGCTTGGCATCGAGCCGGGCCAGCTCCTGCATCACCGGACCGTCGTCCTCCAGCTCGGGGCGGCGCTCCTCCAGCGCGGCGATGCTCGCCATCGCCGCCACGTTGCGCTCGGCCAGCCGCGCCAGCGACGGCGCGTCGGCCTCGGCATCACGGGCGACCACGGCCACCCGCAGCGCGTCGTCGACGCTGATGCGTCCGGAGAATTCGGGCCAGAGGGGTTGCGACATCTCGATCTCCCGCGCGACGGCCGCCTGCAGGCACGCGGCCGGGACCGCGCTCAGCCGGTGCCGCCGGCATGGATGTAGGCGCTGAGCGCACGATGGCTGCTATGCGCCAGGGTACGGGCCTGCCCCACCGCATCGCGGGCGGCCGCGGCAAGCGCCAGCAACTGCTGCTGGTCCTGGTAAAGCCGACGCAGGGCCATCAGGCCGGCGGCGTTCACCGGCGCCTGGCGCAGCAGGCGATCGCACTGCGCCTGGTGGTCGCTGGCCGCGGTCCAGTCGCCCGCGCGCGCCGCCTGCAGCATGCGCTGGCTGTGCTCGAGCGCCTGCGTCAGATCCGGATGCAGCGCCTCGTCCATCAGGCCTTCTGCGCCTGCGCGAGGTAGGCGCCGCGGATGCCCTGCCAGCCCTCGCGTACCGGCGCGAGCAGGCGGGCGGCCTCGTCCAGCGCGGCGACGTCATCGTGCAGCTGGGCGAACAGCAGCCGGCGGGTGACGTATTCGTAAAGCGACTCCAGCCGCTGGCTGAAGGCCGGATCGACCTCGTGGTTCAGGCTCGCGCGCAGTTCGCCGATGATCGCCACCGCCTTGGACACGCAGGCCCCCTTGGCAGCGACATCCCCGCGCAGCATGTGACCGCGCGCCTGGGCGATGCGGTCCAGCGCGCCGTCGAACAGCATGCCGACCAGCTGGTGCGGATCGGCGCTTTCCACGCTGCCGGCCACGCGGTTCTGCTGGTAGAGGGAGTTGGCGTGACGCATGGGTCCGTAGTTCATCGGTCGCTCCGTCGGATCACTTGCCGCTCTTGGTGTAGGTGGCCTCGAGGGCCGAGAGCTGGCTGGTCAGGTAGCTGCTGGTGTTGTTCAACTGCGACATCAGCGTGTCCAGCGCGTTGTACTGGGACAGCAGCTGCTTCTGATACACGCTCATCCGCTGGTCCAGCTGGGTCTGCTGGGCGGTGAGCTTGGTCAGCGCGTCGTTGAGGCTCTGCTCTCGGGTCGGGATCACGCCGCCGGCGGTGGTGAAGCCGTCCAGCGCGCTGTTGAGGCGGGTGGCGTAGCCGTCGGTGCCGGCGAACAGGTCCTGCACGGCCGACGGGTTGCTGTTGAGCGCAGCGGTGAGCTTGCTGCTGTCCAGGGCCAGCGAGCCGTCCGCCTGACGGGTGACGCCGAGCACCGCCAGCGAGCCGAAGCTGTTGCCGGCGACCTTGCTACCCAGCACCGAGGCGATCTGCCGCTGCACCGAGCTGAGCGTGGCGTCGCCGAGCAGAATGCCTGCCTGCTTGGTGCTGGGGTCGTAGCTGGCCAGCGTACCGACCGTCTTCTGGTAACTGTTGTAGGCGTCGACGAAGCCCTGCACCGCATCGGTGGCCGCGCTGTTGTCGCGGCTCACGCTCAGCGTGGTGCTGCCGGCGGCGGCAAGGTTGATCGTGACGCCATCGATGGCGCCGCTGACGCTGTTGCTGGCGCTGGTGATGGCGATCCCGTCCAGGCTCAGGCTGGCGTCCTTGGCTTCGTTCGACCCGGGCGTGTTGAGCTGGGTGGCGAGGCCGGCCAGGCCGCTGCTGCTGGTGGCACTGGCGGTGACGCTGAAACCGTTGGCCACGCCGGTCTTGCTGGAACTCAACAGCAACTGGGCGCCGTTGGCGCCGTTGACCACGGTGGCCTGCACGCCCGGGTTGCCGGACGCGGCGTTGATCTTGGCGGCGATGTCGGAAATCGTGTCGGTGGTGGTCACCGCCACGTCGACGCTGCTGCTGCCCACGGCCAGCGTCAGCGTGCCGTCGCCCACCGCGGCGGTGGCGCCATAGGCGCTGCTGGTCCGCTTCTGCGCGGTCGCCAGGTTGTTCACCACCAGCGCGTAACTGCCCGGCTGCGCATTGCTGAGCGTCGTCGCGCTGCCTACGGTGCTGTCGGCGAGGGTGGCGGAAAAATTCTGGAACGTCCCGGTGTAGGTGAGCTTGGACAGCGATGCCTGCAGCGAGGTGAGTCCGCTCTGCAGCGAGGTGAGCCCCGCGAGGATCGCGTTGTCCTGGGTCTGCTGGTTGGTGATCTGGGTCTGCGGTGCCGACTTCTTTGCGTTCACCAGTGCGGTGACGATGCCGTTGACGTCCAGACCCGAGCCGATGCCGGCCGACGACAGGATCGCCCCGCCGGCCGAGCCGCTGCTGGACGAACTGCTGCCGGTCGAACTGCTGGTCGGCGACGTGGTACTGGAGAGTCCGCTGATCGTGGTCATGTCGCTATCCGTGGTTTTCTTGACGGTCGCGCCCCTTCGGCACGACCTGCGTCACAGGGGCTGCAAGAACCCGGCCACTGCGCGATGCCCGGCACCGCGCGCAGGCCTCGTCGGCCTGACCGTTGTATCGGCGCGCCGGCGCGGAACTGTAGATCCCGCCCCGTCCCCCCGGCCTTGCCGACTCGCGGCGAAAAAGACGGCGGCGCCGACAGGATCGGCGCCGCCTTCGAGATCGCGGATCGGGACGCCCCGCACGGCGCGTCGGCGCACCGGTTACTGCAGGAGCTTGAGGATCTGCTGCGGCTGCGAGTTGGCCTGGGCCAACACCGAGATACCCGCCTGCTGCAGCACCTGGGCCTTGCTCAGGTTGGCCGTCTCGGCCGCGAAGTTCGCGTCCTGGATGGTCGACTGCGAGGCCTGCAGGTTGGTGGACTGGGCGGCCAGGGTGGAGATCGTGGACTGGAAGCGGTTCTGCACCGCGCCCAGCTGGGCTGCGAAGTCGGCGACCGACTTCAGCGCCACGTCGACGCGGGACATCAGGGCGTTCGCCGAATCGACCGTCTTGACGTCACCGGAGTTCAGGTAGCCGCTGAGTGCGATTGACGAGTTGTCGTTGTTCGCCGCCGTCGTCGAACCGTTGGCAAACGAGGCGCCAACGACCGACGCCTGCGGCGTGGCCTGGGTGGCAAACACCGAGGTGGAGTCGAACGAACCGCTGTCCTTCACGGTCAGGGCCGCGGTGGAATAGAAGCTGACGCCACCTTTCCCGTCCACCGCTGCGCTCACGCCGGGGATGCCGGCGGCGTTCACTGCGTCGGCGAAGTCCTGCACGTTCGAGGCGGTTCCCGAGAGGGACTTCGCCACGCCATCCGATCCCGTGATGGAAATCTTGGACAGGTCCATCGTCACGGCAGTCCCGCTTGAGGTGAC
>JAGWVM010000062.1 GCA_018970895.1 Lysobacteraceae bacterium | reverse complement strand
CCGCGCGGCAGGTGGAAGGTGTGCTTGACCGTGGTCTTCTCCACGGCGTGTCGCAGCGCGGTATCGATCGAACTCTCGCCTTCCGGCGCCCAGTCCTGCGCGAAGCGGGTGGGCCGGTAGCCGATGTCGGGCGCTCGGTGCCGCATGATCTGCGTGTCGCCGTGCGGCCGCAGCTGGATGTATGGAGCCAGTGCGGGGTTGCCCTCCACGCCGTGGTCGGCACCCTGCGCCGAGCTGCCCTGCGCCACGGCGCCCGGCGTCTTGCCGGCACCCGTGCCGGGCGCCGGCAGCACGATGCTGCCGTCCGCGCCGATCCGCAGCGCAGCCTGGCCGGCCCCCTGCGGCATGCCGGGAGCGGCGGTATCGCCGCCCTGCGGCGTGGCGTCCGGCGCCGAGCTGACATCGCGCCGGCCTGTCGTCCCGGCATCGGCGGGCGTAGCCGCCAGGTCGGGAGCGTCTAAAGCGGGCGGCGCAGCGGCCGGCGTGGCGGACTCGGGCGCACGATCCGACCCGGGCGAGGTGTCCGCCGGCGAGGGCGACAACGCCGGCCGCGCCACGGTCACCGCCACCCGCGGCGCCGGCGCCTGCATCCGCGGTGCCGTGATCGCTGGTGGCGTTGGCCGTTCGCTGAGCGTCGGCGCCCGTGGCGCCACCGGCACGGCCGCCAGCTCGGGCTCGACCGCCGGAGCGACCGTGATCGCCGGCGCCTGGACGGCCGGCCGCTGTTCCGCCACCAGCGGGGTCGGCCTGGCCAACTGCGGAGCGAGGTTCACCGTCGGTGTCGCCCGGGCGGGCAGCGGCACCGGCGAAAGATCCGGCACGGGTGGGGCGGCGGCCACCTGCGGCCGCGCCACCACCGGACTCGGTGGCATCGGCGCATCTGGCACACGTGCGTCCAGCGCAAGCGTGGGCGGGGCCAGCTTCGGTGGCGACTGCGGCGGCAGTGCCGGCATCGCCAGCGACGGCGGTGGCGGCATGGGACGGTTGCCCTCCAGCTGCGGCTTGCGCGGCGGCTCCGGCTGGAACTTCGGCGGTACCGGCCGGACCATCGGCGGTGTCTCGAGGGTGACCGTGGGTGGCTCGCCGGCCAGCGGCACCGGCTGCAGGTCCGGGGAGGGTGCCGGCCGCGGTACCGATACCGGCGGCACGCGCGCGGCGGTGACCTTGTCCGGCTTTGGCACGACGGTGCGCCGGACCGCATCGATCACCGGCGGCTCGATCGACGGCACCGGCAACGGCGTCGGGGCCGGCACCGCCGGCAAGGCGGGCGAACGGGCATCGACGACGCGCGACGCGCGACCGGCACCGGTACCGCGATGCAGCGGACCGAGCTTCTTCGGCAACGCACCCGGCGGGGGCATCGGGGGCGGGGGTGGCTGGTCCTTCTGCTTCGGGATGAAGCGGACCTGCAGCGCGTCGCCCGGCTGGTCGGGCGGCGGCTCCGGCACGTAGACCGGCCCCAGCACGACACTGACCAGCACGCCCAGGTGCACGCACAGGCTGGACACCAGGGCGATCACGCGCAGCCAGCGGTCGCGCGGCTTCTGCCGGGTGCGTCGACGGTAGACGCGCGCCTGCTCGGCCGCCTCGCGCGGCGACTGCAGCAGGACGATGGCGCGCGGTACGTCGCGATCCGGGGAAGCGGGCGGCATGGCGGAAGTGTAGCGGCCCGCCGACGAACGACGGTGCCGTCAGGGCGTGCCGGGGCCGGCCTTCGTCGACGCACCGGCCCGCCGTGCCGTATCGGCCGGACACCAGGTCGGCAGGCGCTTGCCGGCACGGTAGCGCGCCACGCAATCGCTCAATTCCTCGTCCACCGCGCGCGCCGGCGTATCGACCGGGCAGCCATAGGGCAGCGGCCCCTGCGCGCGGTACGCCGCGATGCAGGTCGCCAGCGACGGCAGCGGCGGCGCATGCGGGTCTCCGGCCAGCGGCACCGCCGGCATGTTCAGGCGCTCGTCGCCATCGTTGGGCGGCGGCGGCGCCGGCGGCAGTCCGCAGAACGGCGTGGGCACGCCGAGCAGGGTCCTGCACTTCAGATGCACGCCGCGCGGAAGGTTCACCGTCTTGCTGGAGGGCCCCTTGCCCTCGAGCGCGCCAACCAGTTTGCGCAACCCCGCCTGCGCCGCGTTCTCGCCCGGCGGCGGGAAGTACTTCTCGAAGCGCGTGGGCCGGTAGGGCAGCGGCGTGGTGTGCTGCATCACCTGCATGTCGCCGGTGGGCTTGTGCGGGATGTAGTCCGGCACCGGCGCGGACGTGCTGGACGACGCGGCGGGCAGGCGCGCCACGCCGTCGCGATCGAACAGCGCCGGCAGACGTGACGGCGCGCTCGCGGAGGTGGGAGCCGCGGCCGACCGTCGTGGCGCGCGGGCCACAGGCGCCTCGCGCGCAACCGGCTGCCGCGTGGCGGGTGGCGGGCGGATCGGTGGCGGCGGCGGCGGCGGAACCGGGGCCGCCTCCGCACCGCGCGGAATGAACCGCACCTGCAGCACGGTCGCATCGTTGGCGTCGTCCCGGAACGCCGGCGGCGCGACCGGCCGCGGCTGCATCGCGTGCCACAGCACCACCGCGAAGAACACGTGCAGCACCGCCACCAGGCCGGCGGCAAGCCGACGCTGCGCGGTCGCCCGGGGCTCCGGGCGGCGGCGCAGGCGCCGCAGCAGTGCACGCGTGTCATCGTCCAGCGGCACCAACCCGGGCGATGGCGTCCAGCGATGCGGGTCAGGCGTGGGTTCGATGGGCGACCTCGGTGAGCGGCAGGGGGCTTCCGGCGGCGTGTCCGGGACGATGCAAGCGAGCGGTACCGCGAGGACTTACGGACCATCGCCTGCGCAGGGGGTTCCCGGCGCGGGCGCTTGACCCCGGCGGCCGAAGGGAGAACCCTCGCCGGGCGGCGCCTGCCGCCTTTCTCCGCCATGACCGCCCGGACGCACGCGCGCCGCGGACGACCATGACGGCCCGTCAACGAACGCCGCGCCCCGCGGCCTCGTGCGGCGCCGTCGACGCCGGCACGGGACCCGCGCTCGCGCGCAGGAGGGTCCTGTCATGTCCGACTCGAGGAGCACGTTTCCCGCCAGCCAAGCGCGCCGGTCGCCGCGTCCCGCGCGGTGGACCGGCTGCCCACCAAGCCTTGTCGAACGACCCGGGAGGCCGTCATGAACGCGCCCCCCGTGGTCCCTACCGAAAACATCCGCAACATCGCCCTGGCCGGCCACGCCGGCAGCGGCAAGACCACCCTCTTCGAGGCCCTGCTGCACGCCAGTGGCGTGATCCAGGCCCAGGGCACGATCGAACGCGGCAACACCTTTTCCGACACCGACGCGCAGGAAAAGGCCCGCGGCCATTCCATCGACACCTGCCTGGCCTCGCTGATGCACGGCGACGGCCGCATCCAGCTGATCGACACCCCCGGATACGCCGATTTCCGCGGCCCCGCGCTGGCGGCGCTGGCCGCGGTGGACACGGTCGCGGTGGTGGTGAACGCCGCCAACGGTATCGAGCACGGCACCCGCCGCATGGTCGAGCACGCGCGCCAGCGTGGCCTCGCCTGCGTGCTGGTGGTCAACCGCATCGACAGCGACGCCGCCGCGCTGCCCGCGCTGGTGGAGGATCTGCGCGAGGCGTTCGGCCGCGAATGCCTGCCGGTGAACCTGCCCGCCGCGGGCGGCACCGCGGTGCGCGACGCGTTCTTCCAGCGCGAGGGCGACACCGACTTTTCCTCGCTGGCCGAGGCGCATCAGCAACTGATCGACCAGGTGGTGGAGATCAACGAGACGGTGATGGGCGCCTACCTGGACACCGGCGAGGACGCGATCACCCCGCAGCAGTTGCACGACGCGTTCGAGCAGTGCCTGCGCGAGCGGCACCTGGTGCCGATCTGCTTCGTCAGTGCGCGCTCGGGCGCCGGCGTGCGCGAATTCCTGGACTTGGCGGTGCGCCTGCTGCCGCATCCGGGCGAGACCAACCCGCCGCCCTTCCTCGATGCCCGGGACAAGCCCGTGCCGGTCGTCGCCGACCCCGCACGACACGTCATCGCCGACGTGTTCAAGATCGTCAACGACCCGTTCGTCGGCAAGCTCGGCGTGTTCCGCGTGTGGCAGGGCACGGTGCGCCGCGACACGCAGCTGTTCGTCGACGACGGCCGCAAGCCGTTCCGCGTCGCCCACCTGCTGCGGCTGGAGGGCAACCGCCACGTCGAGATCGAGCAGGCGGTGCCCGGCGACATCGCGGCGGTCGCCAAGGTGGAGGAGATCCACTTCGACGCGGTGCTGCACGACTCGCACGACGAGGACCGCATCCACCTGGTGCCGATGGCCTATCCGCAACCGATGGCCGGGCTGGCGCTGGAGCCGAGGCACAAGGGCCAGGAGCAGAAGCTGGCGTTGGCCCTCGGGCGGCTGGCCGAGGAAGACCCCTGCCTGCGCGTGGAGCACCGGCGCGAACTCAACGAGACCGTGCTGCGCGGTCTCTCCGAGCTGCACCTGTCGATCGCGCTGGAGCGCATGCGCGAACGCTACGGCGTGGAAGTCACCACGCATCCGCCAAGGATCGCCTACCGCGAGACCATCACCGCCAGCGCCGACGGCCACCATCGGCACAAGAAGCAGACCGGCGGCGCCGGCCAGTTCGGCGAGGTGCTGCTGCGGGTCGAACCGCTGGAGCGCGGCGCCGGCTTCGCCTTCGTCGACGCGGTGAAAGGCGGCGCGATTCCCGGCCCCTTCCTGCCGGCGATCGAGAAAGGCGTGCGCCAGGCGATGGAGCACGGCGCGATCGCCGGCTTCCCGCTGCAGGACGTGCGCGTGACCGTGCTGGATGGCAAGCACCACGCGGTCGATTCGAAGGAGGTCGCCTTCATCACCGCCGGTCGCAAGGCCTTCCTCGATGCGGTGGGCAAGGCGCAGCCGGTGGTGCTGGAGCCGATCGTGGCGCTGGAAGTGGCAATTCCCGCATCGCACGTGGGCGACATCACCGGCAGCCTGGCCGGCAAGCGCGCGCGTATCCTCGGCACGGAACTGCAACGTGGCGGCGAACTGCTGATCCGCGCGCTTGCCCCGCTGGCCGAGCTGGCGGACTACGCCACCGAGCTGCGTGCGGTCACCGCCGGCCGCGGCCGCTACGGCATGGAGCTGAGCCACTACGAGGCGGCACCGCCGTCGGCACAGAAGCAGCTGCGCGAGGCGTGGCGACCGCATCCGGACGACGACTGAGCCGCACCGCCGGTGCCCGCCCGGGCGCCGGCTTCAGGCGGCCAGCCGCTCGATCAGCGCCTCGGTGAACGCCGGGATGTCGTCCGGCCTGCGGCTGGTGATCAGCGTGCCGTCGGCCACCACCGCTTTGTCCTGCCACTGCGCGCCGGCGTTCTCCAGATCGTGGCGCAGCGACGGCCAGGAGGTGACCTTGCGGCCCATCACCAGCCCGGCGTCGATCAGCGTCCACGGGCCGTGGCAGATCGCCGCCACCGGCTTGCCGGCGTCACCGAACTCGCGGATCAGCTCGATCGCCTCGGGCTTCAGGCGCAGCTGGTCGGGGTTGATCACGCCGCCGGGCAGCAGCAGGGCGTCGAAGTCCTCGGCGTGGGCCCGGGCCAGCGGCAGGTCAACCTTCACCGGCTCGGCCCAGTCGCCGCCCTTCCAGCCGCGGATCTGCTTCGAGCCGTCCGGCGCCACCACCTCGACACGAGCGCCGGCCGCCTCCAGCAGCCGCTTCGGCTCGGTCAGCTCGCTGTGCTCGAAGCCGTCGGTCGCCAGCACGGCGATGCGACGACCGACCAGGGAAAACTCGTTCATGGCCTGCTCCTTCGGAAGAGGGTGGGTCCGGCCAGCGTGCCCGAACGCGGGTAACGCACGCGTCCGCATGGCGTGGTCGCGGCGTGATCCGGGCCGGCGGTCCCGCGGTGGCGTGGGTTACCATGCCGGCGGATTTCCACGGCCAGGCCGATGAGCGAACTGGAACTCAACCCGAGGCAGCAGCAGCTGATGGCGCAGGTCCGCAAGGAGGGCTTTGCCACGGTGGAAGCGCTGGCCGGCCGCTTCGAGGTGACGCCGCAGACGATCCGCCGCGATCTGGGGATGCTGTGCGATGCCGGCCTGCTGCGGCGCTACCACGGCGGCGTCAGCCTGCCCTCCAGCGTCGAGAACGTCGCCTACGCCACCCGCCAGAACCTGCAGCAGGACGAGAAGCGGCGGATCGCTGCGCTGGTCGCCTCGCACATCCCCGACGATGCCTCGCTGTTCATCAACCTGGGCACCACCAACGAGGAGGTTGCCCGCGCGCTGATGGGCCACAGCGGCCTGCGGGTGATCACCAACAACCTCAACGTGGCGATCATGCTCAGCGACAACCCCAGCTTCGAGGTGATCGTCGCCGGCGGCATCGTGCGCGGCCGCGACCACGGGGTGACCGGCCAACCGGCGATCGACCTGGTCAGCCAGTTCAAGGTGGACTTCGGCGTGATCGGCATCTCCGGCATCGAGCCGGACGGCACCCTGCTGGATTTCGACCTGCAGGAAGTGCGCGTGGCGCAGGCGATCATCGGGCACTCGCGCCAGGTCTACCTCGCCGCGGACCAGAGCAAGCTGGGCCGCAACGCGCTGGTCAAGCTCGGCCACATCTCCGCGGTCGGCGCGTGGTTCACCGACCGGCCGCCGCCGGAGGAATTCGCCGCGATGGTGGCCGAGGCCGGCGTGCAGCTGCACGTGGCCGACGGCGCACGCGGCTGACGTTCCGCCGCACGTCTCCCGGGCCGGCCGGCCCACCGCACCCGAGGCACGCTCCCGTGCGAACGTGTTCGTTCGCGCTGCACTGCAGCGTGCACGGGGCGATCATGTTTGATTAAGTTCGCTTCCGAATTCCTTCGAACATTATCGAACGGAATCGCGGCGCCAATCCCGAACAACCGGGAATCTCACGCGCAATCGCAATGATTCCGGCAACGAACGAACGAGGTGGAACATGCCCGAACAGTTCGACGTACTGGTGGTAGGCGGCGGCATCAACGGCGTCGGCATCGCGCGGGACGCCGCCGGCCGCGGCCTGTCGGTGTGCCTGTGCGAGCGCGACGACCTCGCCGCACACACCTCCAGTGCCAGCACCAAGCTGATCCACGGCGGCCTGCGCTACCTGGAGCAGTTCGAATTCGCACTGGTCGGCAAGGCGCTGGCCGAGCGCGAGGTGCTGCTGCGCGCGGCGCCGCACATCATCTGGCCGCTGCGCTTCGTGCTGCCGCACCAGTCGCACCTGCGCCCGGCCTGGATGATCCGGCTGGGCCTGTTCCTCTACGACCACCTCGGCCGCGGCAAGCGCAGCCTCGCCGGATCGCGGCGGGTGCGGCTCGCCGACCATCCGGCCGGGCCGCCGCTGCGCGACGAGTTCCACACCGGCTTCGTCTACTCCGACGCCTGGGTGCAGGACGCCCGGCTGGTGGTGCTCAACGCGATGGACGCGCAGGCGCTCGGCGCCACCGTCCTGCCGCGCACCCGCTGCCGCCGCGCGGATCGCACGGCGGCCGGCTGGGAGGCGGAGCTGGTGGGCCAGGACGGGACCCGCCGCACGGTGACGGCCCGGGTGCTGGTCAACGCCGCCGGCCCGTGGGCGGTCGACTTCCTCGATCAGGTCGCCGGCGTCGGCCACGCCCACTCGCTGCGGCTGGTCAAGGGCAGCCACATCGTGGTGCCGCGGATCTTCGACCACGACCATGCCTACATCTTCCAGCAGCCGGACCGGCGCATCGTGTTCGCCATTCCCTACGAGCACGACTTCACGCTGATCGGCACCACCGACCTGGAGTACGCCGGCGACCCGTCGGTGCCGCACATCGATCCGTCGGAGACCGCCTACCTGTGCGAGGCGGCCAACCGCTACTTCCGCCGCCAGCTCACCCCCGACGACGTGGTGTGGAGCTACAGCGGCGTGCGCCCGCTGCTGGACGACGAAGAGGACAACGCCTCGGAGATCACCCGCGACTACCAGCTCGAACTGGACACCCGCGGCGCGCCGCTGCTGAACGTGTTCGGCGGCAAGCTCACCACCTACCGCCGGCTGGGCGAGGAGGCGGTCGACCGGCTGGCGGAGATCCTGCCCACCCGCGGCGGCGCGTGGACCAGCCGTCCCGACCGCCCCCTGCCCGGCGGCGAGCGCCGCGACATCGACGCGCTGCAGCGCGAACTGCAGCAGCGCCATCCGTGGCTGCCCGAGGCGATGGCGTGGCGGCTGGTGCACGACTACGGCACCCGCAGCGCCACCGTGCTGGGCCCGGCCGGCTCGCTGGCCGAGCTGGGCGAACACTTCGGCGCGGACCTGTACCGGGCCGAGGTCGACTACCTGCGCGAGCACGAGTGGGCCCGCAGCGCCGAGGACATCCTGTGGCGACGGGGCAAGTTCGGCCTGCGCGTCGGTGCGGCCGAAGCCGCCCGACTGGAGGCGTACCTCGCCGGCGCTCCGGACGCCGCCGCGCCGCCCGCCGGAGGGCAACGACACCGGGCGTGACCGCGAGGCCACGCCCACCACGAACGGGCAGGCCGCGCCTGCCCCGAGCACGGGTCGCAGACGTCCGGTGGGGACCGGCGCCGACCACCCGATCACCAGAGGGAGAGCACCATGTCCAACCGCATGACCGCACCATGCCCGTCGCCCGCCCGCGCGGGTGCCCCGCGCCCGGCCGGCCGGCCCGGCCCGTCCGTCCACCGTCACCGGGAGGCCCTCGCATGAGCCGCGAACTGCTGGGCGAGCTGATCTCCGAGGCGGTCGCCATCTTCATCATCATCGCGCTGGGCGATTCGGTCGCCTGCATGTACGTGCTGTACGACCCCAGCCCCTACGTCAACGCCTACTGGGGCGTGTGCATGGCCTGGGGCCTGGCGGTGACGCTGGCGATCTACGTCACCGGCTCGGTCTCCGGCACCCACGCCAACCCGGCGGTGACGCTGGCGCTGGCGATCTTCCGGGGCTTTCCGTGGAAGAAGGTGCTGCCGTACTGGGTGGCGCAGGTGATCGGTGCGTTCCTCGGCGCGGCGATCGTGTACCTCCTGTTCCAGCCGGTGATCGACCACTTCAACGCCACCCACCAGCTGACCCGCGAAGCCGGTGGCGCGGCGGGCGTGTTCTTCACCCACCCGGGGCTGGCGATCACGCCGATGCACGCGCTGATGGACCAGATCGTGCTCACCGCGTTCCTGCTGTTCGGCATCTTCGCGATCACCGAGCAGTACAACGAGATGGCGCCGGGCGCGAACTCCGGCGCGCTGATCATCGGCCTGCTGGTGGCCACCATCGGCGCCTCGATGGGCTACCTGGAAGCGTGGGCGATCAACCCGGCGCGCGACTTCGGCCCGCGCCTGTTCGCCTACTTTGCCGGCTGGGACTCGTCGGCCCTGCCGTCGCCGGACAACTACTGGTGGATCCCCATCGTCGGCCCGCTGATCGGTGGCGTGATCGGCGGCGGCGCCTACCGCTGGCTGATCTACCCGTTCCTGCCCGCGCGCCAGCGCGCGCTGGCCGAAGCGACGCAGGCGGCGCGCGGTCACGTCCGACCCGCGGCAACCACCGACGTGATTGCCTGAGCCACTCTCCACCCGTCCCTGCCGGTTGCCATCCGGCACCGGCATCCTTCGACGAAACATACGCAGGCGCGGCCCGCTCATTGCGCGACCCGCCGCCTGATCAGGAGCCATCCATGGACAAGCAGTACATCCTCGCGATCGACCAGGGCACCACCAGCTCACGGGCGATCCTGTTCGACCGCGCCGGCAAGATCGTCGGCACCGCGCAGCGCGAGTTCAGCCAGATCTTCCCGCAGCCGGGCTGGGTCGAGCACAACCCGCGCGAGATCATGACCAGCGTCTACACCACCATCACCGAGCTGCTGAACAACCTGCAGGTGAAGGCCACCGCGATCGCCGGCATCGGCATCACCAACCAGCGCGAGACCACCGTGGTGTGGGACAAGGCCACCGGCCAGCCGATCCACAACGCGATCGTGTGGCAGTCGCGGCAGACCCGCGCCATCTGCGACGAGCTCAAGGCCGCCGGCCACGACGAGATGGTGCGGGCCAAGACCGGCCTGCTGATCGACGCGTATTTTTCCGGCACCAAGGTGAAGTGGATCCTCGACCACGTCGAGGGCGCACGCGAGCGCGCCCAGCGCGGCGAGCTGCTGTTCGGCACCATCGACAGCTGGGTGATCTGGAACCTCACCGGCGGCAAGGTACACGTCACCGATGTGACCAACGCCTCACGCACGCTGATGTACGACATCCACACGCTGGACTGGGACGACGAGCTGCTGGCCATGCTCGACGTGCCGCGCGCGATGCTTCCCGAGGTGCGTTCCTCCAGCGAGGTCTACGGCCACACCGAGGGGCAGTACTTCTACGGCCACTCGGTGCCGATCGCCGGCGTCGCCGGCGACCAGCAGGCGGCGCTGTTCGGCCAGGCCTGCTTCGCGCCCGGCATGGCCAAGAACACCTACGGCACCGGCTGCTTCCTGCTGATGAACACCGGTGAGAAGGCCGTGGCCTCGAAGAACGGTCTGGTCACCACCATCGCCTGGGGCGTGGACAACAAGGTGGAGTACGCGCTGGAGGGCAGCATCTTCGTCGCCGGCTCGGTGGTGCAGTGGCTGCGCGACGGCCTGCGCATGCTGGGCAAGGCCAGCGACTCGCAGGCGTACGCCGAGCGTGCCGTGGACAACGACGGCGTGTACATCGTGCCGGCCTTCGTCGGCCTCGGCGCGCCGTACTGGCGCAGCGACGTGCGCGGCGCGGTGTTCGGGCTCTCCCGCGGCACCAGCAAGGAACACTTCATCCGCGCGGCGCTGGAGTCGATGGCCTACCAGACCCGCGACGTGCTCGCCGCGATGCAGATGGACGCCGGCATCGACCTGAAGGAACTTCGCGCCGACGGCGGCGCCATCGCCAACGATTTCCTTGCCCAGTTCCAGAGCGACATCCTCGGCGTGCCGGTACTTCGGCCGGAGGTGGCCGAGACCACGGCGCTGGGCGCGGCCTACCTGGCCGGGCTGGCCACCGGGTTCTGGGGCAGCCGCGAGGAGATCGCCCGCCAGTGGGCGGTCGACCGGCGCTTCGAACCGGCCATGCCCGACGACCGCCGCACGGCGCTGTACGAGGGTTGGCAGCGCGCGGTCGAGGCCACGATGGGCTTCCGCACCTAGCGTTCCGCACCAGCGCGTCCGCCAGTGCGGGCGCGTCTCCCCGACGTTTCGATACCGGGCCGTCCGGCGGCCTGCGGGCCCGTGCGGCCCGTCGCCGGCGCGCGGCCCGCCTGCCATGGAGTCACCACCATGCGTCTCTCACCGATCGCCACCGCGCTGGCCGCCTGCCTTGCCCTCGGCGCCTCCGTATCCGCCCGCGCCAGCGGCGAGAACACCCTCACCGCAGACTGGCACGGCGCACGCACGCGCCTGCACGATCAGGGCATCGACCTCTCCGCCGACTACGTCGGCGAGTGGCTGCACAACACCCACGGCGGCCGGCGCCACGCGACCGCCTACGCCGACCAGCTCCACGTCGGCGCCGCGTTCGACTTCGGCAAGCTGTGGGGATGGCGCGGCGCCTCGCTGCACGTGGACATCACCAACCGCAACGGTCACCAGCTCGATGCGCGCGCCGGGCTCGGCACACTGCTGGAAACCCACGAGATCTACGGCGCCGGCAACGTCACCCGGCTGACCCGTTTCTACCTGGAGCAGCAGCTCTGGCAGGACCGGCTGGACATCAAGGCCGGCCGCATGGACCTCAATGCGGACTTCTTCCCGCTGTCGTGCGACTTCGAGAACCTGAGCTTCTGCGGCAGCCTGCCCGGCTACATCACCCCGGGCTGGTACTCGTGGCCGGTGAGCCAGCTCGGCGGCGTGATCCGGCTCAACCCCGCCTCGGCGTGGTACGCACGGGTCGGTGCGTTCGACGTCAACCCGCGCAACGCCGATCCCTCGCAGGGGCTGAAGCTGTCCACGCCGGGGCGCAACACCGGCACGCTGGTGGTCGGCGAGGCCGGCTGGGACACCGCGCTGGATGCCGGCAGCCACGTGCTGCCCGGCAGCTGGCGGATCGGCGCCTGGCGCAACAGTGCCCCGGCGCCGGACCTGCTGCTCGACGTCAACGGCCAGCCCCGGGTACTCACCGGCGCGGCGGCCCTGCAGCGCGGCAGCACGCAGGGCAGTTACGCGCTGGTCAAGCAGCAGCTCACCCGCAACGCCGCGGGCGGCGGACTCACGGTTTTCGGCAACCTGGTGCGGGCCGACGCCGACACCGATCGGGTGGATCGCATGGTGTCGGTGGGACTGCTGTACCAGGCGCCGTTCGCCGCGCGTCCGCACGACCGCATCGGGCTGGCCTGGGGCCAGAACCGCGTCAGTGGCCGGGTGGCGGAGTCGGCCCGCCTGGCCAACGCTGCGGGCATGGGCCCGGTGGCGGTGCCCGGCAGCGAATCGGTGCTCGAGCTGAATTACAGCGCCCGGATCGTGCCCGGGCTGACGCTGATGCCCAGCGTGCAGTTCGTGCGGCATCCGGGGGGCGACCCCGGCGCGGCCCGCGCCACCGTGATGGGGCTGCGCGTGGCCGCCGCGTTCTGAAGCGGTCCCGGCGCGCTGCTCAGCCCTTGGGTTGCAGCAGCGTGCCGGTGCACTTGGGCGAACCGCACAGGCATTTCCACAGCTTCTTCAGCCGCGCCGTGTGCGGCACCTCCAGCACGATGCCGTAGTTGTAGGTGAGCTCCTCGCCGGACTTGATCGTGCGGATTGCCTCGATCACCACACGGTCCTTGCGAGGGTCGCCGCCGGCGCTCTCCTCCACCAGCGCGCGGCAGTTCGGATCGCAGCTGTGGTTGATCCAGCGCGCCGTATTGCCCTTGCGGTTTGCGTCGATGATGTACTGGTCGTTGAGCGTGAACAGGAAGGTGTGCCCGGTCTCGCCGCCGTCGCCGTACAGCGCGTCCGCCTCGGCGTGGGTCATCAGCGTGCCCTTGTACTGGACGATTTCCTCGCCCTTGCGGATCACCTCGGTGGCGAACACGCCATTGCCGTGGATCGGGGAACGGCGGGCGACGAAACGTGCGGGCATGCGGACAGTCCGGTGGCGAGGCAAACCCCGATGATGCCCGTTCGTCCTGAACGTGGAAACCGCCATGGCGATCCACGAAGGATTTCCACCTGCGACCGCACGGACGGTTTCGGACGCCAGGCAAAGGTGGTTAGAATCCGGGATTCAAACGATCGTTTGGAGCTGCCGTGATGCGCCTGCCACGCTGGATCGCCCCCGCCGTGCTTGCCCTGGGCCTGGTGGCCTGCGGGCCGCCGCGCAAGAGCGTGTTCCCGCCGGCAGTGAGCATCCAGCAACTGCAGGTGCGGCCGGACGGGTTGTGGCACCTCACCGTGCGCATCCAGAACAACAGCTACGACGGCATGGATTTCACCTCGCTGGAGGGCACCATGCAGGTGGGGCGGCTCGAGCCGGTTCGCCTGCACGGCTCCTTCAAGCGCGACATCCCCGCGCTGTCCGGCGACGTGGTCGGACTGGACGTGCTGCCCACCGCACCGATGAGTGCGGAGCTGGCCGCCGTGGCCGCCAAGGGCAGCGCCGGCTCCCTCGCCTACCGGGTCAGCGGCGTGGCCCGCGCCAGGCCCCATCAGGACAAGCAGGCCCGTGATTTCGACTTCAGCGGCAACGACTGGCTGTCGCCCGTGCCGGGGATTCCCGGCACCTTCCGCTGATCCGCTCCTCGAGTACCACCCATTCCACCGAAGGACACCGCCATGACGCTTTACAAGGCCCCTCTCGACGACCAGCGCTTTGCCCTCTTCGACGTCCTCGGCGCCGAAGCGGTGCTGACCGGGCTGGAAGGTGGCGAAGGCCACACCCGCGACCTGCTCGACGCCGTGCTGGAGGAAGCCGGCAAGCTGTCCGAGCAGGTCCTCGCGCCGACCAACTGGCCGGGCGACCAGGAAGGCTGCCACTTCGACAAGGCAACCCACACGGTCACCACGCCGAAAGGCTTCAAGGAAGCGTTCAAGGCGTTCGCCGACGGCGGCTGGGCCGGCCTCACCATGCCGGAAGCCTACGGCGGCCAGGCGCTGCCGGCGGTGATGGGCACCGCCACCACCGAGCTGTTCCAGTCCGGCAACCTGTCCTGGAGCCTGTACCCGCTGCTGTCCGAGGGTGCCTGCCACGCGATGGAGCTGCACGGCGAGGAGTGGCAGCGCCAGATGTACATGCAGCCGATCGTGGAGGGCCGCTGGACCGGCACCATGTGCCTGACCGAGCCACAGGCCGGCTCCGACCTCGGCCTGCTGAAGACCCGCGCCGAGCCGGCCGGCACCGGCCACGAGGGCGCCGCCACCTACAGGATTTCCGGCACCAAGATCTTCATCAGCGCCGGCGAGCACGACCTGGCCGAGAACATCGTGCACCTGGTGCTGGCCCGCCTGCCGGATGCGCCCGCCGGTAGCCGCGGCATCTCGATGTTCATCGTGCCGAAGTTCAAGGTGAACGCCGACGGCTCGCTGGGCGAGCGCAACAGCGCGTTCGCCGGCGCCATCGAGCACAAGATGGGCATCAAGGGCTCGGCCACCTGCGTGATGAACTTCGACGGCGCCGAGGGCTACCTGATCGGCCAGCCGCACAAGGGCCTGATGGCGATGTTCACCATGATGAATGCCGCCCGCCTTGCGGTGGGCGTGCAGGGCCTGGCGCTGGCCGAGCGCGCGCTGCAGAACAGCCTCAACTACGCCCGCGAGCGCCTGC
This sequence comes from Lysobacteraceae bacterium, assembly GCA_018970895.1. Taxonomy (GTDB): domain Bacteria; phylum Pseudomonadota; class Gammaproteobacteria; order Xanthomonadales; family Rhodanobacteraceae; genus Dyella_A. The sequence continues at coordinate 5,780 of JAGWVM010000062.1, read as the reverse complement.
AGTCGCGCGCGCTGTCGGGCGCCAAGTTCCCCGACAAGCCGGCCGACAACCTGCTGGTGCAGCCGGACGTGCGCCGCATGCTGCTGACCCAGCGCGCCTTCGTCGAAGGCTCGCGCCTGCTGGTGCTCTACAACGCACTGCAGGCCGACATCGAGGCGCGCGCGAAGGACGAGGCCGCGCGCAAGAAGGCCAGCGAGCTGGTGGCGTTCCTGATCCCGATCTCCAAGGGCCTGGTCACCGAGCTGTCGATCGAGTGCACCAAGGAGGCGCTGCAGATCTACGGCGGCCACGGCTACATCGGCGAGAACGGCATGGAGCAGTTCTCCCGCGACGCACGCATCACCACGCTGTATGAAGGCACCACCGGCATCCAGGCGGCCGACCTGCTGGGGCGCAAGATCCTCCAGCTGCAGGGCGTGGGCTTCAGGCACTTCCTCGAGGAGATCAGCGGCTTCTGCCAGCAGCACAGCGCCGACGAGTCGCTGCGCGCGCTGGTCGGCCCGCTGGCCGTGTACGCCAAGCAGTGGGGCGACATGACCATGAAGCTGGCCCAGCGCGTGCAGGGCAATCCGGAGGAGCTGGGCGCCGCCGCCAACGACTACCTGTACTACTCCGGGTACGTCACCCTCGCCTACCTGTGGGCCAGGAGCGTGGCGGCCGCCGACACGAGCAGCCAGCCGGAGGCATTCAAGCAGGCCAAGCGCGACACCGCGGCGTTCTACTTCAGCCGCATCCTGCCGCGTTGCCTGGTACATCAGGCCGGTATCGAAGCGGGCGTGGCGACGCTGCCCGGGATCGCCTGAGGCCCTCCACGCAGCCAACGAAACGCCCGGCACCGCCGGGCGTTTTCCTGTGCGCCGCCCGCTTTCTCCGCTGTCGCCGCGCCCGGGCAGTGGCTAAGCTGCGTCGACAACGGGGGAACATCGCCATGCGCCGAATCGCCGTGCTGCTCGTCTGCCTGCTTGCCTGCAACGCCGCCTCGGCCGGCGCCACGCTGCATCCGGGCGATACGCCGCCGGATGCGCTGGGCGTGACCCGCGACGGCACCCACCTCACCCTGTCGTCGCTGCGCGGCAAGGTGGTGGTGGTGAGTTTCTGGGCGACCTGGTGCGGCTACTGCATGAAGGAGATGCCGACACTCGGCAGCATCCAGCAGGTCGCGCTGCAGAAGCACCTGCCGCTGCAGATCGTCGCGGTGAACCACCGCGAGAGCCTGCGCACCTTCAATGCCGTCTCGCGCAACATGCATCGCATCCTGCCCAGCCTGCTGATGAGCCGGGACGAGGACGGCAGCGTCGGGCGCCCCTACGGCAGCGACGACGGCATCCCGGTGTTGGTGATCTTCCGTCCCGACGGCACGCTGGCCGACCTGCACGTCGGTTACGACGAGAGCGATCTCGACGGCATCCTGGCCGAGATCAACGGCCTGATCGCCGAAGCGATGAAGCCCGGGACCGCACCGCCGCCGGCTTCCTGAAGCCACCTGTCGTGCCGACAGCTTGCCGCAGACGTCCGTGCGGGCCGTCGGGGCATGCGACCATCTGCGCTCCGTCCAGGCCGCCCATTCCGTCCTTGCCGATTCACGCCCGCCAACGAAGCTTCGTCACCTGGCTCGCCATCGTTGCCCTGTGGCTGACGATCGTCGCGCCGGTGGTGTCGCAGACGCTGGCGAATCCGCTGGATTCGCTGATCAGCATCGGCGCATGCGGTACCCATCATCCGGACGGCACGCAGTCGCCCCCCACCGGCCATCCGCTGGAGAAGTGCGGCTACTGCGGCCTGCTCGGCGGGCACTCGATGCTGCCGGACGCATCGCCGGTGCGCGTGCCCGGCCTGTCGATCGGCACGACATCCATCGCCGCGGCCAGACAGTCCCGGCGCAGCAGCGTCGTGCTGCTCGCCGCCGATCCCCGCGGCCCACCCCCCGTCGCGCACGCCTGAGCCCCGCCACGCGGATGACCGACCCGCCGCCGGCCCTGCCGGACCGGCCGCCGTCGGCTGCATCCGCGCCGTGATCGCGCGGCCTGCGTGCCGCGCGCCGTTGCCGATTCCAGGGATTTCCATGATTCATCCGACGCTTTCCCGGCGCGCGTCCGCGCGCGCCCGTGTCCTGCCGCGCACCCTCGGCACCGCCACCGCGCTGGTCCTCGCCGGCCCCTCGCTCGCGACTGATGCGCCGAGCGCCACCGAACTGGCTCCGGTGGTGGTCACTGCACCGATGCAGGACCGTCCACTCACCGTGGTCACCGACCCGAAGGCCCCGCGCCAGCCGGTACCGGCCAGCGACGGCGCCGACCTGCTCAGGAGCATCCCCGGCTTCTCGACGATCCGCAAAGGCGGCAGCAACGGCGATCCGGTGCTGCGCGGCATGAGCGGCTCGCGACTGGGCATCCTGATGGACGGCGGCCAGATGGCCGGCGGCTGCCCGTCACGCATGGACCCGCCGACCGCCTATATCGCGCCGGAAAACTACGATCGCGTCACCGTGATCAAGGGCCCGGAAACGGTGATCGACGGGCCCGGCAACTCGGCCGGCGTGGTGCGCTTCGACCGCGACTTCAGCCGCTACGCCGCACCGGGTTACACCGTCGACGCCAGCGTGCTCGGCGGCTCCCGGGGCCGCAACGACCAGAACCTGGACCTGCGCGCCGGCGCCCCGACCGGCTACCTGGGGGTCGCCGCCAACCACACCCATTCGCAGGACTACGCCGACGGCGCCGGCCACCGGGTGCACTCGCGCTACGACCGCTGGAACGTCGACACCACCGTGGGCTGGACGCCCACCGACGACACCCGGCTGGAGCTGGCCGTCGGCAAGGGCAACGGCCAGTCGGCCTACGCGTTCAGCAGCATGGACGGCTCGCAGTTCCTGCGCGAGAGCGTCGGCCTGACCCTGGTGCAACAGCAACTCACGCGCCACTGGGACAAGCTGGAAGCCCAGGCGTACACCCACTACGCCGACCACGTGATGGACAACACCACGCTGCGCCAGCCGGACCCGGCCAGCATGATGCCGATGGCGATGGCTTCCAATGTGGCCCGACGTACCGATGGGGGGCGCATCGCCGGTACATGGCGTTGGGACGACGCGCTCGGGCTGGTCGCCGGTCTGGATGGCTCGGGCAGCACGCACACCGCGCGGCTGGGTGGCGCTCCCGGCAGCATGAACGACTACCGCCTGCTGCCGCGCCTGCGCGACGCGCGCACCGGCGACGTCGGCGCTTTCGGCGAGTTGCGCTGGAGGTTCGCGCCGCACCAGCGGGTGGTCAGCGGTGCCCGCATCGATCGCGCGCAGGCCCGCGGCTACCAGCTCACCCTGCCCTCCGGAACCGGCAGCATGGGTTCGGGCATGGGCCGCAGCATGGCGGCGAAGGTCGCCGCCGACCGCTCCTCCACCCTGCCCTCCGGCTTCGTCCGCTACGAGCGGGACCTGACGACCATGCCGGCCACGTTCTACGCCGGCATCGGCCATGTCGAGCGCTTCCCCGACTACTGGGAGCTGTTCGGCCGGCAAGTCGACACCTCGGTGGCGAGCTTCCGCCGCCTGCAGCCGGAACGCACCACCCAGCTGGACATCGGCCTGCAGTACCACGACACCCGCATGAAGGCCTGGGTCTCCGGCTACGCCGGCGTGGTGCAGGACTTCATCCTGGTGCACTACCCGGCCAGTGCGATGGGCACGGGAACGGCCAGCAACGTGCAGGCGCGCATCGCCGGCGGCGAAGCGGGCGTGAGCTACGCCTTCGACGCGCACTGGAGCGGCGACGCGACGCTGAGCACCGCCTGGGGCGAGAACCGCAGCGAGCATCGCCCGCTGCCGCAGATGCCGCCACTGGAAGCCCGCTTCGGGCTCACCTACGCGCGCGACGCGTGGTCGGTCGGCACGCTCTGGCGCGTCGTCACCGCCCAGCACCGGGTGGCGGTGGGCGAAGGCAACATCGTCGGCCAGGACCTGGGGCCCAGCGGCGGCTTCGGCGTGCTCTCGCTCAATGGCAGCTATCGCCTCGGCGAACACCTGACGCTGAGTGCCGGCATCGACAACCTGCTGGACAAGACCTACGCCGAACATCTCAACGCCGCGCCGGCGGCCCTCGCCGGCTACGTCAACACCGTGCGCGTGAACGAACCCGGGCGCACCGCCTGGATGAAGATCGCCATCAGCCCCTGACCCACATCAGACCCACGGGTACGCCGCAAGGCGTACCTTGGCCCCGCATTTCAAGGAATCCGCCATGAATCGCCAGTCACGCTCCCTCGCTTTCTTCGCCGCGGCCGCGCTTGCCTCGCTGCCGGGCATTGCAGCCGCCTGCTCCACCTGCGGCTGCTCGCTCAACTCCGACTGGGCCAGCCAGGGCTACGCCACCTCGCGCGGCCTGCACCTGAGCCTGCGCCAGGACTATTTCGACCAGTCGCGCCTGGTCGCCGGCACGCATCGCGTCGCCTTCGGCAGCGTGAGCCTGCCCAGCGACACCGAACTGCAGCGCCGGACCATCAACCGCAACACGCTGCTCGGCCTCGACTACAGCTTCAACCGGGCCTGGGGTCTGTCGGTGCAGCTGCCCTGGCTGGGCCGCGACCACCAGACCTGGCCGGAAGGCCAGACCACGCTGTCCTCGTCCCACGGGCAGGGCCTCGGCGACATCCGCGTGATAGGCCGCTACCAGGGCTTCAGTCCGGACGCGAGCACGGGCGTGCAGTTCGGCGTGAAGCTCGCCACCGGCACGTTCAAGCAGCGCTTCGACGCCGGCACCGCGGCGGGCGAGCTGCTCGACCGCGGTCTGCAGCGGGGCACCGGCACCACCGATGCCCTGCTCGGCGTCTACCGGTTCGGCTATCTCAGCGCGTCGATCGGCTACTTCGGGCAGGCCATGGCCGAAATACCGATGAACGCCCGTGACGGCTTCCGACCGGGCAACTCGGTCAACGTGAACCTCGGCCTGCGCTATCTCGATGCCGGCATCCTCACGCCGCAGCTGCAGCTGAACCTGCACGGTGAAAAGCGCGAGAGCGGCGCATTCGCCGACGTCGCCAACAGCGGCGCCACGTTCGCCTATCTCAGCCCGGGACTGGGCGTGAAACTCGGTCGTCGCGTGGATGCCTTCGTTTTCGTGCAGGTGCCGCTGTACGAGCGCGTCAACGGGCTGCAGATCGAACCCGGCAGGCTGTGGTCCGCCGGCGTGCAGGTGCGCCTGTGACCGGACGGGACTTCCACCGCACCCGCGTGCCGGTGTAGAAACCGGGGCAGGCTTGCACTGTCCGGTCTGCGCATGAGCGAACCCACGTTCCTGATCCGGCTGGCCGAGGATGACGACGAGTTCATCCTCGGGCTGGTCCCGCGTTTCGTCGAATTCGACCTGCCGGCCTGGCGTCGGCGGCACGAGTGCATCGAGGGCATCCGCCGCGACATCGCCCATCACCTGGATGATCAGCCGCCGAACAGTTTCCTGTTCGTGGCCGAGGACGCCGACGGCAGGCGGGTAGGCTTCCTGCACCTGCAGAAGACCCAGGACTTCTTTACCGGCCGCACCAACTGCCACATCTCCGATGTCGTGGTGGCACCGGGCGAGGAGCGCCGTGGCATCGGGCGCGCGCTGCTGCAGCACGCCGAGGACTGGGCGCGCGAACACCGCTGCGCGCTGGTCACGCTGGCCGTTTTCCCGGGCAACGAGCGGGCGCGCGCGCTGTACGAGTCCGCCGGCTACGGCACCGACCTTCTGCGGATGGCCAAACCGGTGCGCTGAGCGCACAAAAAACCCGCGGCCACCGGGTGGCCGCGGGTG
>JAGWVM010000210.1 GCA_018970895.1 Lysobacteraceae bacterium | reverse complement strand
ACGCTGTGCATCATGGACCGCGCGCCGCGCGAGCTGGTCGAGAATGACCGGGAAACCCTGCGCGTACTGGCGCAGCAGGTGATGGCCCAGCTGGACCTGCGTCGGCAGTACCGGCTGCTCGCTGCGAGTTCGCGCGAGTCCCGCTCGTCACGAAAGCTGCTCGCTGCGCTCTCCCACAACGTGCCCGGCGTGATCTACCAGTACCGGCTGTATCCCGATGGCCACTCGTCGTTCCCGTTCGCCAGCGAAGGCATGTGGTCGATCTACGAGGTGACGCCGGAGCAGGTGGCTGAGGATGCGTCGATCGTGTTCTCGCGCCTGCACCCGGATGACCTGGACGTGGTTTCGGCCGAGATCCGCGAGTCGGCCCAGAACCTCACGCCGTGGCAGCAGGATTTCCGCGTGGTGCTGCCCTTGCAGGGCGAGCGCTGGCGCCGCGGCAACGCCCAGCCGGAATGGCTGGAAGACGGAAGCGTGCTGTGGCACGGCTTCATCACCGACGTCACCGATTACAAGCGCGTCGAGCAGCGCGTGCACCAGCTGGCCTATTTCGACACCCTGACCGGCCTGCCGAATCGCGTGGTGGTGATGAACCGGCTCGAGGACCAGCTGGCGCAGGCCGCTCGCACCGATGCATGCGGTGCGTTGCTGTTCGTGGACCTGGACAATTTCAAGCAGGTGAACGACGCCCGGGGTCACCGTATAGGCGACCGGATCCTGCTGGAGGTCGCTGCACGGCTCGCCAGCGGGGCGGGGCCGGAGGAATGCGTGGCCCGCGTGGGCGGCGACGAATTCGTGGTGCTGATGGCCGCCCAGGCGGCCGATCGCGAGGACGCGGCGCGGCGGGCCATGCTGCGTGCCGAGGAGATCCGCCAGCGGCTGTCCGGGCGGATGGACGTGGAAGGCCAGCGCTACAAGGTGACCGCCAGTATCGGTATCGCGGTGTATCCGTGCGGCCGCGACGGGATCGACGACGTGATCCGCGAGGCGGATACGGCGATGTACCGCGCCAAGCGCAACGGGCCGAACGAGATTGCCTTCTTCGAGCCGCACATGCAGCAGGAGGTGGCGGAGCGCCTGGAGCTGGAGCAGGAACTGGAGGAAGCGCTCAGGAGCGGGCAGCTGCAGCTCCATGTGCAACCGCAACGGTCGCTGCGCAGCGGGCTCGTCGGCGCCGAGGTGCTGGTGCGCTGGAAACACCCGGTCCGGGGGATGATCCCGCCGTCGCAGTTCATCCCGATCGCGGAGGACTCCGGTCAGATCATCCGCCTTGGCGAGTTCGTGCTGCGTGGCGCCTGCCTGGTGCTGGCCCAGTTGCAGCAGGTGGGGGTGCCGTGCTCGCTGTCGGTCAACGTCAGCCCGGCGCAGTTCCTCGATCCGCGTTTCGTGCGCCAGGTCCGGCAGGCGCTGGAGGAGTCCGGAGCCCGCGGCGACGGGCTGGTACTGGAGGTCACCGAGGGGCTGCTGATCCGTGACCTGGAGTCCACCATCCGGCGGATGAAGGAGCTCACCTCGCGCGGCGTACGCTTTTCGGTGGACGATTTCGGCACCGGATACTCCAACCTCGGCTATCTCCAGGCATTGCCGTTGCACGAGCTCAAGGTCGACAAGCGCTTCGTGGCGGGCATTGGCCGCAGTGCAGGCGACGAGGCCATCGTCCGCACGATCATTTCCATGGCCCGGCTGCTGTCGCTGCACCTCGTCGCCGAGGGCGTGGAGACCGAGGCGCAGGCCAGCTTCCTCGACCTCGAGGGCTGCGAGGTGATCCAGGGCTATCTGGTCTCCCATCCGCAGCCGATCCAGTCCTGGCTGCACGCATTGCTCAACCCCAGCAAGGCATCGGCGTGATCCACGACCGGTCGGGGTGGGCCAGCCCCTTGTAAGGGCGGCCGGTCGCCTCGACCATCGCGGGATGGCCGCACTTCACTTCGACAACACCTTCCTGCGCGAACTGCCCGGTGATCCCGAGACGGGACCGCGGCGGCGGCAGGTGGAAGGCGCGCTGTATTCGCGCGTGGATCCCACCCCGGTGACCGCGCCGCGTCTGCTGGTGCATTCGCCGGAAATGGCGCAGGCGCTGGGCTTCGGCGAGGCGGACGTGGTGGCGCCCTGGTTCGCCGAGGTGTTCGGCGGCAACCGCCTGCTGGAGGGCATGCAGCCCTGGGCCAGCAACTACGGCGGGCACCAGTTCGGCCACTGGGCCGGGCAGTTGGGCGACGGCCGGGCGATCTCGCTGGGCGAGGTGGTCACCACGAAGGGCGAGCGCTGGGAGCTGCAGCTCAAGGGCGCCGGGCCCACGCCGTACTCGCGCACGGCGGACGGCAGGGCGGTGCTGCGCTCATCGATTCGCGAGTTCCTGTGCAGCGAGGCGATGCACCATCTCGGCGTGCCGACCACGCGAGCGCTGAGCCTGGTCGGCACCGGCGAATCGGTGCTGCGCGACATGTTCTACGACGGGCATCCCGAGTTCGAACCCGGTGCGGTGGTGTGCCGGGTGGCGCCGTCGTTCATCCGGTTCGGCCACTTCGAGCTGCCGTATGCGCGGGGTGACCACACGCTGCTGCGGCAGCTGATGGAGTTCACCATCCGTCGCGATTTCCCGCACCTGGAAGGCTCGGGCGAGGCGCTGTACGCGGCGTGGTTCGGCGAGGTGTGCGAACGCACCGCGCAGACCGTCGCGCACTGGATGCGGGTGGGGTTCGTGCACGGCGTGATGAACACCGACAACCTGTCCATCCTCGGCCTGACCATCGACTACGGTCCCTACGGCTGGATCGACAACTACGATCCGGACTGGACGCCGAACACCACCGACGCCGGTCGCCGTCGCTACCGCTTCGGCCAGCAGATGCAGGTGGCGTGGTGGAACCTGTCGCGGCTGGCCTCGGCGCTGTCGCCGCTGTTCGCCGGCACCGAGCCGCTGCAGGCCGGGCTGGACTGGTATGCCAGCAGCTACGCCACGATCGAGCGGCGGATGCAGGCCGACAAGCTGGGGCTGGCCGAGCCGCGCAGCGAGGACGATGCGCTGCACGGCCAGCTGCACACGCTGATGGCGCAGGCCCAGGTCGACATGACGCTGTTCTACCGCGCGCTGCTGGACGTCGATCCGGCCCGGCCGCTGCCGACGGCGGCGATGGAGGACGCGTTCTACGACGCGGCCCTGCGCCAGCGCTTCGACGGCGAGCTGCGCGACTGGCTGGTGCGTTACGCGAAGCGGCTGGGCGAGGATCCGCAGTCGCCCCCGGCGCGACGTGAACGCATGCGCTGCGTCAATCCACGCTACGTGCTGCGCAACTACCTGGCGCAGGAGGCGATCGACCGGGCGACGCAGGGCGACCTGTCCGGCGTGCATGCGTTGCTGGACGTGATGCGTCGTCCCTACGACGACCAGCCCGGCCGCGACCACTACGCGGCGAGGCGCCCGGACTGGGCGAAGGAAAAGGCGGGCTGCTCGATGCTCTCGTGCAGTTCGTGAGGCGCCGGGACGTTGCCTGGCCGGCGCCGTCCGGCACTGGGCACCGCGGGAAACTCGCCGGCTACCTGCCCGTGCGGGCATGACGGCGCGGACACGGGGCGGTGGCGCACCCCGTCCGCTGTCGCGGCGAACGGGGTCGCGCCACTGATGCTCGGTCTCGGGCCGATCCACCGCGGTGCCCGGATGTCGATCCCCGGCGTGTAGCGGGAACCGCAGCCGCGCGGGCGCGGGCTGGGACGATCGGGTCAGTGCCCGCCGTCGTCGTCGCGCTTGCGGTCGGTGGGCTTGCCGCGGCCACGGTCGGTGGGCCTGCCCTGGTGCTGCTCGCGCTGCGGCGCCGGACGGGTGGCCGGCGCCGGGTGCGGGGTCGGGCGGCTTTCCGGTCGCGGCGCGGGCCGGGTCGACGGCAGC
>JAGWVM010000209.1 GCA_018970895.1 Lysobacteraceae bacterium | reverse complement strand
CCCCTCGCGAAGGCGATCGCGGACGGACGGAAATGCATGAATGGGAAGCGACTGACACCGCGCCGTCCGAAAAATATTTTTCGTCAGCGGGCGCGTTTGCGCACGCCGGACACGACGACGGCCGCTTGCGCGGCCGTCGCGGAAGGCATGCAGACGGACTTCCGTCAGTGGTCTTCGTTCTCGATCTGCTCGGCGTAGGCATCGGCATCGAGCAGCTCGTCCAGTTCGCCGCGATCGCTCGGGCGAACCACGAACAGCCAGCCGTCGCCGTACGCGTCCTCGTTGATCGTCTCGGGCTTGTCGGTCAGCGCCTCGTTGATCGCGACGACCTCGCCGGAAACGGGGGCATAGATGTCCGAGGCGGCCTTCACCGACTCGACCACCGCCACACCGTTGCCGGCCTGCACGCTGGCACCGATCTCGGGCAGCTCGACGTAAACCAGGTCGCCCAGCGCCGCCTGCGCGTGGTCGGAAATGCCCACGCGGACCGTGCCGTCGTCCTCGACGCGGGCCCATTCGTGGGACTTGAGGAATTTCAGATCGCCGGGAATCTCGCTCATGTTCGGGTCCAGTCGTTGGAGTGGGTGGAGGATGGACGCGCCGATTCTAGCGCGCCTGTCCGGTGCCGCCGAGTCGTCCCGGCGGCGGTCGGTCAGATGCCCTCGCAGGGCTGGCCGTCGCGCACGAACGGGTACTTCACCCGGCGCACCGGCAGCTCGCGGCCACGGATGTCGACGCGGATGTCGCCCGGCTCGCCGGCCGGGATGCGGGCGAAGGCGATCGCCTTCTCCAGCGTGGGCGAGAAGCTGCCGGAGAGGATCTCGCCCTCGCCCTGCGCGGTGAGCACCTTCTGGCCGTGGCGAAGCACGCCCTTGTCGTCCAGCACGAGGCCGACCATCACGCGCTTCACCCCGTCGGCCTTCTGCGCCTCGAGCGCGGCCCGCCCGATGAAGTCGCGCCCCTCGTCCAGCGCGATGGTCCAGCCGAGGTTGGCCTCCCAAGGCGAGACGTCCTCGTCCATGTCCTGGCCGTAGAGGTTCATGCCGGCCTCCAGCCGAAGGGTATCGCGCGCGCCCAGGCCGCAGGGCTTCACGCCCGCGCCGACCAGCGCCTGCCACAGGGCCACCGCGTGTTCGTCCGGCACGATGATCTCGAATCCGTCCTCGCCGGTGTAGCCGGTACGCGCCACGAACAGCGGCATGCCGTGCGGGCCCTGCGCGGCGGCGGCGGCAAACTTGCCCAGCTTCTCGATGCGCGGGCGGTCGCCCTCGGCGAGCAGGCCGATCACCTTGCCGCGCGCGTTCGGACCCTGCACGGCAACCATGGCGAATTCGGGGCGCTCCTTCACGGTGACGTCGAACGCCCTGGCCTGCGTCTCGATCCACGCGAGGTCCTTGGCGCGAGTGGCCGCGTTGACCACCAGCCGGTAGTGCGCGTCGTCGAAGAAATACACGATCAGGTCGTCGATGACCCCGCCGCGCTCGTTGAGCATGCACGAGTACAGCGCCTTGCCGGCGACCTTGAGCTTGTCGACGTTGTTGGCGAGCAGGTGGCGCAGGAACACCCGCGTGCGCGGCCCGTGCAGGTCGATCACCGTCATGTGCGACACGTCGAACATGCCGGCGTCGCGGCGCACCGCGTGGTGCTCCTCGATCTGCGAGCCGTAGTTGATCGGCATGTCCCAGCCGCCGAAATCGACCATGCGGGCGCCGAGCGCGCGATGGGTGTCGTTGAGTACGGTCTTCGCAGTCATGGGAGCCAAGCCTGGGGAAAGCGCGAATTATCGCCGCCGCGCCGGGGCCAAGCCAAGCGGTCGGTGCTGCCTCAGCGCGGCGCGAGGATCCGGCGGAAGGTCAGGTTCAGCCGCGGCTGCTGCACGCCCCGGGCCCGCGGCAGCTCGTGGCGGTAGTGCCGCTGGGTGTCGCCCGCCATGCGCAGCAGACTGCCGTGAGCCAGCACCAGGCCGCGGATGTCGTCCCGCCGCGCCGGCTCGCCGCGTGGCCGACGCGGACGCAGCCGGAACGTCCGCTCCGCGCCCAGGCTCAGCGAGGCAATCACCGGCCGCTCGCCCAGCTCGGGTTCGTCATCACTGTGCCAGCCCATCGCGTCGTCACCATGGCGATAGAGGTTGGCCAGCACGCTGTTGAAGCGCGCGCCGCAGGCCTGCTCCACCCGTGCGCGCAGGGTGGCCAGCGGCGCGGGCCAAGGATGCGGTTCGAAGCGCGTGCCGGAATACACGTAGCTGGCGCCGGGATCGCCGATCCAGCAGCTCAGCCGCGGCGAGGCGACCTCGCGACCGAACATGCGGATGCGATGGTTCTCCCACGGAATCGCCGTCAGCAGTTCGGCCAGCAGCGCATCGGCTTCGTCCGGCGCCAGCCAGCGCTCGATGATCGCCAGCTCCGCGCCAGGCAACGGCAGCGCCTGCCACTCGGTCGCGACCATCGGGACGACCTCAGGCAATCGCCGGATACGCCGGCTCGGCATCGAGCGTGGCCGCGACGATGCCGGCCAGTTCCAGCAGGCGCAGGTCCGACCCGCGCGCACCGACCAGCTGCAGGCCGACCGGCAGTCCGTCCGGCAGCGTGCCCATCGGAATGCTCACCGCCGGGCAACCGGCGAGGCTGGCGAAGCTGGTGAGATCGGCGATCGAATCCGGCGCGGGACCGTCGAGCGGGAACGCACCCTGCGGCGTGGTCGGCAGCACCAGCACGTCCACCTGGGCGAACAGCCGGCGCATCTTCAAGGTGGCCGCGTCGAGCACGCGATCGGCGTTGGCATAGTCGCCGGCCGACTTGCGCGCGGCGAAATCGAGCATGGCACGGAAGCGCGGCGACACCGGATGCTCGTCGTCAGCCAGGTCCGCGGCGAAGGTGCCAAGCATCTCGGCTTCCATCAACAGCAGGCCGGCACGACGGGTACGGGCGAAATCCCAGTCGCTGAAATCCACCGTGCGGCGCTCGCCCAGCTCGCGCGGCAGCTTTGCCATCGCCGCGTCGAACACCGCGGCGACCTCGGGCGCAACGCCCACCGCGGCGAGATCGGGCAGGAAGCCGGCGCGCAGCCGGCCCGGCTCCCAGTCCATCAGGTCGAACGCGACCCGCCGCCGGCGCGAACGCGCGTCGTCGGCGTCGTAGCCGGCCAGTACCTGCAGCAGCACGGTGAGGTCATCCACGCCACGCGCGAGCAGGCCCACCGCGTCGAGCCTGCGCGCGGCGGGCACCAGCCCGCGGGCGGAGATCTCCCCGTGCGTGGGCTTGAGTGCGTAGACGCCGCAGTAGCTTGCAGGAATGCGGATCGAACCGAGGCTGTCCGAGCCGACCGCGGCCACGGCCAGACCGGCGGCCACCGCGGCCGCCGCGCCACCGGACGAGCCGCCCGCGCTGTAGCCGTGCTTCCAGGGATTGTGGGTGGCGCCGGTGTGCGGATTGTCCGTGGTGACGCCCAGCGCGCCCTCGTCCATGTTGGTCTTGCCCAGCAGCACCGCGCCGGATGCCCGCAGCCGCGACACCACGTGGGCGTCGTCGTCGACCGGGATCGGCCGCCCCGGGAGACCCGCGCGGGTGGGCCATCCGGCCACGTCGAAGTTGTCCTTGATCGCAACGGGGATGCCGTCGAGCCTGCCGATCAGGCCGTCACGGCGGCGCTTGCCGGCCATCCGGGCCTGTTCCTGCACCAGGCTGCCGCGCACGTCGACGTAGCTGTTGAGCTGTGGATCGATGCGCTCGATCGCCTGCAGGTAGCCGTCGGCCAGCACCTGCGGCTGCACACGGTCGATCGCCAGCCAGTGCAGCAGTTGGCAGAGGGTGGCCCGGCGCATGTCCCGTTCGGCAATCGGCGGCAACGAATTCATGCGGGCTCCCTGTAAAAGACGTGCCGGGATTATCCCTACGCGATGTGAAGCGATTGCAAGGCCCGCCGCAGCACG
>JAGWVM010000061.1 GCA_018970895.1 Lysobacteraceae bacterium | reverse complement strand
ATCAGGCCGGTCAGGCCGATCACCACCACCACCAGCAGCGCCACCATGTCGGCGCGGATCCACTCCAGCACCAGCATGATCATGGTGAAGGCCACCAGGGCCAGCACGAGGATCATTTCGGGAGTGAGGGTCAGGCCCAAGGGGAAAGGTCTCGCCGGGTTGGATATCGCACGCCGTCAGCACGGGACCAGGCCGCACGACTGCGTGCGGTGGTGCGAAGTAAGCCTCACGCGGCGCCCCGTCCCTTTCGTGTCGCGCAGTATATGCGGGCGCGCATGACGGCTGGTGAATCCTTTCGTTGATGGCGCTTCAGCGGCGGCGGTAGAGCAGATCCCAGACGCCGTGGCCGAGTTTCAGTCCGCGTCGCTCGAAGTGGGTCTCGATGCGCCAGTCCGGCTTGTCGGCATAGGCGCCGGGGGCCACGGCATTGCGCCAGTCCGGCGCGGCCTCCATCACCTCGAGCATGTGCTCGGCGTAGGGTTGCCAGTCGGTGGCCAGGTGCAGCAGGCCGTCCGCCGCCATGCGCGAAGCGAGCAGGGCCACGAAGGCCGGCTGCACGATGCGTCGCTTGTTGTGGCGCTTCTTGTGCCAGGGGTCGGGGAACCAGATGCGCACTTCGGACAGCGCGCCGGGAGCGACTTCGTGCTCGAGCACCTCCACCGCGTCGTGCTTGTAGATGCGCACGTTGTGGGCGTCGCGGGCGGCCAGGGCGTTCATCAGCCGACCCACGCCCGGGCCGTGCACTTCCACGCCGATGAAGTCGCGGTCGGCATCGTGCTCGCTGGCCCAGGCCAGCGCCTCGCCGTTGCCGAAGCCGATTTCCAGCACGCGCGGGGCGGTTCGCCCGAAGGCGGTTGCGAAGTCGCGCGGCTCACCGCGGTAGTCCAGGCCGAAGCGTGACCAGTGCGCGTCGAAGGCGCGCTGCTGGGCAGGTGTCATGCGGCCTTCGCGCAGCACGAAGCTGCGGATCCGGCGCAGGCGCGTGTCGTGGTCGGCGTCGGGCGGGGCGCCGTCGGAGTGGGAATCGTCGCTCATCGGTGATCCGTCGGGGCGGCCGCAACGGCCGACGCACCGGCCTGTCCATGCATGGACAGACCGGGATGGGTTCGAGTGGCCGATTGTATCGTCGTACGCGCCGGCGCGCGGCCTCAGCGGTGCTGGAAGCGCTTCGCGCCGGGGTTCTCGCGTTCTTTCTCCGGTGGCTGCCGGTTTGGTACCGGGGCGGCATGCGCCGGTCGCGGCGGTGGCGCGAACTGCCGCGGTGGCGGTGGCGGTGGCGGTTGCGGCCGCGGCTGCGGCTGCGGCGCATAGGCGCGCGGCATCGGCTCGACGCGGCGTGGCGGCGGCACGTCGTTCATGACCGGCGAGCGGGTTTCGAACCGCGCCGGTGGTGGCTCCGGCCGAGTGGCCGGTCGTTCCGACGGCGCCTGCACGATCCGCGGTTCGGCGCGCGGCCAGCGCCGGGTCTCCGGCGGCACGTTGCCGATTGGTTCGAGTCGCGGGGGTACCGGCAGTGCGCGCGGTTGCGGTACCGGCGTGGCGTACTCGCGCCGGATCACCGGCTCCTGTCGCGGTGCGACGGGCGCGTGCACGAAGCGGGGCACCGTCGGCAGCGTACCGGTGATCCGGCGCGGTTCATCCCGGCGAGCCGGGCCGGGCTGGTCCGTGTGCTCCGATGCGAAACGCGGCGAAGGAGTCCGGGTCGTTGCGGGGGGCATGGCGATCCGGCCTGGCGCCGGTCCTGCAGGCCTGTCGGCACGCCAGGCACCGTCGCGATCGGGCCCGGCACCGGCGGCCGGGCGATGCGTCACCACGGGTCGCTGGAAGGCACGGGTTTCCACCCCGCGCGGCGCGGGCGGACGGCCCGCGGGCGCAGGCCTGCGCGCCGCCGGCAGCTGACCGGCACGACCGAGGAGTGTGGCGTCACGCATCTCGCTGGCGTCCAGTCGCAGCCGGTGTGCCTGCACCGGCCGTGCCTCGGCGAACGCCTCGCGCGACATCGCGGTGATGCCGTGCGGAGGACGCTCATGGGCGAACTGCAATGGCGGATCGCGGCCTTCGTGATAGCGCTGCCAACGCTCATTGAAATACCGCTCGTTGGCTTCGCGCCGGTCATGATCGCCGCGCCGGTCGTGGTCGCGGCGGCGATCCCAGTCGTCGTCGCGGTCGTGCCAGTTGACGCGCCGGTAGTAGCCGATGCTCACGCGATACCACGGATCATAGAAATCGCCCGGTCCCAGCGGAAACCAGCCGATCGGCGGCCCGGCCCCGACTGACGCGCTCCAGCCGCGGCCGCCGACGAAGGCCACCAGCGCCGGCGCGTAGACCGGACGCAGATCGCGCGGTCCCGGAATCCAGCCCCATCGATCGCGCACGTAGACCCAGCGGCCGTAGTGGTAGGGCGCGAAGCCCCATGGTGCGTCGTCGATCCAGGTCCAGCCCCACGGCGCCACGTAGGCCCAATGGCCAAAGCGATACGGCGCCCAGCCAGCGGAAACGTCGCTGGGGTACCAGACCGCACCGTACTGGTCGTCGTCCTGCCAGCGGCCGTAGTCGTCCAGGTCCTGGTAGCCGATCACCTGCTCGGACACGTAACGGCCGCTCTGCGCATCGGCATAGCGCTGGTCGCGGTCGGCGCACCACGTGTCGAAGCCGTCGCGACTGCCGGCGTAGGACTCGTCGACGCGTGCCAGCGAGCTGTCGTCGAAGCGGTAGGTGTGTCCGCCGACCAGTCGCCTGCTGGCCTGGTCGGCGCCGTAGACCACCGCCTGGCCGTCGAACGCCGTGATTTCGGTGTCGCCGTCCCGCGCATCGACGTCGATGCGGAACGTGCCGGGCTGGTCCATCTCCAGTGCCACCCGCGGCGTGTCGATCTCGTAGCTTTCGCCCGGAGCCAGCGCCCGTACCGTCAGGTTCACCGTGCCGCGGGTCAGCTCGAACTGCGCAACGCGGTCGTCCAGGCGCAGCACGCCCACATCGGTGTCGCGGTCCAGCCGCAGCGCGGCGCGGTCCAGTTCGAGCTCTGCGCGAGAATTCTCGCCCGCGGCCAGGCGGTCGCCGGTGGTCAGCGGCCGGTTCACCGACGCGTTGCTCCAATCCTGCGCGCCGCCGGGCAGCAGCCCGATGTCGCCGGCCAGGTAGGACAGCCGCGCCACCCGGTCGGGCGGGTCACCATCGTCCGTCTGCGCGTGGGCGACGCCCGCCAGCGCAAGCAGCATGGGCACCAAGGCGAGCGCCCGCCAGGGTGCGGCGGGGGCGTGGCGGTCAAACCGTGACGTGCGCATGGGCCTCTCCGTGGTTCCGGTGATCCGGTGTCGCCCGGATCCTCGCGTCGAGCCGAGGTGACCCGGCCCGGTCGCATTATGGGCATGCCGTCGCGGGCGTCGTGGGCGGTCGGGGCACGGCTGCCGACGCCGGTTCAGCCGGCTGCCATGTCCGGTTCACCCGGCGTTTGGCGCCGACGCCTTCCCCAGGCTGGCATTGACGGTTACCATCCTCCGTCGATGCGGGTGTAGCTCAATGGTAGAGCTGTAGCTTCCCAAGCTACTGACGAGGGTTCGATTCCCTTCACCCGCTCCATTCCTCTCCCCCGATCGATCTCCCTCGACTTCCGACGCGTGCGCTGACCATGGCGGCTTTGACCACCCTCGGCTGGCGGGAGCGCGTCGCGCTGCCGGATCTCGGCATCGCCGGACTCAAGGCCAAGCTCGACACCGGGGCGCGATCGAGCGCGCTGCACGTCGACGCGCTCGAGGCGTTCCGGCGCGACGGCGCGCAGTGGCTGCGCTTCGAGGTGAGCAGCGGGCGCCGCCGGCTGCGCAGCTGGGCGGCCGAGGCGCCGGTCGTCGATCGCCGCGTGGTCACCGACACCGGCGGGCATCGCTGCGAACGCTGGTTCATCCGCAGCACGGTCAGCCTTGCCGGCGAGGCGTTCCCGATCGATATCAGCCTGACCGATCGCCGGCACATGCTGTTTCCCATGTTGCTGGGGCGGACCGCGATCGCCGGGCGCTTTGTCATCGATCCCCGGCTTTCCTATACCCAGCCGCGCGTTTCGCGCGCCGTCACGGACACCCCATGAAGATCGCCATCCTCTCGCGCAATACGCGGCTGTACTCGACCCAGCGCCTGGTCGACGCGGCCCGCGAGCGCGGCCACGTGGTGCGCGTGCTCGATCCGCTGCGCTGCTACGTGCGCATCGCGCCGGACAACATGGCGATCCGCTACAAGGGCAAGGCGCTGCGCGACATCGATGCGGCGATCCCGCGCATCGGCACGCAGAGCACGTTCTACGGCACCGCGGTGCTGCGCCAGCTGGAAATGATGGGGGTGTACACGCCCAATCCGTCCGACGCGGTGCTGCGCGCGCGCGACAAGCTGCGCTGCCTGCAGATCCTTGCCTCCCACGGGCTGCAGATGCCGGCGACGGTGTTCGGCGACAACCCCGACGACACCACCGACCTGCTGGCGATGCTGGGCGACCCGCCGCACGTGATCAAGCTCAACGAGGGCAGCCAGGGTACCGGCGTGGTGCTGGCGGAAAAACGCAGCGCCTCGCAGAGCGTGATCGAGGCGTTCCGCGGCCTCTACGCCAACTTCCTGGTGCAGGAGTTCATCGCCGAGGCCAACGGCAGCGACCTGCGCTGCTTCGTGGTCGGCAACAAGGTGGTGGCTGCGATGCAGCGCGACGCCAGCGCCGGCGAATTCCGCGCCAACCTGCACCGTGGCGGCACGGCCAGCAAGGCCACGCTCAGCGCCCAGGAAAAGCGCATCGCCGTGCAGGCGGCGCAGGCGCTGGGGCTGGGCGTGGCCGGCGTGGACCTGCTGAGGTCCAACCGCGGACCACTGCTGCTGGAGGTGAATGCCTCACCGGGGCTGGAGGGCATCGAGGCGGCCAGCGGCGTGGACGTGGCGGGACACATCGTGCGGCACCTGGAGCGCCACGCTGTCCGCTGAACCGTCGCGGTGCCGCTGCCGCGGGCATTAACCGCATCCTAACCGGCACCCCCCTATAACGTGCCCACTGCAATTTGCCTGGCACTTGAAGCCTGAACGTCTGGTGGCAGCAGATTCGGTATCGGGGCAGTAGCTTGGGCCCGGGTGTACTGATCCCGCGTGGACAGTCATCCGGGCCTTTTCTTTGCTTCCGTTTTCCCGCGGGCACGGCCTCCGCCATCGGCCCGACGGCTTGTTAAGCTTGGCATCGTTGGGTCGGCCCGTGCGCCGGCCAGCCCGGAGTGTTCCATGCGCGTACTGGTCATCGAAGACAACAGCGATATCGCGACCAACATTGGCGATTATCTGGAAGACCGCGGTCACGTGGTGGACTTCGCCGGCGACGGCGTCACCGGCCTGCACCTGGCGGTGGTCCACGATTTCGACGTGATCGTGCTCGACCTGACCCTGCCCGGCATGGACGGCCTGGAAGTGGCCAGGAAGCTCCGCCACGAGGCGCACAAGCAGACGCCGATCCTGATGCTGACGGCGCGCGACGCGCTGGAGCAGAAGCTCACCGGCTTCGAGTCCGGCGCCGACGATTACATGACCAAGCCCTTCGCGCTGCAGGAACTGTCCGCGCGCCTGGAAGTGCTCGCACGCCGCGGCAAGGGGCCGCAGAGCCGCGTGCTGAAGGTCGCCGATCTCACCTTCAACCTCGACACGCTCACGGTGAACCGCGAGGGCAAGTCGATCCAGTTGAACCCGATCGGCCTGAAGCTGCTGCAGGCGCTGATGGAAGCCAGCCCCTCGGTGGTGACCCGGCAGGACCTCGAACAGAAGGTGTGGGGTGAGGAGCTGCCGGACAGCGACAGCCTGCGCGTGCACATCCACGGCCTGCGCGCGGCGATCGACAAGCCGTTCGGCAAGCCGCTGATCCATACCCGCCACGGCATCGGGTACCGCATGGTCGATCCGGATGCAGTCCAGGCGTAAGCTGCGGTTCCGCCTCGTCGTCTCCTTCGCGCTGTTCGGCTTCGGCCTCAGCGCGCTGTTCGCCTTTGCCGCGCTGAATATCCGATCGCGGGTGGAGGACCAACTGGTCACCGCCACGCTGATCGACGAGGTCAACAACCTCAATCGCCAGGTGCACGAGCATCCCGACCAGCAGCCGCGGTTCGGGATCGTCGAGGCGTGGACCTGGAGCGACCGCACCATCTACAAGGCACCGCTGCCGTGGCAGAGCCTGTCCAATGGCGTGCACGACATTTCCGAGAAGGATGCCGAGGGACGGCTGCACCGCTACAAGCTGGCGGTGGAGCACAAGGACGGGATCTACAGCTTCCTGCGCTACGACGTGTCGCGTGACGAACTGGGCAAGCAGCAGTTGCTGATGAGCGTCATCGGCGCCGTGTTCCTGTTCGGCCTGCTCTCGCTGGCGATCGGCCTGTGGCTGTCGCGCAAGGTGCTCAAGCCGGTCAGCCAGCTGGCCCGGCGCCTGCGCGAGTTCCGCCGGCTGGGCAAGGCCGAGCCGCTGGCACCGGAGTTTGCCGACGACGAGGTGGGCGAGCTGGCCCAGGCACTGGACGACTACGCCGCGCGGCTCACCTCGATGGTCGCTCGCGACCGCGAATTCAATTCCGACGTCAGCCACGAACTGCGCACGCCGCTGGCGGTGATCGCCAGCACCACCGAACTGCTGCAGGGGTCGCCGGACCTCACGCCCAAGCTGGCCGAACGGCTCAAGCGCATCGAGCGCGCCTCGCGCCAGGCGACCGAGCTGATCGAGGCCCTGCTGCTGCTGTCGCGGGCCGAGCGGCGCGGGCCGACCCGCGGCGAGACCACCGACGTGGCCAAGGTCGCCGGCGACGTGATCGAGAGCCAGCGCCCGCAGATCCGCGACAAGCCGATTGCCGTGCATCTGGATGTGCGTACGCCGGTCAGCGTGAACGCGCCGGCCTCGGTACTGGCCGTGGCGCTGACCAACCTGATCGGCAACGCGATCAAGTACACGCTGGAAGGCGAGGTGCGGGTCGAGGTCGACGCCAATGGCATCGAGGTGATCGACACCGGGCCGGGCATCAAGCCGGAGGATGCCGAGCGGCTGTTCCAGCGTGGCGTGCGCGGCGAGGGCGCCGGCGGCAGTGGCGCCGGCCTCGGCCTGGCGATCGTGCGCCGGCTGTGCGAGCTGTATGGCTGGCAGGTGGCGATGCGGCCGCGCGGCGACCGCAACGGTGCGGTCGCGAGCCTCGTGTTCGGCTGATCCACTCGCGGAGCGGCAAAAAAACGCCCCGCGGTGCGGGGCGTTTTCGTGTGTGCCGCGGTGGCCGGGTCAGACCGGCTCCAGCCAGCCCCACTTGTCGTTGGTGCGGCCATCGAACAGGCCGAAGTACAGCTCCTGCAGGCGGCGGGTCACCGGGCCGGCAACGCCGTGACCGATCTGCTTGCCGTCGACCGCGTTGATCGGGGTGATCTCGGCCGCGGTGCCGCACATCAGCAGCTCGTCGCACAGATACAGGTACTCGCGCGGGAGGTCGCGCTCGACCACCTCGATGCCTTCCTCGCGGGCCAGCACCTTGAGCGTGTCGCGGGTGATGCCGGTGAGGATCGAGGCGCTGGCCGGCGTGGTGTGCAGCACGCCGTCGAACACCAGGAACAGGTTCTCGCCGGCGCCTTCGCTGAGCAGGCCGGTGGACGCCATCGCGATGCCCTCGCCGAAGCCGAGCCGGCGCGCCTCGCGCGCGATCAGCTGGCCGGAGAGGTAGTTGCCACCGGCCTTGGCGCCGGCCGGGATGGTGTTCGGCGCAAAGCGCTGCCAGCTCGAGACGCAGGCGCTGATGCCCTTCTCCAGCGCGCCCGGCCCGAGGTACGGGCCCATCGGCCAGGTGGCCACGGCCACATCGATCGGGGTTTCCGCGGACAGGCCGAAGCCGCCCAGGCCGCGGTAGGCCACCGGGCGCAGGTAGGCGGCGGTGAGGCCGTTCTTCCGGACGATGTCGCGGCAGGCCTGGGCCAGCTCGTCCATGGAGTAGGGCAGCTCCATGTCGTAGATGCGCGCGGACTGGTACAGGCGCTTGAGATGATCGGTGAGACGGAAGATCGCCGCGCCCTCGGGCGTGGCGTAGCTGCGGATGCCTTCGAACACCGACGAGCCGTAATGCAGGGCGTGCGACATCACGTGGGTGGTGGCGTCCTTCCACGGCTTGATCTCGCCGTTCTGCCAGATCCATTCGGGGTATTGCTGCGCCATGACGGTTCTCCGTTGGGGACCGCCCATGATAACGGATCGCCCCGACCGTCGCCCCGGACGGAGGTCATCCGGCCGGTGGCTGCAGCCACAGGCAACCGGCGCGGCGCTCGATTGCGAAGCGGGTCTCGCGCGGTGCGCCGTCGTCGCCCGGAGTGATCGCGATCAGCGCCCGTGGATCGGTGGACACGGCGGCTGGCGTGGCCGGCGACGGGTCGTCGAGCTGGTCGCGCAAGGGTCGGCTGGCGTCGTAGATCGAGGCGGCCGGTCCGGCCGCGGCGTGCCAGGCGCCGGTTCCGCCGTCGTCGTCGCGCAGGTCCAGCAGCGGCCGGTCGACCAGGGCACCCAGCGCCCGGATGCGTTCCACCGCGCCGCGCTCGCCGTAGTCGTCCCACAGCATCAGGCCGGCCAGCCGGTTGGGTTCGTGCCGGGCAAACGCATCCAGTACCTGCTGGCGCAGCGCGGCCGGGTCGGCGGCGCAGAGCTGCGGCGCCATGTCGGCCGGCCGGGGCGTGCCGGGTCGGGCGACGCTCGCCGCGACGGTCGGCTGCACCGGGGTGGCGTCCAGTGTGCTGCAGCGCCGGTCGGTGAACACCGGTCGCCCGGTCGGATCGAGGCAGCGGTGGATCGCGTCCTGCCCGTCCGCGGCCGGACCGGCCATGAGAGCCAGGAGCAGCAGGACGGCGGTGCACGGTGGACGCATCCGGCCAGCATAGGGCCGGCTCCGTGTGCGATCAGTGCAGCTGGTCGAGGATCGCGAGTGTCGGCCGGGCGCGGTTCAGCGTGTAGAAGTGCAGGCCCGGCGCGCCGCCTTCCAGGAGCCGGCGGCACAACTGCGCCACCACCTCGGCGCCCAGCTGCCGCACCGATTCGGCGTCGTCGCCGAAGGCCTGCATGCGCTTGACGATCCAGCGCGGGATCTCCGCGCCGCAGGCGTCGGAAAACCGCTTGAGCTGGCTGAAGTTGCCGATCGGCATGATGCCCGGCACCACCGGTACGGCCACGCCCAGCCGGCGCACGTCGTCGACGAAGCGGAAGTAGGCATCGGCGTTGAAGAAGTACTGGGTGATCGCCCCGTCCGCGCCGGCGTCGACCTTGGCCTTGAAGTGGCGCAGGTCGGCCAGCGCGTCGTCGGCCTGGGGATGCGTCTCGGGGTACGCGGCCACCTCGATGTGGAAATGATCACCGGAGTGTTCCCGGATGAACCCCACCAGCTCGGCGGCGTAGCGGAAATCGCCGGGCGAGGCCATGCCGGAGGGCAGATCGCCGCGCAGCGCCACGATGCGGCGGTAGCCGGCGGTCCGGTAGCCTTCCAGCAGCTCGGCAATCTCGCGGCGGGTGCCGCCCATGCAGGACAGGTGCGGCGCCACGTCCAGCCCGTGCTCGCGGTGCAGGCGGGCCACCGTCTCGCCGGTGTAGCTGAGGGTGGAGCCGCCGGCGCCGAAGGTCACCGAAGCGTATTCCGGGCCGCGCGCGCGGAGCGCAGCGGCGCTGCGATCGAGCTGGGCGCGCTGCTCGTCGGTCTTGGGCGGAAAGAACTCGAAGCTGATCGTGGGCATGGCGGTAAGGCCGGCAAAGCGGTCGCGGCAGTATATATCTTTATGTCGCGATGAAAAGATGGAATAGCCGCCCGGCGTTGCCGCCGGGTCTGCGACAAGCTGTCCCGGGGGACGGATCGCAAGTTTTTGACCGGCATCAGTAAGACCCTGCGACGCATCGCCGACCATGCGCCCGTTCCGACATTCAGGAGGGGGCCCAGTGGGCAACTACAACGACAAGGTCGTGCGGCAGTTCGCCGTGATGACCGTGGTATGGGGCGTGGTCGGCATGCTGGTCGGCGTGCTGATCGCGGCACAGCTCTACTTCCCGGCACTCAATTTCAACGTGCCCTGGCTCACCTTCGGCCGCCTGCGGCCGCTGCACACCAATGCGGTGATCTTCGCGTTCGGCGGTTGCGCGCTGTTCGCCACCAGTCTCTACACGGTGCAGCGCACCTGCCATGTCCGGCTGCTGTCGGACAAGCTGGCCGCGTTCGTCTTCTGGGGCTGGCAGCTGATCATCGTGGCGGCGGCGATCAGCCTGCCGCTGGGCTACACCCAGGGCAAGGAATACGCCGAGCTGGAGTGGCCGATCGACATCGCCATCGCGATCGTCTGGGTCTCCTACGCGGTGCTGTTCTTCGGCACCATCGCCAAGCGCAAGGTGAAGCACATCTACGTGGCCAACTGGTTCTACGGCGCGTACATCATCACCATCGCGCTGCTGCACATCGTCAACAACCTGGCGATCCCGTCCGGCTGGATGACCTCGTACTCGATCTACTCCGGGTCGGTCGATGCGATGGTGCAGTGGTGGTACGGCCACAATGCGGTCGGCTTTTTCCTGACCACCGCCTTCCTCGGCATGATGTACTACTTCGTGCCCAAGCAGGCCGGCCGGCCGATCTACTCCTACCGGCTGTCGATCGTGCACTTCTGGGCGCTGATCGCGATCTACATGTGGGCCGGCCCGCATCACCTGATGTACACCGCGCTGCCCGACTGGGCGCAGTCGCTGGGCATGGTGTTCTCGCTGATCCTGCTGGCGCCCTCGTGGGGCGGTGCGATCAACGGCATCCTTACCCTGTCGGGTGTCTGGCACAAGCTGCGCACCGACCCGATCCTGAAGTTCCTCATCGTCTCGCTCTCGTTCTACATGATGAGCACGTTCGAGGGGCCGATGATGTCGATCAAGACGGTCAACTCGCTCAGCCACTACACCGACTGGACCATCGGCCACGTGCATTCCGGCGCACTCGGCTGGGTGGCGATGATCTCGATCGGCTCGATCTACGCGATGCTGCCGCGGCTGCTCAACCAGCAGCAGATGTACTCGGTCAAGCTGATCGACACGCACTTCTGGCTGCACACCATCGGCGTGGTCGTGTACATCGCCTCGATGTGGATCGCCGGCGTGATGCAGGGCCTGATGTGGCGCGCCACCGACCCGGACAACGGCACCCTGGTGTACTCGTTCGTCGAGTCGCTGAACGCCACCAAGCCCTACTACCTGTTCCGCCTCGGCGGCGGCCTGATCGTGCTCAGCGGCATGTTCGTGATGGCCTGGAACGTGTTCAGGACCTTCCAGCAGGCGCGGGGCGCGATCGTCGCGCAGCCGGTACTGCCGGCAGACGCCGCCGATGCCAGGGCCTGAGGGGACGGACATGACCGAATCGACGCACTTCCACGAAAAGATCGAGAAGAACATCGGCCTGATGGCCATCCTGATCGCCGCCGCCGTCTCCTTCGGCGGCCTGGCCGAGATCGTCCCGCTGATGTTCCAGGCCGAGACGATCAAGCCGCTGCCGGGGATCAAGCCGTACCCCGCGCTGCAGCTGGCCGGCCGGGACATCTACCTGCGCGAGGGCTGCTACAACTGCCACTCGCAGATGATCCGCACGCTGCGCTTCGAGACCGAGCGCTACGGCCACTATTCGCTGGCCGGCGAGTCGGTCTACGACCATCCGTTCCAGTGGGGCAGCAAGCGCACCGGACCGGACCTCGCCCGCGTCGGCCTGCGCGGCTACTCCGACGACTGGCAGCGCGCGCACCTGCACAACCCGCGCGACGTGGTGCCGGAGTCGATCATGCCGGCCTACCCATGGCTGGAGAAGAACAAGCTCGACGGCAAGGAAGTGGCCCGCCACATGAGGGCACTGCAGCGCATCGGCGTGCCCTATTCGGACGCCGAGATCGCGGCGGCGCCGGAGGCGGTCCAGGGCAAGACCGAGCAGGACGCGGTGGTCGCGTACCTGCAGCACCTCGGTACGCACCTGACGCCGGCCGACGACAAGCTGCCGCAGGGGGGGGAATGACATGTTCGCTGGACTGATCACTGCGGTACTGCTGGTGCTGTTCGTCGGCGGCTGGATCTGGCTGTGGCTGCCGCGGCACAAGCCGGCGCTCGATGCGGCCGCACGCATGCCGCTGGAAGACGACAACGGGGAGGAAACGCCATGATGACCTCGGGATGGACGTGGTACGTGGTCATCCTGGTGGCGCTGAACATCGCCGGCTGCCTGTGGCTGCTGGGAGCGAACGTGAAGCGTCGTCCGGGCGACCCCGCGCCGGAGGACACCAGCCACGTGTGGGACGGCGACATCACGGAATACAACAAGCCGCTGCCGCGCTGGTGGATCAACCTGTTCTACATCACCATCGTCTTCGCCATCGGCTACCTGTTCTGGTACGGCGTCGGCCGTCTCCACGGCTACGGCCACTGGAGCTCCCGGTCGGAGTGGGCGCTGGACAAGGCGGCCGAGGATGCCCGTCTTGACGAGACCCTGAAGCTCTACGCCGGCAAGCCGATCGACGTGCTCGCCAGGGACCCGGGTGCGGTGGCGATCGGGCGCTCGATCTTCGCCGAGAACTGCGCGGCCTGCCATGGCTCCACCGGGCTCGGTGCCAAAGGCTATCCGAACCTGACCGACCAGGCCTGGTACTGGGGCGGCACGCCGGACCGCGTGCTGGAGACCATCCGCAACGGTCGCAACGCGGTGATGCCGGCATGGGGCACCGTGCTGACCGCGCAGGGCGGTCCGCTGGCGGTGGACGACATGGTCGCCTACGTGCAGTCGCTGTCCAGGCCGGGCCATGCCGAGGACGCGGCCGCACAGCGCGGCAAGGCGATGTTCGGCACGCTCTGCATCGCCTGTCACGGCCCTGATGGCAAGGGCAACCCGATGCTGGGCGCGCGTGACCTGACCACCGCCCACTGGCTCTACGGCGGCAGCAAGGCGGCCCTGCACCAGACCATCGCGGAAGGCCGCAACGGCATCATGCCCGCCTGGGAACCGCGGCTCGGCGAGACCCGCGTGCGACTGGTCGGCGCCTACGTCTGGACGCTGTCGAAGCACGACGACACGGCACCGCCGGAGGCGGCTCCGTGAACCGGCTGGCGGACGGGCAACCCTCCGCCCCGGCGCGCCGGTTGCTCCGGCGTGCCGGCGCCATCCTCTGGCCGAGCTTCTTCTCGGCGGGGGTGATGACCATGGTGTTCTTCGCCTACGTCGATCCGCTGGCGCTGCAGGACATGACCTTCCCGACGCTGCACCTGGATCGCGAACTCGGTTACACGCTCGGCTTCTTCCTCGCCTGGGTCGGCACTGCCGCCTCCAGCCTGTTCACCTGGATCCTGCTGAGGCCGCGCCGGGCGTTCCACCCCGCATCCGGCGCGCCCGACCACCGCCCATGACGTCCCGCATTCCCCTCAAGCTCGTCGAGGAAGGCAGCGACTCGTTCTACGTGAGCGAGCGCAAGGTCTACCCGCGCGAGGTGTCCGGTCGCTACAACCGCCTGCGCGTCGCCGCGGTGGCGTGGCTGCTGGGCATGTTCTACCTGTTCCCGTGGCTGCGCTGGGACGGCCGCCAGGCCGTGCTGCTGGACCTGCCGGCGCGCCAGTTCCACATCTTCGGCCTGCTGTTCCTGCCGCAGGACTTCCTGTTCCTGGCGATGCTGCTGATCATCGCCGCGCTGGCGCTGTTCTTTTTCACCGCGCTGGCCGGGCGGCTGTGGTGCGGCTACGCCTGCCCGCAGACGGTGTGGACCGAGGTCTCGCTGTGGATCGAGCGCTGGATCGAGGGCGACCGCAACAAGCGCATCAAGCTCGACGCGATGCCGTGGAACCGCGAGAAGATCCTGCGCAAGGGCGGTCGCCACCTGGCGTGGGCGCTGTTCTCGCTGTGGACGGGCTTCACCTTCGTCGGCTTCTTCAGTCCGATCGCCGACCTCGCACGGCGCGTGCCGTTCCAGCTCGGCGGCTGGGAGGCGTTCTGGATCGTTTTCTACGGCGTCGCCACCTGGGGCAACGCCGGCTTCCTGCGCCAGCAGGTGTGCAAGTACATGTGCCCCTACGCCCGTTTCCAGAGCGCGATGTTCGACCGCAACACGCTGATCATTGCCTACGACCCGATGCGCGGCGAGCCGCGCGGTCCGCGCAAGCGCGGCCTGGCGACGGTGCTGGAGCGCGCCCGCGGACTGCTCGACAAGGTCGCGGCCTATGACTACGTGTTCCGCGCCAGCCGGCATCCGTCGGCGGCGGACAACCGCACCCAGGCCAGCGGCACGATCACGCTGAGCGGTCCGGGCGTGAAGGTCGAGCCGCTGCCGAAGTTCGCCCTCGAGGAACTGGGCGACTGCATCGACTGCACGATCTGCGTGCAGGTGTGCCCGACCGGCATCGACATCCGCAACGGGCTGCAATACGAGTGCATTGCCTGCGGCGCCTGCATCGACGCCTGCGACGAGGTGATGGACAAGGTCGGCTACCCGCGGGGCCTGATCCGTTATTCCACGCAGAATGCGATCGATGGCGTGCCGGCCAGGGTGCTGCGTCCCCGCATCATCGTCTACGCATTGCTGCTGACCGTGCTGGCCGCCGCCTGGGGCTGGGGCGTGACCCATCGCAGTCCGCTGCTGGCCGAGGCGCTGCGCGACCGCAACGCCATGTACGCGCAGGCCGACGACGGCGATATCGAGAACAGCTACACCATCAAGCTGGTCAACAAGACCCAACAGACGCACCGTTACCGCATCGAGGTCGCCGCTGGCGCGGACCTTCAGGATCTCGCGCTGCGCGGTGGCCCGAAAACGGTGGCCGCCACCAGCGGCGAAGTGCTCTCGGTGCCGGTGACCGTGGCAGCCTCCTCCGAAACCACCGGGCGCCACGTGGTGCACTTCACCGTGCATGGCGTCGACACGCCGGCCACCGCCACCATCGACAGCAGCTTCTTCGGACCTTCACCATGAACAAGCCCCGCAATGCCTGGCGCGAACCCATGGTGTGGATGCTGATCGGCCTGCCATTTGCGATGGTGGCGATCGGTTTCGCACTCCTGTTCGCCGCCGTCGACCATGCCGGCCCGACCACCGACACGCCGGACAAGGTCACTCGCCTGGGTCACCTGCAGCTGACCGCGGAAGCGGCACCGCAGACCCGGGGATCCCGGCCGGTGACCGAGCTGATCCTGCGCCATAACGGCGGCATGATCGAAGCGGTGCCGACCGATGCGCGCATCACCCGGGGCGGCGACCTCACTGTCGTGCTGACCGCGCAGGACGCGACCGCCGAGGTGCTGACCCTGCGCCTGAAGCCCAGCGAGCTGGGCTGGCGGGGGGCCGGAGCAATCAGCGACGCGCACAGCTGGCGCATCGAGGCCACGTCAGACCGGGCGCCGTGGCATCTGCAGGGGCGGTGGCCGGCCGAGGCGCGCTTCGCACGGCTGGCGCCGTAAGGCGGGCCGTGCCGGTGGACCAGCGCGTCGGGCCGGGTTGCTTCCACTGCGGCGAACGCCTGCCGGCCTCGCCGGTGTGGCTTGCGCTCGAGGGTGCGACGCAGCCGTTCTGCTGCCACGGCTGTGCCACCGCGGCGCAATGGATCCGCGACGCCGACCTGGGCGACTACTACCGCCTGCGCAGCGACGCGGCGGCGCGGGTCGATGCCGGCACGAGCGACTTCGGTGCCTGGGACGGCGAGGAGCTGCTGGCCGAGCACACCGTGCCGGTCGATGGCGGCTGCGAGATCACCGTGCTCACCGAC
Organism: Lysobacteraceae bacterium; assembly: GCA_018970895.1. Lineage (GTDB taxonomy): Bacteria > Pseudomonadota > Gammaproteobacteria > Xanthomonadales > Rhodanobacteraceae > Dyella_A. The sequence continues at coordinate 5,257 of JAGWVM010000061.1, read as the reverse complement.
GGCATGCGCTGCGCGGCCTGCGCCTGGCTGATCGACCGCGCGCTGGAGCGGGCACCGGGTGTGCTCGATGCCGGCGCCAACGCGGTCACGGGGCGGATCCGCATCGCCTGGGATCCGGCGCGAACGCGGCTCTCTGCGGTGCTCGGGCAGCTGGCCATGCTCGGCTACCGGCCGTACCTGGCCGGTGATCCCGCGGCCGAGCGCCAGCGCGTGACCGACCGCCGGCAGTGGCTGCTTCGCCTGGGCGTGGCGGGGCTCGGTGCGATGCAGACGATGATGCTGTCCGAGGCGGCGTATCTCGATTTCAACCACCACATGAGCGTGCCCACGCGGGATCTGTTCCGCCTGTTCACCCTGCTGGTGTGCACGCCGGTGGTCTTCTATGCCGGATGGCCCTTCATCGACGGGGCCTGGAACGGGCTCAGGCGACGCCACCTCGGCATGGACGTGCTGGTCGCCGGATCGACCCTGCTCGCCTATTTCGCCAGCGCGATCGCCACCGTGCGCGGCGGACCGCACGTGTGGTTCGACGCGGCCGCGATGTTCGTGTTCCTGCTGCTGCTGGCCCGTCTGCTGGAGCAGCGCGCGCGACGCATCGCCAGCGCGCAGGTGGACACGCTGGCGCGCGCGCGCCCGGTGCTGGCGGTGCGCGAGCGGGCCGACGGCACGCGCGAATCGGTGCCGCTGTCGGCCCTCCGGGTGGGCGATGTGGCCTGCGTCGCCGTCGGCGAGGCGGTGCCGGCCGACGGCGAGCTGCTCGATCCGCACGCGCGGTTCGAGGAAGCCCTGCTTACCGGCGAGTCGCATCCGGTGACCAAGCGTGCCGGCGATCCGGTCTATGCCGGCACGCACTGCCGCGAGACGCCCGCCCGCCTGCGCATCACCGGCATCGGTACGGCCACGCGCCTGTCGCAGCTGACCCGGCTGGTCGAGCAGGCGCAGGCGCAGCGTCCGCCGCTGGCGCAACTGGCCGACCGTATGGGTGCCATGTTCGTCGGCGGCGTGCTGCTGGCCGCGCTGGTGGTGTACCTGGGGTGGCGGCTGGTGGAGCCGGAGCGCGCGTTCGAGGTGGCGCTGTCACTACTGGTGGTGAGCTGCCCGTGCGCGCTGTCGCTGGCCGTTCCGGCGGCGCTGGCTGCGGCCAGCGGCGCGCTGGCGCGGCGCGGCATCCTGCCGGTGCGTGCCGGTGCGCTCGACCGCCTGGCCCGCGTCACCGACCTGGTGTTCGACAAGACCGGCACGCTGACCCGCGTGCATCCGGTGCTCGAGGCGGTGGAGGTGTTCGGCGAACTCGACGAGGCGGCTGCCTGCACGATCGCCGCGGCGCTCGAGCGCGACAGCGGCCATCCGATCGCCGCGGCGTTCGCCAGTGAGGAGGAACACCTCGCGGTCGAGTCGCTGCAACTGGTCGCGGGGCAGGGGCTCACCGGCCGGATCGATGGCGTCGAGTGGAAGCTGGGTGTCGCACCCTTCGCTGCCTGCCGTGCCGACGACGGCCAGCTGTGGTTGGGCGACGGTACGCGCGCGTTTGCCCGCTTCACGATGCGCGAGGGGCTTCGCGCCGACGCGGTCGACACCATCCACGCCCTTCGGACGCTTGGTCTCACCGTGCATCTGGCCAGTGGCGATGGCGCTGCCGCGGTGGAGCGGATGGCCGCGACCCTGGGCATCGGCGATGCGCGGGCCCGGCAACGCCCGGAAGACAAGCTCGCCCTGGTCCACGAACTGCAGGCGCAGGGCCGCACCGTGGCGATGGTCGGCGACGGACTCAACGACGCCCCGGTGCTGGCCGGTGCCGACGTCTCGCTGGCGATGGGCGAGGGCGCTGCGCTGGCGCAACGCGCCGCCGACCTGGTGCTGACCGCGCCCGAGCTGATGCGCATACCGGCCGCGATCGTGCTGGCCCGGCGCACGCGGCGCATCATCCGCGAGAATTTCCTGTGGGCGGTCGGCTACAACCTGGTCGCGCTGCCGCTGGCGGCGATGGGACGCGTCACGCCGGGCTGGGCCGCGGTCGGGATGGCGGTATCCTCGCTGGTCGTCACCCTCAATGCGCTGCGTCTGATGCGTCGTTCGCGCGAGGAGCATCGTCCATGACCATCCTGCTGATGCTGATTCCGCTGAGCCTGGTGCTGCTGGCCGCGGCCATTGGTGCCTTCGTGTGGGCGGTGCGCAAGGGCCAGTTCGACGACCTGGACACCCCGGCGCTGGACATCCTGCGCGACGACCCGCCGGCCACGCCGACCGAACCGGACGATGACGCTCGATAGCCTCACGCTCACCGCGGCGCTGCTCAGCGGCCTGCTCGGCGGCGCCCACTGCGCGGCGATGTGCGGCGGCATCGCCACCGGCTTTTCCGCTCGCGCGCCGCAGGCCGGCTGGGCCGGGGCATGGCAGCTCAACCTCGGCCGGGTCGGTGGCTACGTGCTTGCCGGCGCGCTGGTCGGCGGCATGGGCGACGGCCTGCTGCGCGTGTTCGAGATTCCCGGTCTGGCGGTGGCGATGCGGGTAGCCGTCGGCCTGGTGCTGGTGCTTGCCGGTCTGCGCCTGCTCGATCGCCGCGGCCGCTTCAACGTGCTGTCGCGCCCGGGGGTGCGTATCTGGCGTGCACTGCAGCCGTTGCTGCGTCCGTTGCTGCCGGCGAACACGGTGCCGCGGCGACTGGCGGCCGGCATGTTGTGGGGCTGGTTGCCGTGCGGACTCAGTACCACGCTGCTGGCGGCCGCATGGATGCAGGCCAGCGCGGCGCACGGTGCGCTGACCATGGCGGCGTTCGGCCTCGGCACCCTGCCGGTGATGCTGCCGCTGACCTGGTCGGGCGCGCGCATGGGACGCTGGCTGCAGCGACCCGGCATTCGCCATGGGGCGGGAGCGCTGGTGATCGTGGCCGGCCTGCTGACCATGGCCGCGCCCTGGCTGATGCGGGTGCCGGCCCTGCACGACGCGCTTGCCGCCCTGGGCTGCGGACCGCGGTCCCGATGAAGGCAACGCGCCGCGGGCTCGGTGCTCGCGGCGCGTCGGGCCCTGCCGTGTCGGCTCAATCCCGCTCGGGCCGGGCTTCGTGATACCCGGCGGGGATCGCCGTGCTGAAGATCGAGGCATCCAGCGGCGGGTCGACGGTGACGTGGATGTGCTGGCTCATCGCCATGCCGTGGCCGCCGACTTCGACCGCCCGCGGCACGCCGTTGTCGTCGGCCCACAGCGCAATGCGCATGCCCTGCACGTCGAGCTGCCAGCCGTGGGTGATGCGGCCATCGATGATGCGCTTCCCCGGCAGTTCGACCGCCTTGCCCCGGAACTGGCGGATTGCGTCCAGCCACTTCAGCGCGGCGTCGGGTTGCGGCTTCGCATCCACTGGCAGGGTGACCACCATCGCCATGCGCGGGCGGTGCAGCAGGGTCAGCACGCGATGCTCGGCGGTGTTCACCACCACGCTGGTGGCCTCGCCGATGTCGGTGCGGGCATCGCCGGCGCGGTCCATGCGGACCTGGATCGCCGGCATCGCGATGCCCTGCGACTGCTGCTCGATGGTCATCGACAGGGTCCGGAAGTCGCGCAGGTGCTTCAGCGCCAGGTCGAAGGCGACGCCGCGCGAGGTCGGCATCAGCACCAGGGCGAGCACCAGGCAGGCGGTGGCGGCGGTGGCGAACGCACCGATCCAGCGGGCCGGACGGACGCGGCGCGGGCGGGCGCCGGCGAGGCGGCGCTCCAGCTTCGCCTGCGCGGTGTCGAGTTCGGCCGGTGACGGATCACGCGCCAGCGCCTGCAGGTGGCTGGTCAGGGCGGGGGACAGGGTCGGTTCCATCACAGCACCTCCTGCGCGGGGCGCGCACGGTCGTTGAGCAGCGATTCCAGCGTCTGTGTCGCACGGTGCAGGCAGACGCCGACATGGTTCGGAGTGAGCCCGGTGGCGCGTGCGATTGCCGCGGTGTCCAGGCCGTGGAGGTGCCGCAGCACGAAGCATTCGGCGTGTTTCGGCTTCAGCCGCGCGAGGGCGTCGCGCAGTCGGCGGGCGCGCTCGGCCTGCTCGGCGTCCTGCTCGACGGTGTCGGCGGCCTCGGGTTCGGCGGCCGCCCACAGCGGGCGCAGGCGGCGCCAGCGTTGCCGGCTGCGCAGGCGATCGATCGCCTGCCGGGTGGCCATCGCGGCGAGGTAGGCCGGCCATGAGGCCACGTCGGTGGGCGGCTTTTCCAGCAGGCGCAGGAACACGTCCTGCTGCACGTCTTCGGCCTGCCCGGCGTCGCCGAGCACGCGCCAGGCGGCGAGGTAGACGGCGCGGCCATGGCCTCGGGCCAGGGTACTGACGTCGGGCGGTGCGCTGTCCGTCATGGGCTCGCCTTCGCGGGAAAGTGAGAGGGACATGGTGTGTCTCCGGGTGGATTCACCCCTTCAGACGCACCGGCCCGCCCGATTCTTACAGCAGCGGCGGCCGCAAACGACGAAGGGCGCATCGCTGCGCCCTTCGCTTCGGCCTTGCGGAACGCCGCCGCCGGTCAGTAGCGGTAGTGGTCCGGCTTGTACGGGCCTTCCACGGCCACGCCGAGGTACTTCGCCTGGGACTCGGTGAGGGTGGTCAGCTTCACGCCGATCTTCTCCAGGTGCAGGCGGGCCACTTCCTCGTCCAGCTTCTTGGGCAGGATGTAGACCTTCTTCTCGTAGCTGTCCCTGTTTGCCCACAGGTCGATCTGCGCCAAGGTCTGGTTGGCGAACGAGTTGGACATCACGAAGCTCGGGTGGCCGGTGGCGCAGCCCAGGTTGACCAGGCGCCCCTCGGCCAGCAGGAAGATCGCGCGGCCGTCCTTGAACGTGTACTTGTCCACCTGCGGCTTGATGTTGAGCCTGGTCACGCCGGGGAACTTGTTCAGCGCGTCGACCTGGATCTCGTTGTCGAAGTGGCCGATGTTGCAGACGATCGCCTGGTCCTTCATCTGGCTCAGGTGCTCGATGGTCAGCACGTCCTTGTTGCCGGTGGTGGTGACGTAGATGTCACCACGGCCGAGGGTGGACTCGACGGTGTTCACCTCGAAGCCTTCCATCGCCGCCTGCAGGGCGTTGATCGGATCGATCTCGGTCACCACCACGCGGGCGCCGTAGGCACGCAGGCTGTGCGCCGAACCCTTGCCGACGTCGCCGTAGCCGCACACCACGGCCGTCTTGCCGGCCAGCATCACGTCCATCGCGCGCTTCAGGCCGTCGGCCAGCGACTCGCGGCAGCCGTAGAGGTTGTCGAACTTGCTCTTGGTCACCGAGTCGTTGA